>CAZFPM010000233.1:0-9247 GCA_964520965.1 uncultured Myxococcales bacterium
GCGATCTCGGCCTGCTGAGACGCGATCTCGGCCTGCTGAGAGGCAATGACGGCTTCACGCTCCGCAAGTCCGCGCTCGAGAACCGTCAAACGTGTGGCTATGGACTCATCAATCGGCACCGGGATCGTAGATCACAACAAGATCCACGCGTCCAGCCCAAAGATCGCCCGTTCGACCCGTTCGACCCGTAATCCCGCAAGCGCTCCCGGCGAGCGTCAGCTCAAGCACCCCCCTGAACGGTTACCAGCCTCGAACACGAGGAATTCACGCAACTCGCGATCGGTCGCGAGCTGGACATGATCGAGCTCAAGAAGGAAGTGAATGAGCTCTGCGAGAAGTACGGCGAGGCCAGTCGCTATAATGTGTCGGACCTGGATTGAGCCGAATCTCGTGAGCTGCCCCGAGCAAGGCACGGATCACGGGGCCCGAAGCGGAAGAACGCCGAGCTGAGACGACCTGCCCGGCTCCCGGTCAGCGAAACCTGGACTTTCTCGTACGAGTTCTCGACACCCAGTCCCCTGCGGCGCGGCTGGGGAATGCGTCAGAGAACGCCGCGATCGTGATCGCTCGAGCTCACACCGTCACGTCGGTCCCCTCGCGCAGGTGATCGAGGTACTCCTCGAACACCACCGCCCGGTTCTTCTTGCGGTCATCGAGGCCGTGCAAGACCTCCGCGGCTTCGAGCACGCGCAGCGCTTTGGCGGCCGCGGGCCGCGAACAGCCGAGCAGGTCGACGACGCGGTTCACCGTGACGACGGGGTGTTGTGGAAGCAGCTCAAAGAGCCGCAGGCTGAACACCGTCACGTCGTCGCGTCCCAAGAGACGATCACGGCTCTCCCCGACAATCGCGTGGAGCCGCCGCGCCGTGGTGACGGCCTCCTCCGCGACGACGGCGACGCCCTCGAGGAAGTACGCGAGCCACCCCTCCCAGTCGCCGTCGGTTCGGACCGCGCCGAGGCGACGGTAGTACTCCTGACGGTGGGTCTTGAGGAAGAGGCTGAGGTAGAGCAGCGGCCGCGAGAGCAGGCCCCAATGGCGTAGCAGGAGCGTGATGAGCAACCGCCCAAGGCGGCCGTTGCCGTCCAGGTAGGGGTGCAGCGTCTCGAACCGCACGTGAAGGAGCCCGATCCGGACGAGGGGCGGCAGGTCGCTCTCGTCGTGGATGGCGTGTTCGAACTCGCTCAGCAGCTCATCCAGGCGATGAGGCGGCGGCGGAACGAAGCTCGCGTTCCCGGGACGCGTGCCGCCGACCCAGTTCTGTGACCGGCGCACCTCGCCCGGCTGTTTCTGGGCGCCCCGAGCGCCGCTGAGCAGCCGCCGGTGGGTCTCCGACAGCAGCCGCATCGAGATGGGCAGGCCGGCATCCTGGCCGAGCTCATCCCACGCGAAGTCGAGCGCGTCGACGTAGCCGCAGACCTCCTCCACGTCAGCGTCCACCGGCGCCCCGCCGGAGGCCTCGACCGCGAGCAGGTCCATCAGGGTTGCTTGCGTCCCTTCGATCTGGGCCGAAAGCACTGCCTCCTTGCGCACGAAGGCGTATACGAACCACTCCACCGAGGGCACGAGGTCGCCGGCGAGGTCGAGCAGGCGCACCTGCTCACGCGCTCGGGCGAGCAGTGGAGCGAGCTCTCCCTCGAGGTCGAGCGGAGGATCGCGAGGCGGCAGCGGGAACGGGATGAAGGCGCTGATCTCCTCGCCCGCTACGGTGCTGCGCTCGTATTGTCCGGCCTGCCGTTTCATGGTCCGCCCTGGGAAGCGTTCGCTTCAGATCGCGGCCCGACAATAAGCGATCGCTTCATTCGAGTCCACCAAAAGAAGCGAACGCTTCATGTGGTCGTTCTCGGCGGAGCGAACGCTTCAGTTCGACGACGGCCGATCCAGCGCTGCGACCGGCGCACGTCGCCGGGCCGTTTCCGGGTGCCGCGAGCTCCGCTCAGAAGCCGACGGTGGGTCTCAGAGGCAAGCCGCGCCGGCGGCTGCGGTTCAGCCCAGCTTCGCCAGGTTCGCCACAAGCCGCTCGGCGATCGGCGGGTCGCCCACAGGCGAGAAGTCGCGGCCGGTGATCATCTCGTAGAGCCGCTGGTAGCGCGCCGAGAGTTCGACCACGAGCTCGGCCGGGGCTTCCGGCAGAACCTCGTCCTTGTATGGATCGCAGTTGTCGACGAACCAGAGCCGCAGGAACTCCTTGTCGATGTTCTCGGGCTCCTGTCCGGCGTCGAAGCGCTCGCGGTAGCTGTCGGCGATCCAGTAGCGGCTGGAGTCGGGGGTGTGGATCTCGTCGATGAGCATGATCCGACCCTCGTCGTCCCAAGCCAGCTCGTACTTCGTGTCGACGAGGATCAGTCCGTTCTTCGCCGCGATCTCCTGGCCGCGTGCGAAGAGCGAGAGCGCGATCTCCTCCATGCGAGTCCAGGTCGCCCGGTCGACGACCGCGCTGTCGACGAGCGCATCGCCGGAGGTGAGCTCGTCGTGCTCGTCGTCCTTGGTCGTCGGCGTGACGATGGCGCGCTCGAGCTTCTGGTTCTTGACCATTCCGTCGGGCAGCGAGTGCCCGCAGTAATCGCGCATGCCGGACTGGTAGTTCTTCCAGATGCTCGTGCTGGTCGACCCGGTCAGGTAGCTGCGGACGACGAACTCGATGGGGACGACCCGCCCCTTGCGACCGACGGTGACGTTCGGGTCCGGCACGTCGAGCACGTGATTGGCCACGATGTCGGCGGTCTGCTCGAACCAGAACGCGCTGACCTGGTTGAGCACCTGGCCTTTGAACGGAATTGCCGCGAGCACGCGGTCGAACGCGCTCTGGCGGTCAGTGGTGACCAGCACGAGCCGGTCGCCCAGATCGAAGGTGTCGCGGACCTTGCCCCGCCGATGTCCGGGGAGGCCGAGGTGGGAGGCATCCTCCAGGCAGTTGCCCAGGTTCTCGCGGATCAGCTCTCGGTCGATCATGGCGTCGTCGCTGTGGTGTCCGAGTCCTCGAAAGGCGTCGTCGCGATGCGGCGCAGCGCCCAGGTCGGAGAACACCGAATACGACGACTGCGACCGATTTGCGACCCCCCCTGCGATCACTCCCGTGGAAGCGGTTCCTCGTCCTCGGCCGATACCGGCGCGCCGAAGGCGGTGTAGAGCGCGGGCAACACGATCAGCGTCGCCAGCATCGAGGTGACGACGCCGCCGATCACGACAGTCGCGAGCGGGCGCTGGACCTCGGCGCCGACGCCGGTGTTCAGCGCCATGGGCACGAAGCCCAGCGCTGCGACGAGCCCGGTCATCAGCACGGGGCGGAGCCGCGTCTCGGCGGCCTCACGCGTGGCCTGGGCGAGGTCGCGCCCGGCGTCCATGAGCTGGCGGGCCCGGGACACGAGCACGAGCTGGCCGAGCACGGAGACCCCGGAGACGGCGATGAACCCGACCCCGGCGGAGATCGAAAACGGCATCGCGGCGAACGAGAGCGCAGCCACGCCCCCCACGGCGGCGAAGGGAACACCGGTGAAGACGAGTAGGGCATCGCGGGCTCGCCCGAACGTGACGTATAGGAGCGAGAAGATCAGCAAGAGCGCCAGAGGTACCACGATCGTCAGCCGCTGCTGGGCCCGTTCCAGGTGCTCGAACTGGCCGCCGTAGCGCACGTAGTAACCAGCCGGCAGCTCGATGTCGGCGATGGCGCGCCGGACGTCGGCGACGAACGATCCGACGTCGCGATCGCGGACGTTCGCCTGCACGGTGATGCGTCGCCGAGCCCACTCGCGGTTGATGGTCGACGGCCCCTCGACGACGGCGATGTCGGCGAGTTGGGAGAGCGGAACCCGCTGTCCGTCGGGGGCAGTGACGAGCAGGCGCTCGAGCTGTCGTGGGTCGTCTCGGTAGCGATCGCCGAGCCGCAGCACGAGGTCGAAGCGCGCCTGGCCCTCGACGATCTCGCCGACCCGGCGGGTGCCGAGAGACTCCACGAGGCCGAGGACCTCGTCGGCGGCGATGCCGAAGCGGGCGACGGCGTCGCGGTCGACCTCGATGCGCAGGATCGGCTGCCCGGTGACTTGCTCCACGGTGACGTCTTCGGCGCCGGGCACCATCATGACGGCACGCTGGATCTCGTCGGCCCGGTCGCGCAGCACGTCGAAGTCATCGCCGAAGAGCTTGATGCCGACGTCGGCGCGGATGCCGGCGATCATCTCATTCATGCGCATTTCGATGGGCTGGGTGAAGATCGCGCGCATGCCCGGCATGTCTTCGAGGATCTCGCTCATCGCCTGCATGAGCGCGTCCTGGGTTTCCGCGCGACGCCAGTGATCGCGCGGCGTGAGGGTGAGGAAGACGTCGGAGACCTCGAGTCCCATTGGGTCGGTGGCGACCTCGGCCGTGCCCGTCCGCGTCCACACGTGGGCGATCTCGTCGGGGAATTCCTCCAGGAGCAGCCGCTCGATCTGCGTGCCGTAGCGAACGGACTCGTCCAGGGAGACGCCGGCCAGGCGCACCGTGTTGATCACGATGGCCTGCTCACGCAGCCGGGGCACGAACTCGGACCCCAGGCGGGTCGCGAGCAGGCCGGCGCCGGCGAGCACCAACGCGGCGAGGCCAAGCACCAGCACGCGCTGCGCCAGCACCCAACCCAAGACCGGTCGATACGCCCGCTGGAGGCCGCGCACGAGGAGGTTGTCCCGATGTCCCTTCCGGCGCTTCAGCGCCAGGCTCGCCAGGGCCGGCATCAACGTGAACGACAAGATCATCGACCCGGCCAGCGCGAAGATGACGGTCGCCGCCATCGGCTGGAAGAGTTTCCCCTCGACCCCCTCCAGAGCCAGGATCGGCAGGTAGACGATGGCGATGATCAGCTCCCCGAAGAGCGTGGGCCGGCGGACCTCGACCGCCGCGTCGCGTACGACCTCCCGCACGCTGCGGCCGCTCGTGTCCTCCGCCACACGCCGGGCGGCGTTCTCGACCATGATGACCGAGCTGTCCACGACGAGCCCGAAGTCGATCGCCCCGAGGCTCATCAGGCTGCCGGCGATGCCGAAGCGCAGCATCGCGTTGAAGGCGAAAAGCATCGACAGCGGAATCGCCAGCGCGACGATCACCCCGGCCCGCAGGTTGCCGAGGAAAACGAAGAGGACGGCGATGACCAGAAGCGCCCCTTCGAGGAGGTTGTCGCGCACAGTGCGCAGGACCTGGTCGACGAGCGCGGTGCGGCTGTAGACGGGCTCCAGCCGTACACCCTCGGGCAGGCTGGCCTGCACGTCGCGCAGGCGCTCTTCGAGGCGGGCCGTGAGCTCGCGGCTGTTCTCGCCCATGAGCATGAATCCGAGCCCGAGCACTGCCTCGCCCCGCCCCTCGGCGGTCACGGCGCCACGTCGCACCTCGTGTCCTTCTTCGACGCGAGCGACATCGCGGACGCGAATCGGCACGCCATCCCAGGCGGCGATCACGATGCGCTCGAGATCCGCTACGCCACGGGCCAACCCGACGCCTTGGACCATCTGCGCCTCGCCGCCCCGGTCGAGGACCCCACCGCCGACGTTGGCGTTGTTGCGGCGGAGCGCTTCGGCGACGTCGTCGAGGGTGAGGCTGAACTTGATCAGCAGGTCGGGTGCAAAGACCACGTGGAATTGCTTCTCGTAGCCGCCCCAGGTGTTGATCTCGGCGACGCCGGGCACCTGCAGCATCTGCGGGCGGACCACCCAGTGGTGCAGCGTCCGCAACTCCTGCGCCGACAGCTCGTCACTCTCGACGAGGTATTGGAAGACCTCGCCGAGCCCGGTGGAGACGGGCCCGAGGGAGGGCCGGCCGACGCCTTCGGGGAGCTCGACGGCCTGAATCCGCTCGGACACGACCTGCCGCGCGAGGTAGACGTCGGTGCCATCGTCGAAGATGGCCGTGATCTGGGCGAACCCGAACTTGGAGACGGAGCGAACCTCGACGAGGCCCGGCAGGCCACCGATGGCCTGTTCCAACGGGAAGGTGATCTGCCGCTCTACCTCCAGCGGGGAGAGCGCGGGCGCGACCGTGTTGACCGCGACCTGCACCGGCGTGGTGTCGGGGTAGGCGTCGAAGGGCAGGTGCCGAAACGACACGAGCCCGGCGACGACGAGGATCGCCGACGCGAGGAAGACGATGCCGCGATACCGC
This sequence comes from uncultured Myxococcales bacterium, assembly GCA_964520965.1. GTDB lineage: Bacteria > Myxococcota_A > Bradymonadia > REDH01 > REDH01 > CAZFPM01. Next base: position 6,124 of record CAZFPM010000233.1, read on the forward strand.
AGGGAGAGATCGATGAGCCGGTTGAGCATGGGTCAGTCCCCTCTCGGCGCTTCGACCTCGCAACAGCCGGCACCGATGCTGTCGCGGCTGAGCTCGGTGCGCAGCAGGAAGGCACCGGTCGTCACGACCGCGTCACCAGCGTGCACGTCGCCGCCGATCTGCACCCGCCGGCCGTCGCTGCGACCGGGCTGCACGGTTCTCGGCTCGTAGACGCCCTCCTCCGTTCGCACGAAGACGACGGAGGCGTCGCCGACCCGTTGCACCGCGACCAGAGGCACCGTCGTCGCACCAGCGGGCGACTCCAAGTGAACCGTTCCGCGGGCGAACTGCCCGGCGCGCAGCAACCCGTCCGGGTTTTCGAGCTCGGCGCGGGTGGCGACGGTCCGGGTCCGCGGGTCGACCTCGGATGCGAGCCAGGTCACCGTGCCGACGAAGGCCCGGTCCGGGACACCGTCGACGTGCACCTCGACCCGTTGGCCGGACCGCACGGCGGACGCGTCCCACTCCGGCACGTCGAGCAGCGCCCACATCGTCGTGGTGTCCGCGATCGTCGCCAGCGACTCGGATTCCCCGGCGAATGTGCCGACCATGCCGGGCCGGCGCACGAGGGACCCGGCGATCGGTGCCGGTACGATGAACTGGCCCGTGCGCCCACCGCGCGGAGCCCCGGAGATGCGCAGTGCCTGGTCGATGGAGCGCAGCTCGGCGTCTGCGGCTTCGGCGTCCTGGCGAGCGAGCTCGACCTGGCGCTGGGACACGACGGCCCCCTCGCGGAGCCCCTGCTGACGCGAGAGGTTGGCCCTGGCCACCTCGACCCGCTCCCGGGCCGCACTCCGCCGGGCCTGCAGGTCGCCGACGTGCGCGCTCTCGACCGTGAACAGGGCGTCGCCGGCGGCGACCGTCTGTCCCAGGTCGACGGAGACGTCCCGAACGATGCCCGGCACGGAGGACCGCACTTCGGCGAGGGCGTTACGGTCGAAGTCGATGCGGGCGGTCGTCTCGACGCCGATGCCCATGGTGTCGGTGGTCGCGGGCACGGTCTCGATGCCGGCCGCCCGCTCGACGGCGGTGGAGCGAAAGCGGATGCGGGTCCCGGCCGCGACGGCGCTGGACCCACCCTCGCCGGTCGATACGGCGGTCCCCGGCGGCTGCATCGGGTTGCAGAAGGGGCAGACCGATTCCGGGTAACCGTGTCCAGCGCACCAGTCTCCCGAAGACCGGAACTGCTCGACCAGACCGGGGTTGCACACGGTACAACTCGACTCCGGGACCCCATGACCCGCGCACCAATCTGCCGGGTCGCCGACCCTCGGCGCTTCCGCCGCAGCGTGGGTCGCTGACGCGACGGGAGCCTCTTCGCTCCCCGACTCCTCGGGGGGCGGACCGCCGGTCGAAGACTGCGGGGTCTGTCCGTTCTGGCAGGCGGCTGCCGCCAATGCAGTCGACAATGCGACGGCAACGACGAGAGACGTGTTCGGGCTCGGGTTCATCTCGTATTCCTCGTGGTGTCGGAGTGTCGCGGCGCGGCACTCCAGCTCGCCTCGTGCACGACGGGCGCGCGCGCGGCTCTCCAACGGCGAGGGGCGCAGTCAGACGCGAGGTGTTCGTCGCCCTCGCTGCCATCGACCGTGCCCGCACGACCGCCCGGTTTCAGGCGGCGAGGAGTTCGGGAGGGATGAAGATGCGGTCGGTCACCCCGACAGCCGAGGCTTCCCGGGGGGCGATCGTCGATGCTCCCGCCGACGACTCCGGGCCGGACACCGAGCTCGGCGCAACGGCGACGGCGATGCCGGCGCAACAAGCACACTCGTCGCAGTTGGGCGGGCATTCTTCGCCGGGACCTTCGTCCGAGCAGGGGTGCTCTTGCGGGTCGTGGCGGTCCTCGGCGGCGGCGAGCGCTTCGCACGGGCAGGGCTCGTCGCAGTCGTCGGTGGCGCCGCCGAGCCCGGCCGCGACCACGCCGGGTCCCAGACCGAGCTGCCCGAGGAGCAATCCGATCAGAAGGGCCCACGCCGCGAATCGGGACCTGTCGCGCGTTGTGTGGAGCTGCCGCGTCATCTCGACCGTGATACCCGCTGAGAAGAGGCCGGTCAACGCGAGGTTCGGGTCTGTCAGGCTGGGCATCGCATCGCGTGGCCGATCGGCTGCGCACGTGACGAGCGCGTTCGCATTGACTCACGGGTACGTCGAGCCCTCCGAAGCCGTTCTGGCAGATGTGCGAACCGCGACCGTCATCACCGACGACGGTGTGCGGCTCGCCCACTCGGCGTACCACCTCTTGCCTCAGGTGCGGCAGCCCACCCTCGTGATGAGCGGGAGCCTGGACTACCTCACGCCGGCCTACCAGTCTCGGCAGATGGCCCGCCGAATCCCCGGCGCCCGCCACCTCCGGATTCCGCTGGGAACGCACTTCGTGTTGCTCGAGCGCCCGTCGACGGTCGTGCACGCGGTGCGCGAACACATGGAGCGGATCCCGGATTGATCTCCGGGTCTCGGCGACGGTGGCGAAGCCCCTTCCAAGCGCCTCGAGTCAGCCGAGCTTTGCGACCTTCAGGTGGACGCAGGTCTCGTAGCGGGCGGGGTCGACGACCTCGGCGGGATCGTTCACGTAGACGTCCCACGCTGGCCCCATCACGTCGTAACCGTGTTCGGTCGCCCAGGCGACCAACGCCTCGTGCGCTGCGCCGAGCTCCTCGTAGGGGCCGACGTGCACCGTCTTCGCGACCGCGCCTCCGGGCAGGTGACCGATCACGATGTCGCCTTTGCCGCGATCGTTCTCGACGACCGCGATGCCGGCCTCGAACTCGAACACGTCGCTCATGCAGAGGTAGAGCAAGTGGGGCGGTCCGGCGGTCGTGAGGCCCTTGTCCGCGATGTATGCGGCGATGGTTGGGAAGATGTGGCCCAGCACCTGCCCCAGTTCGTGGGGCGGTGCTTCACCACGCGTGACGAGGGCACGCTGCGGAGGGAGCTGCACGAGTTCGATCGTGTAGTTCGACATGACAGCCACATCGCTGGTTGGATGATGTGGGACCAGTGTCTCACACTTCGTCCGCGGGGTGGATATAAGGTAACCGTTCAGGGGGGCGCTTGAGCTGACGCTCACCGGGAGCGCTTGCGGGAT
>CAZFPM010000234.1:0-9219 GCA_964520965.1 uncultured Myxococcales bacterium
CCGAGTCGCAGGTCCCGCAGGGCACGCCGGGGGAATGCGTGAGCGTGACGCAGCCGCCGCAGGCGTTCTCCGCTTCGGCGCCCAGGTCGCCGGAGCACACGACCGCTTCGCGATGGCCGGCACACGTCCACGCGCCCGAATCGCAGGCCCCGCAGGCGTCTCCCGGGGTGCCGGCGAGTGGCGTGCAGCCGCCGCAGGCGTTCTCCGCGCCGGCGCCCTCGCAGAGCAGGGAGTCGCCATCGTCGGCGCAGCTCCACGTGCCGCCGTCGCAAGCGCCGCACGGGTCGCCCGGCGAGGCGTCGAGGGAGGCGCACCCGCCGCAGGCGTTCTCCGCGACCTCGCCGAGGTCGCCGGCGCAGGTCACGGACTCGCCGTCCTCGGCGCAGGTCCACGCCCCGGTGTCGCACGTGCCGCAGGGGTCTCCGGGGGCGCCGTCCAGGGCCGTGCACCCGCCACAGGCGTTCTCCCCGTCGCTGGGACGCTCCCCGACGCAGCTCACCGACTCGTCCTCCGGGTCACAGACCCAGACACCCGTGTCGCAGGCGCCACAAGGCTCGCCCGGTACGGCGTCGAGTGGGGCGCAGCCGCCGCAGGCGTTCTCCGCGTCGGCGGCCAGGTCGTCGACGCAATGGACCGATGGGCGCACGACCCGACCCCGGCCCGGGGTCGGATCCGACGGCGCATGGTAGCGCCATGAGTCCGGCGCGAGCAACGCCGGGACCCCTCGTGACAGGGCGGTCGCAAAGTCAGGGCCATACGCCATCAAGGACGAGATCCTATCTCGCCCCCGGCTCGCAGAGCCGGTCTACACCCCTGACGCAACCCAAGACCCTCGACTCTGCGATCCCCCTGCCCCTCGTGAAGCCCACGCATCCCGGCGCCGGCCCTCAGCAGCAGGCGCCGCCCTCCGCCGAGTCGGCGTACGCAGTCGCCGCCATCGTCGCCGCGCAGTCGAAGCGTCCGAAGTGCACCGTGCGATCACCGACGACGTCGAAGTGACTCGCGAAGCGGGTGTCGGCAAGCATCGACGCCGTGTTCCCGCAGACGCGCTCCGGGCGGCCCTGCTCGAAGACGTGGTGGTCGTCGAGCTGGAAGAGCGGGCCGGACTCCGGGATCGTGCCCCGGTACGTCGCGATCTGGCCGTAGTCCTCGCATTGGTCGTCGAGACCCGCGAGGCGGAAGAGGCGGTAGGTCGCCGACACGAAGCGGGCCGCCCCGACCCGGTCTGCCAAATCGTCGCTCTGCAGCTCGATCGGCACCCGGGTCACCTCGCGCGGGTCGCCGAAGCCGGCGCGCTTCGCCATGCTGACGAAGTCGCCGTCGTAGAGGGCGCCGCCCAGGCACTCGCCGTAGAGGATCGGGTCATTGGCGATCTCCGGGGGGAGACGACGGTCGGCAAAGACGTCGCTGAAGTAGAACTCGCCGCCCGGCTTCAGCACGCGGAAGACCTCGGCGAGAACGAGGTCCTTGCGCGGGCTCAGGTTGACCACGCAGTTCGACACGACGAGGTCCACGGACGCGTCGGCGAGCATCGAGAGGTCTTCGATCAAGCCTTCGTGGAGCGTCACGTTTGGCGCGTCGTAGCCGAAGCGTTCCATGTGCCAGTCGAGATGTTCGCGGGCGAGCGCAAGCTGTGGCGCCGTCATGTCGATACCGTGAACGTGTCCGCCGGCACCGACGAGCTGCGCGAGCACGAAGACGTCGCGACCGGTGCCGCACCCGAGATCGACCACCGTCGCGCCGTCGAGCGCCTCGGGAATCGGGAATCCGCAGCCGTAGAAGCGTGTCAGGACTTCGTCGTGCACGTTCTCGAGCGCTGCGACGACATGGCGCGGCGGCGCGTCCGAGGCGCAGCACGCGTTGGTCTTCAGGTCGTCCGAACCCTGGAGCGTCTCGCCGTAGTACTCGGAGACGGATTCACGGATCTTCTGGTCGTTCATCGTGGATCGGGAGTGTCGAACCTTCGAGAGGTTCTTCAGCTGGAGTCGTTGCGTCGGGAACACCGGTCGCGGCGCAGGCATCGTAGTCGAGCCGGGCGTCGACGAACACCGGTCGATGGTCGCTACCGAATCGCGGTCCGCGGAATCGCGAGACCACGCCGATCGTCTCGCTGACCATCGCCTGGCAAAGGTCGAGGCCCAGCGGGCCGAGCCACGGCATCCAGGTCGGCTGTCGGCCGAAGCCGCGGCGCGAGTCACGCAGTCCGGTCTCCCGTCGCAGGCGCCGCAAGGCCGGAGAGTAGAGCGTCGCGTTGAGATCGCCGGCGACGATGGTGAGTGCGTCCGGGACCACCCTGGCCGCAACCGCGTCGAGCTCCCCGTCGCGCGCACCCAGCGCCGCGGGGGTCACCGGAGGGAACGCGTGCACCGCGAGCACGTGGAGCGGGCATCCGTCCACGTCGAGCCAGGCCTCGACGTAGGGCACCGACGGGAGCGCGTAGTCATGGACGACGTGGTGGATGATCGGGTGACGCGACAACAGCGCGATTCCGAACTGTCCTGCACGGGGGATGATCACCCGCTCGGGATACCCGCTCCGGAACGCCTCGGACTCCAGCACGCCGCTCCAGTGTCCGTCGACCTCCAAGAGCACCAGCACGTCGGCTTCGTGGCTGTCGAGCCACGCGATGAGCGCATCTCCGTCGCGATTGCCGGACATCAGGTTGGCGACCGCGAGCCGCGCCGGGACGCCTTCTGCCGGGCCGAGCGGAGCCTGTATGCGGAGGACGACGGCCGGGGCGAGATGCAACACCCCGAGCAGCAACGCTAGGGCCACGAGCGCCTTGTGCGCTCGACCGGCGAGCAGCAGCGCGGCGGCGAGTAGCAGCGCGATCCCAGTCTGGAAGGAGAGGTTCACGGCCAGCTCTCCGATCCAGAAGCGGCCGCCGAACAACCCCAGCACGGCCCACAACACGCCGACGGCCAGGAACGCGCGCCCGAACTCCTGTAGCGGCTTGCGCATGTTACCGGGGCTCACGAAACGGCTCGGGGCCGGCCCTGATTGGGCGGCCCCGTGGCAATGGACGCGTGCCGTCGGGGCGGCATCCCTACGCTCAGTGGCCGGGGGCCGGGGCCTCGGCTGGAGCAGCGGGGGTAGGAGCGACAGGTTCCGCGGCCGGCGGATTGGCCGCGGCGGGGTCGGTCGGGGGGGCGGCGACGGCGGGCGCAGCCTCTTCGGCGGCCGCTGCGTCGGTGTCCGCGGCTTCGGCCTCGGTGTCGGACGCGACCTCGGCGGCCGCAGCCATCTGCGCAGCGAGAGCCTCGCGGTGCTCGATGACCCCATGGCCCTCGATCGGGTCGATCAAGGCCCGAGAGCCGACGTCCAACATCGTGAACGCGAAGAAGACGGCCATGAAGAAGAACGACGACGTGAAGACGAGCACGTTGAACTTCGTGTCGTACTTCAGGTGCATGAAGAAGGCGCAGACCAGCGACGCTTTCACGGCGGCGACCAGCATGGCGACCGGGAGCGACGCCGGCCCGAGGTCGGCGAAGGACACCAGGTAGGTCAGGCCCGTGAAGACGACGAGCGCGCCGAAGACGATCCAGTACACCCGCGCGGACGAGATGTGGTGCCCGAGCTCGTCGTACTGTGGTTCGGTGTGTGCGGCCATGTGCGTTCCCTGTGGGTGCGAGGCGGAGGCGACCTCGGTCACTTCACGAGGTAGAGGAGCGGGAAGAGGAAGATCCAGACCAGGTCGACCAGGTGCCAATACAGCCCGGTGAGCTCGATCGGCGCGTAGTACCCGGGGTCGAAGTCACCACGGTTGGCGCGCTTGAGGATCCAGAGCAGGACGAAGATGCCTGCGAGCACGTGGATGCCGTGCAGGCCGGTCAGGCAGAAGTAGAGCGCGAAGAAGGTCTGGGGAGCGCCTGGGATCTCGCCAGCGTAGCTGTACGCGTAGCCGGGCACGGCGCCGACGTGAATCTTGTGCGAGTACTCGAAGTACTTCACCACGAGGAAGATGCAGGCGCAGGCGATCGTGATGATCAGGTTGCGGACCTGTGCCTTCCGATCTCCGAGCTGCGCCGCCCGGACCGCGAGCGCCATCGTGACGGAGCTGAAGAGCAGGACGACGGTGTTGATGCCGCCGAGCCGCTTGTCCAGGAGGTGCTCCGACGCAAACTGCATCGTGTCCGGATGCTGGTACCGGAAGATGATGTAGAAGCAGAAGAGGCCACTGAAGAAGAGGACCTCCTGCGCCAGGAACAGCCACATCCCCAGCTTGGCCGCCGAGGCCTGCTGGACCATGGAGTGGAAGTGGTGCTGGAGGAACGGGGATTGGCGCCCGTCCGCGTGCTCGGCTGCTGTGCTCATGCGGTGCCGTTGGCTGTTGACGCGCCTGGGCGCGACGGCTCGGTCGGAAGGGGTCGGGGGGTCAGTGCCGCGCGGGTGCGGCAGACTCGTCGATCTCGGGGAAGTCGTAGGGGCCGTGACGGACGATCGGCTGCTCCTCGAAGTTGTGCTCGATCGGCGGAGAGGCGGTCGCCCACTCCAGGGTCATGCCACCCCATGGGTTCGACCCGGCGCGCTCCTTGCGGCGCAGCGAGGCGAAGAGGTTTCCGGCGGCGATGAAGAGCCCCACCGCGAGTACGTACGAGCCGACGGTCGAGACCTGGTTCCAGAACTCGTACTCGTGGACGTAGGAGTAGTACCTCCGCGGCATGCCCCGCGACCCGAGCATGAACTGGGTGAAGAACGTGACGTTGAAGCCCAGGAAGACGAGCAGGGCGCCGACGAAGCCGACCTTCTCGTTGTAGAGCTTGCCCGTGATCTTCGGCCACCAGTGGTGGATACCGCCGACGAAGGCGATGAACGTCCCGCCCATCATCACGTAATGGAAGTGGGCGACGACGAAGTAGGTGTCGTGCAGGTGGACGTCGGTCGCCAGCGAGCCGAGGAAGAGCCCCGTCAGGCCGCCGATCGTGAACAGGAAGAGGAACGACAGGGTGTACCACATCGGCGTGGTGAACCGGATCGAGCCCCCGTACATGGTGGCGACCCAACTGAAGACCTTGATCGCCGTGGGTACCGCCACCGCAAAAGTGAGGAACGAGAACACCGTCCCCGCCAGGGCCGACTGGCCCGAGACGAACATGTGGTGGCCCCACACCAGGAAGCCGATGAACGCGATCGCCACCGACGAGATCGCGATCGCCCAGTAGCCGAAGATCCCCTTGCGGCTGTGGATCGTCACGACCTCGCTGATGATGCCGAAGCCCGGCAGGATCATCACGTAGACGACCGGGTGCGAGTAGAACCAGAAGAAGTGCTGGAAGAGGATCGGGTCGCCGCCGAGCGCCGGGTCGAAGATGCCGACGCCGAAGGTCCGCTCGCAGATCAGCAGCAGGAGCGTGATCGCGATCACCGGGGTCGCCAGGACCTGGATCAACGCCGTGGCGTAGAGCCCCCAGACGAAGAGCGGGAGACGGTCCCACGTCAGCCCCGGAGCCCGCATCTTGTGGACCGTGACCAGGAAGTTGATCCCGGTGAAGATCGACGAGAACCCGAGGATGAACGCCCCGGTGGTCGCCGCGATCACCGCCGTGCCGGTCGACGTCGAGTAGGGCGTATAGAAGGTCCACCCGGTGTCGAGCCCGCCGAGGATGATCGTCAAGATGAAGAAGATCGCACCGACGACGTAGAGGTGGTAGCTCACCAGGTTCAGGCGGGGGAAGGCGACGTCCTTCGCCCCCAGCATGAGCGGGAGGATGAGGTTCCCCAGGGACGCCGGGATCGACGGCACGAGGAAGAGGAAGATCATGATCGCCCCGTGCAGGGTGAACATCTGGTTGAAGACCTGCTGGGAGACGAGCTCCTTGTTGGCCGTCCAGAGTTCGGTCCGCACGCCGATGGCGAGGATACCGGCGACGAAGAAGAACACGAAGAGCGAGACCAGGTACAAGAGCCCGATCCGCTTGTGGTCGAGCGTGAAGATCCACGACTTCAGGCCCTTCGTCGCCGTCAGGTAGCTCGCATGGTGCCCGTGATCGCGTGCGGCCCCGCGCGTGGTATCGAGTGTCGAAGCCATCTGGTGTTCGTTAGTTTGCGAGGGACTGGATGAAGGCGATCAGAGCCTGGAGCTGCTCCTCCTCGAGCCGGCCGGCATATGTGGGCATCTGGTTCGCCATGAACCCGGTGACGATCGACGCGTTCGGATCCATGATCGCCTCGCGGAGGTAGTCCGCGTCCGCGGTTCCGGTGGTTCCATCGGTGAACTGACGCTCGGATTCCCACAGACCCAGCCAGGTCGGCCCGACCCGCGGAGAGCCATCGTCGGAGTGGCACGCGGTGCAGCCTGCCCGCACGAAGACCCGCGCGCCGCAATCGGCCAGGTCCTCGTCCTCACCGCACCCGCCGAGCTCGGCGAGGTACGCCTCGTAACGCTCGCGTGAGACCACCTCGACGGTGCCGATCATGTACGAGTGATTGTCGCCGCAGTACTCGGCGCAGAAGATGTGGTAGTTGCCGACCTCGGTCGCCTCGAACCACAACGTCGTGTACCGGTTCGGCAAGACGTCCTGTTTCACGCGGAACGCGGGCACGTAGAAGCTGTGCAGCACGTCCGTCGACGTCATGGTGAGCCGCACGGGCTCTCCCACGGGGACGACGAGTCGGTTCGAGTCGGTGCCCCCGTTGGGGTACGTGATCCCCCAGGACCACTTCTGTCCGACCACCCCGATCTCGATCGCGTTCGCCGGAGCGATCTTCTGCCGCATATAGGCGTCGAAGTTCCAGGCGAAGATCACGACCAGCAGGATCGCCGGGATGCCCGCCCACAGGATCTCCAGGCGATGGTTCCCGCGGATCGGGCTGGTCCTGTCGTCCGCTCCACGCCGCTTGTACTTGACGGCGAAGTACGTCGTCGCCCCCATGACCAGCAGGAAGAAGAGCACGTCGAGCCACAGCACGAACCCGAATATCCGGTCCGTGGTCTGCGCGAACGTCGACGCGCGCTCGGGCATCCAGAAACCGCCGCCGACGGCGAGGAGGGTGGGGATGTAGTTCATCTCAGACCATCTCCCGCGACAGTCGTTGCCTGTCGCGGCTCCAAAGAATCACGAGCATTAGGGCGATCAGGCCCACGGTGAGGACCCCTCCCAGGCGCATGATCAACCAGGCGTTCTTCACGTAGGACCCGGCATCCGGGTCGTAGACGAAGCAGCTGAGGATAAACTGGTCGACCGCCGTTCCGATCCTCCCGTCCGCTGCCTCGAGCAGCGCCAGCCGGAAGTCCATCGTCGGATACGCCAGACCCGCGAGGTAGCGCGAAATCATGCCGTCGGGCGACACGAACATCAGCACCGCCGGGTGTGCGAACTGGTCCTGGATCTCCACGTAGTGGAAGCGATAGCCGAACGCGTCGGCCAGCGCCTGGGTGTTTTCTTCGTCGCCGACCAGGAAGCTCCAGTCGACGTCGCCCCGTCCCAACTCCTCGAGATAGGCCTCCCGCTTGGCGGCCGCCAGGTCCGGCCCCTCGCGGGGGTCGAACGACACGGTCACGATACGGAAGTTCTCGCCCGGAGCCCAGTCCAACTCTTTCAGCGCAACGTTCAGGGCGTTGAGCTGCAGGCCGCACAGCATCGGGCAGCCGTAGTAGTTCAACGTGAAGAGGACCGGCACGTCGCCCTGCACGTATTCCGCCAGCGTGACCTCGCGTCCCTCGTGGTCGGTGAACGTGAGATCCAGGGGAATCCGCTCGCCGAGGCGCTCGTCCACCCCTACGTCCTCGAGCTCCGACGGGAGCTCTTCGGACCGGGCGTCCGGCGGCCGACCGAGCATCACGCCGACGGCGACCAGGACGAGCAGGCTGGGAAGCGGTCCTCGCATCAGCTCATTGACCTCTGCCAGGCGCGGCGATGACGACCGGATCCGCAGCTGGTGCCGGTGCTAGCGCATCGGCCGGGGCCGCCGGTTCCCCGGCCTCGGCAGCAGCGGTAGCCGGCGGCGCCAACAACGTGTTCAGCCTCGTCTCTCCCTCGGCGGCCCCCTCGACCTCCTCCGGCACGCCCATCGGGTGCGTCTCGAGGAGGCTCGGATTGTCGATCAGCATCTGGACGCCCACCTCGACGGGTACGCGATAGGTGCCTTCGCCGACCTCGCCGTAGGTCTCGGTGTACGCGCGGGCGGCCTCTTCGACCTCGGCCAGGCGCGGGTCGGCGCTCTCGAAGCTCTCGGCGGTCAGCTGACGCGTGACGGCCTGGAAGATCTCCGCGACAGCCACGCCGGAGACGATCAAGGCGATGATGAGGCCGACGAAGGTGAGCGCCAACGCCGCGCTCGGCGTGGTGTCGGGCTCGGAGCCCATCGCCCGGAGCTGGTCGTCGCTCATCGTGTCGCGACCGGCGACGTGATGGCCGTACTCGTCCGCGGAGGGCGTCACACCGACGATGAGCGATGCGGCTTTGCCGACGGTCTCGCCCCTGACGGGCGCGGCCTCCGGCGCGGCAGCGGCCTCGGGCTCAGCAGCGGCCTCCGGCGCGGCGTCCGTGTCGGACGCGGTCGCCTCGGCGGACGCTTCGGCAGCGTCGTCGACGCTCTCCGTATCCGGGGTCTCCGGCTTCGGTTCGTCCGGAGCTCCGTTGTTGTTCTCGTCGTGGGTCACGGGAAGACCTCTCTCAGATTTCCTCGTAGGCCAGGGACTCGGGCAGCCGAGGGTCCTTGACCGGGACGAGCGGGGTTCGACCGAGCAGGAAGGCGAAGGCCGCGATGGACAGCCCGCCGACTCCGACGAAGGCAAGGACCTCGAGCAGGCCGAGCGACGGCGCGCCGTGGCCGTGGTGCATGTTCGGCTTCACCTGCCAGAAGATGTCGACGTAGTGCGCCGCCAGCAGCCAGACCGAGCAGATGGCCAGCGTGCGCGGGTTCCGCTTCACGTGGCGCGACATCATCGCGAAGAAGGGGATGACGAAGTGACCGAAGAAGAGGATCAGGGTCCACGCCTTCCAACCGTGCGCCCAGCGAATCTCGAACCAGGCCGTCTCCTCGGGGATGTCGGCGTACCAGATCAACATGAACTGGGAGAACGCAACGTAAGCCCAGAACACCATCAGGCCCCACATCATCTTGCCGGTGCCGTGCAGGTGACTGGTGCTGACCGCGCCGCCCATGTGCGGTCGAAGGGCCATCGTCACCAGGGCGAGCACGGCGAAGAACGCCATGAAGCTGCCGCCGAAGAAGACGACACCGTAGATGGTCGAGAACCAGTGGTAGTCCGTC
>CAZFPM010000235.1:0-9202 GCA_964520965.1 uncultured Myxococcales bacterium
CAGCGAGGCCCTGGGCTTCCTGGGGTGGGTCACCAATTCCGGGCAGGAGCACTAGGCATGTCCGATCATCTTCACCCGACCGACCTGCCGGCCCCGCCGACACAGACCCAGATGATCCCGGCGGGCGAGCGAGCCCTCCGCTCCGACCTCGTCCTCGCCGGTGACCCCGGTCCGCATCGGGAGAGTCTCGCTCGTGTCCTCGGAGACGGCGGTTGGACCATCGCTTGGGATCCCGCGGGGTGGAGCGGCATGGCGACGAAGGGCTCGAAGACGATGAACTTCCTCTTCGGCGCGTTCGCTCAGTACCACGAGATCAGCTTCTCGTTCGTCACCCAGCCCGACGCTAGCACCGGGTTGACCCTCTACCGGACCGGGCAGGGGTGCATGGGCGGGCTGTACGGAATGTACAAGGTCAAGAAGTCGTTCAAGGAGACGGCGGGAATGGTCGAGAATCACTACCAGATCGCGGGCGTGCTCGTCGCTTCGGGCGGCTCCTGAATCACCCACCGTCCGCGAGAGGAACGGGAACGGCATGGACAAATTCGTCATCGAGGGCGGTCACCGGCTGAGCGGAACCGTGCGCACCAGCGGTTCCAAGAACGAGGCTCTGCCGGTTCTCGCCGCGACCCTTCTGTCCGACCAGACGATTCGAATCGAGAACGTCCCCCGGATCGAAGACGTGCTCGTGATGATCGAGGCGATCGTCGCCATGGGCGGTCGGGCTGAGTGGATCGACGAGAACGTGTTGGAGATCAACAACGCCGACGTCGACTCGGAACGGTTGCCCGCCGAGCTCTGCCGACGACTTCGGGCGTCGATCCTCTTCGCCGGCCCGCTGCTCGCTCGCTTCGGCCGCGTCGTACTCCCGCCGCCGGGGGGTGACGTCATCGGCCGACGTCGACTCGATACGCACTTCCTCGGCCTGCAGGCCATGGGAGCGAAGATCTCCATGGACGACGCGTTCGCCCTGACGGCGAACGGTCTCACCGCTGCGGATATCTTCCTCGACGAACCCTCGGTCACCGGCACTGAGAACATCGTGATGGCCGCCGTCCTGGCGCGCGGCCGCACGACAATCCGAAACGCCGCGTGCGAGCCCCACGTGCAGGGGCTCTGCCGCATGCTCAACACCCTCGGTGCGCGCATCGAAGGGGTCGGCACCAACACCCTGGTCGTCGAGGGCACCAAGAGCTTGTGGGGAGGACGACATCGCATCGGCCCCGACTACCTCGAGGTCGGCTCGTTCATCGGCCTCGCCGCGATGACCCGCTCCGAGATCACGATCGACGGTGTCGTCCCCGACGACATGCGGATGATCAAGCTCGTCTTCAACAAGCTCGGCGTCGAGTTCGAGATGAGCGACGGGCGCGTGGTCGTCCCCGCCGAGCAGGAGCTGCTGATTCGCAACGATCTGATGAACCAGATCCCCAAGATCGACGACGCGCCCTGGCCGGCGTTCCCGACCGACATGATGTCGATCGCCATCACCGTCGCCACCCAGGTCGCCGGTACCGTCATCTTCTTCGAGAAGATGTTCGACGGCCGCATGTTCTTCACCGACAGCCTCGTCGGCATGGGCGCACGCATCATCCTCTGCGACCCCCACCGGGTCGTGGTCACAGGGCCGACGGAGCTGGTCGGCGCCAACCTCAGCTCTCCCGACGTACGTGCCGGAATGTCACTGCTCCTCGCCACCCTGACCGCGCGGGGAACGAGCACCATCTACAACATCCGGCACATCGATCGCGGATACGAGCGCGTCGAGGAGAAGCTCAAGGCCCTCGGTGCGTGCATCGACCGACAGGTCGCCTGACCACGGCCTTCGGAGCAAGGCGACCGTAGCGGGCGGCCGAGCCTACGACGGCCCGCTCGCCCACAATGAAACGTAACGGTCCACCACCGACGCCAGGGCGTCCCGCGCGGTCGTGACGGTCGGCTCGTCGAGCCCGTGGGTGATGAAGTCGACGTAGCGACGGGCGCCGCCCGATGTGTCGGCGGCGCGCCATTGGGAGACGATCGCTCGGAACGGCTCCTCGGACGTCGACGGCTCCGCTCGGAGCGCTGCCGACCAGCTCGGCCAACTGGCGATGATCCGCTCGTGCTCGGAGAGGCGGGCGTCGTGTCGAGCGGCTCGTTCCGGTTCCCCCTCGCGTCGCGCCCGATCGGCACGCTCCCGGTGATTCGCGGCCGACGGCGTCAGGCGCGCGACGAGCTTGTCCAACCGTTTGACCCGCTCGGCGATCCCCGCGCGAACCTGGGACAACCCGGCCTCGTACAGGGCGACTTGCGCGGCGTCGCCCTCCGCCATCGGCAGCCGAGCAGACCGGTACCACACGCCGAGGGCCTGCAGGTTGCCCACGAAACGGAAGGTCGCATCGAACTTCGCCGCGAGCTTCCCGTACACGCTCGTGTCGAGCTCGCCGTCGAACGCCCGCGCCCCCTCCCCGTAGATCCGGCCGGCGGGCACGTTGCGACGCACGGCGCACCCCGCGGGGATCACGGCGCCGTAACCGACCTCGACCGGGCTCACGATCTGGGTCTGTCCACCGACGAAGATCCGCGCCGACCGGAGAAAGACGCCGTCGGGGACGTCTCCGAACATAGACGCGAACTTGTCGCCCCAGGGCGTGAAATTGTAGAGCGCCAGGCTGCTGCCGATCTCGCTGTGGTCCGAGCGGCTCGTCCCGCCGGCGACCAATGCGTCGCAAAAGTTCACCAGGCTGCCGGCGACGACCTGTGGAAACATGATCGTCATCTTGTACCCGACGTGGTGCGCTGCCTCGCTCGCCTCCTCCATCAAGGTCCCGCCGCGCATCTCCGCATGGCCGCGCACGATCACGTCGTCGAGAAAGACGCTGTCCTGGAACATGCCGCCATAGAGATCGACCCGGCGGCCCGTGCGCACGTTTTCGAGGTAGCCGCCGCCCGCCTTTCCGAGGCGCGTACCCGCGCCGAAGAGCGACTGCCGCCCCACGATCGTCGTCCCGGGGAAGATCTCCACGCCGGTCTCGAATCGATCGGGGTCGATATCGTCGAGCACTGTCGCGCTCGGGCAGTGGACGATGACCCCTCGTGACTCGAGCTCGGCGATCAGCGACATCCTTTCTCCTTCGGGAGGCTCCAGGGCAACGCCCTGTCCGCGGCTACGCTTCCGCCCGAAAGTCGCCCGGCGCCAGGACCGAGTCAAGCCGGGCACCAGGGACGAGCGCTGGACGCCGACGGACTCGGATCGTAACAACGCCGCATGATCGACTCGCCAACCATGCTCGAGATACCCGACGACGCACCCGGGGTCATCTCATGGTACCAGCGCTACTGTCGGGCGCTCGTCGTGCTGTGCTGCGTCGTGTCGCTGGGGGGAGGGTACTTCGTCGGCAATCGGTCCGAGCTGGCCGAGAGCGCCGATCTCGAACCGGTCTTCTTCCTCCTCTTCGGGGCGCTCTGGTCGCTGACGATGCTTTTCTTCGCGTTCGTCCACTTCGCCGCGCTCCGCACACCTCGTGCGCCATGGGCATGGACGCTCCACGCCGTCATTCTCGGCATGGGTGTGACCACCCTGGCCCTCTGGCCATTCGCGCTGCCCCTGCTCTATTTCTGGTTCAAGCCGGAGACCAAGACATTCTTCGGCCGTTCATCCTCCACGCAGAGAGAACCATGACGTTCGCCCGTTGCGCTCCCGCCCTGGCCATTCTCTGTGCTCTCGGACTCCTGTCCTGTGGTGCGCAGAGCTCGGCGCCGGCTGAACGATGCGTCGAACTCGAAGCGCGAACGTCGCCCGAGATCGGGTTGCTCGGGCCGCTTCCGGGGCCGCTCGACGACCTGATCGCCCGACGGTCCGCCGAGCTCATCGCGGGACCGATGGTCGGCTACGGGACCCTCCGCGAGGTCGCCATCTGGGCGGAAACCGACGGCTATGCCGATGTGCGTATCCGATACTGGAACCCGGAAGCGCCAGACACCGTCTATGTGACCGCGTTCACCGACACGGAGTCCTCGCCGGACTTCACCCATCTCGTGCGCATCAGCCATCTGGACCCCGGAACGACCTACCAGTTCGAGGTGCTCGTCGACGGCGAGGTCGTGCAACGACCCTACCCCCTCGAGTTCCAGACCCAGGCCTTGTGGCGGTGGCGCACCGAGCCGCCAGACTTCCGAATGGTCATCGGCTCCGGCACGTATATCAACGACCTGGCCTACGACCGCCCCGGGATTCCCTATGGCGGCGGCTACGAGATCTTCGAGACCGTCCGGGAGACCGATCCCGACGTGATGGTGTGGTTGGGAGACAACGTCTACCTCCGGGAAGCCGACTGGGGCTCGAGGGAGATGATGAGCTACCGCTACGAGCACGATCGCTCGCTTCCGGAGCTGCAACCCCTGCTCGGCGCGATCCATCACTACGCGATCTGGGACGACCACGACTTCGGGCCCAACGACTCGGACCGTTCGTTCGAGTTCCGGCCCGAGGCGCTCGAGCTCTTCCGTGCGTACTGGGCTAATCCGACCTATGGCACGCCGGAAGCGCCCGGCGCCTATACCCGCTTCGTGTGGTCGGACGTCGAGTTCTTCCTCCTCGACAACCGCTACTACCGAGCACCCAACGACGCGCCGGACGGTCCCGAGAAGCCGCACCTCGGTGACGAGCAGCTCACCTGGCTCCTCGACGGGCTCACCTCCAGCTCGGCGACGTTCAAGGTCGTCATGGTGGGCGGTCAGGTCTTCAACGACATCAGCCCGTACGAGGGCTTTCACGACTACGATCACGAGCGACAGCGGCTGGTCGACGGCATCGTCGAGCGCGGCATCGAGGGCATCGTCTTCGTCTCCGGAGATCGGCACCACACCGAGTTGCTCCAACACGAGCCCGACGGCTTCTATCCCCTCGTCGAGATCACCTCGTCACCGCTGACCAGCGGCCCGGGCGATGCGCGCTTCGAGCTGGAGAACCCTGCGCGCCTCGGTGACACCCTGATCATCGGCGAGCGCAATTTCGTCACGTTGGACTTCTCCGGTCCGCGTGACGACCGCGTCCTGACCGTGACCGCCATCTTGCGGACTGGCGAGCCGGCCTGGCAACACCAGATCGCGCGACGAGAGCTCGTCGTTCCCTGATCCGGCTCTCGTCGGCGGTCAGCCCAGGCGACGTTCGATCGCCTCGATGCGTTGTCGCAGCGGGTCTTTCGCCTCGATCAGGCGCTCGACACTCTGCACGGCCGACATGATCGTCGTGTGGTCCCGGCCGCCGAAGAACTGTCCGAGCTCGGGATACGAGGCTCCGGCATGCACGCGGGCCAGGTACATCGCGACCTTGCGTGGCGTCGCGATCGTAGCGACCCGCTTGCGCCCCTTCAGCTCTTTGATCGACACGCCGAAGGCCTCGGCCGTGAGCTTGAGCACCATCTCCGGGGTTATTCGGGCCCCCCGTTCTCGATGCACGCGATCCAGCTGGTCCTTGGCCAGATCCAACGAGATCGGCTGCTTCCGAAGGCGCGCGAAGGTTCCGATACGCAACAGGGCGCCGTGGAGCTCGCGAACGTTCGATCGAATCTGCTGCGCGATGTACTCGTATACGTCGCGCGGCACTTCGAAGCCCAGCTCTCGGGCCTTCTTCTGCAGGATCGCGATCCGCGTCTCGAAGTCCGGCGGCTGGATGTCGCACAGGAGCCCCATGCTGAGGCGCGACATCAGGCGCTCCTCGAGCTCCGGCATCTCCTGGGGCACGCGGTCCGACGTCAGCACGATCTGACGCCCGGCCTGGTAGAGCGTGTTGAACGTGTGGAAGAACTCCTCCTGCGTCCGCTCCTTGCCGGCGATGAACTGCACGTCGTCGATCAGAAGCAGGTCGACCGACTGACGATGCCGCTGCCGGAAGTCGTCCATCCGTTTCGCGCCGATCGACGCGATCAGCTCGTTGACGAAGGTCTCCGCCGAGATGCAGCGTATCTGCAGAGATGGGTCCGACTGCAGCGCGGCCAGCCCGATCGCGTTCATCAGGTGCGTCTTCCCGAGTCCGACACCGCCGTAGATGAAGAGCGGGTTGTAGAGGCTTCCGAGCTGATCGACCACCGCACGTGCTGCCTCGTACGCGAACTCGTTCGAGCCGCCCACGACGAAGCTGTTGAAGTGGAATGCGGGTGACAGGCCTGTCCGCGCGATCGCGAGTTCTGCCGCTCGGTTCGGCTTCTTCGCCGGCGGTTCCCCGGCGTTCGTCATCACCCGCGGAATCGCATCCGGCGGCACTTCGAGCGGCACCGGCGTCGGCGGCCTCTCTTCCGCATCGGTCGGCGCCGAAAACAGGCTGAGCTGGCCTGGAGCATCTGCGGGCTTT
Source organism: uncultured Myxococcales bacterium (assembly GCA_964520965.1). Lineage (GTDB taxonomy): Bacteria > Myxococcota_A > Bradymonadia > REDH01 > REDH01 > CAZFPM01. The sequence continues at coordinate 6,329 of CAZFPM010000235.1, forward strand.
CGTCGTCGCACGTCGAGAGCTGCCTTTGCATGCGCGGGATCGTAGACGATGTCGACCCGCACGGTTTCGCCACCCACCCGACGTACGCAGCGCTCCACCAGATCGCGGTAGTTCTTGTCCACGATCAGCGCCGCCATCTCGTCGGCCGTACACAAACGCATCGCCTGCTCCGAAGACGCATCGACCACGAAGCTCACGAAGTGAGTCCGGAACAGGTCGTCGCCAAGTTGTTTCCGGAGTTCCGTTCTGGTGTCCTTCCAGAGCTCCTGCATGCGGTGCAAACCGATCCCTCGGTCCCTCTCGGGGCCGTCATCTAGTGTTGTTCGTGTGGTCGATCGGCAACTCGGTGCCCTTCACCCGGCGTCTTCTGGGGCCAGCGCGTGTCGAGACCTCGATGCGCCGACCCTTCACCGCGTGTTCTGCTTTCCTGCGGACAACAATCCGGGTAGTTCACGACTATTCCGAGGTAGCACCACCGCGACGGCTTCTTCAAGAACTATCCCAGGGTTATACACATGTTCAGATATACGACAAGTCGATGATTTTACAGCGCTAATCGTTTTTGGCCGCCGCCTGTGGAAAGGGGCTGTGGAAAACTTCTGGCTTCTCAAAGTGCAACCATTTCGCGGCATTTCCACGAAGATCCTCCTCGGATCATGACCAACCTTTCCACAGTCGATTTTTCGACGCCCGAGCGGCGCGATCCGATCCGACTCCACGACCTCCCGTGGGACCAGCCGACCATGCTCGCGCCGATGGAGGGGATCACGCATCCCCACTTCCGCGACCTCATGGCGGCACGACCGGGCATCGGGATCGTCTGCACGGAGTTCGTCCGGGTGAGTGGGAAAGCCGTCTCCGGCCGGCATCTGCGGCGGCAGGTCAAGAAGTCGCCCGGGCTTCCGTTGTCGGTTCAGGTCATGGGCTCGGACCCCGGGCTGATGGCCGAGGCTGCGGCCTGGGTCGCTGAGGCCGGCGCCGATGTCATCGACGTCAACCTCGGCTGTCCCGCTCCGCGGGTCGTCCGCAAGGGCGCTGGCGCCGCGATGCTTCGCGACCCGAAGCTGCTCTTCGAAGTGCTCGCCGCGATGAGAGCCCGCGTACCGGGATGGATGTCCGCGAAGATCCGGGCCGGTTTCGACGATGCATCTCGCGTGGTGGAGCTCGCGCGCATCATCGAGGCCTCGGGGGTCGACTTCCTGGTCGTCCATCCGCGCCGCCGCGCCGACTTCTACGAGGGGGTCGCCGACTGGCGGATAATCCGTCGACTGAAGGAGGAGCTCCGCATTCCCGTCGTCGGCAATGGAGACTGCTGGTACGCGGCGGACGCGTTGCGGATGCGCCGGGAGACGGGTTGCGACGGCGTGATGATCGGACGCCCGGCTCTTCGGAACCCATGGATCTTCGAACAGATCGCAGCGATGAGCGCCGGCCGCGAACCCGTCAGGCCGACCGGCGTCGACCTGCTCGACTTTCTGCGATCGATCGCGGAGTCGTTCTGTGAGGAGTTCGACGGCGGGGGGCGGGTAACGCTGGGCAAGGTGAAGGAGCTGGTCAGTTATCTGGGACGGACCGTCGATGATGACGGCACCTTCCGGAGGCGGGCGTTGCGGAGTCAAACCCTGGAAGAACTCCTCGACGTGGCAGACGGCGTTCTCTCGGTCTTGCCCCCGGAGCGCCTCGATCTCGACGCCAGGGGCACGCTCGGGCTCGAGCGATCCGGTACGACGGCCGCCGAAGATCGGAGCAGCGGCTGACGTTCGGCGGCGATCTTTTCACCGCCCGGCTTCAGCAGATGTTTCTGGTTTCGAATCAATGCGTTGAGGCGTTCTTCGCCTGTCGACCAAAAACGCGGGAGGCACTCCTTGACACCCCATGGCGGGTGTCTAAAGTCCCCGCGCCAACCATCCATTCGGGAGCATTTCCAACATCTTGGAATCGCTCCATCGAAGTGTTTCCCACCCCAAGAAGACACCCCCCCGGAGGAGTGACATGAAGGTCAAGCCCCTGCATGATCGCGTGCTCGTGAAGCGAACCGAAGGCGAGGAGAAGAGCGCCGGCGGAATCATCATCCCCGACACCGCCAAGGAGAAGCCCCAGGAGGGCATCGTCACGGCAGTCGGACCCGGCAAGCTCGACAAGGGAGAGCGTCTCCCGATGAGCGTCAACGCGGGCGATCGCGTGCTGTTCGGCAAGTACGCCGGCACAGACGTCACCGTCGGCGGCGAGGAGCACACGCTCCTGCGCGAGGACGAGATCTTCGCGCTCATCGAGAGCTGATCGACGACTACAGCCGATGGCCACAGGCCGTCGACTCCAGGAGGAACCCATGGCTGCGAAGGAAATCACGTTCAGGGAGGACGCCCGCCGGCGCATGCTGCGCGGCGTCAACATGCTCGCCAAGTCCGTCAAGGTCACGCTCGGTCCCAAGGGCCGCAACGTGATGCTCGAGAAGTCGTTCGGCGGCCCCAAGGTCACCAAGGACGGCGTCACTGTCGCCAAGGAGATCGACCTGGTCGACAAGTTCGAGAATCTCGGCGCGCAGATGGTGCGCGAGGCCGCCAAGAAGACGGCCGACGTCGCCGGCGACGGCACGACCACCGCGACCGTGCTCGCCGAGGCCCTCTTCCGTGAGGGTGTGAAGTTCGTGTCCGCCGGACACAACCCGATGTCCCTCAAGCGCGGCATCGACGCCGGCGTCGACGCGATCGTCGCCGAGCTCAAGACGCTCTCCAAGCCCACGCACGATCCCCAGGAGATCGGCAAGGTCGGCACGATCTCGGCCAACGGCGACACCACCATCGGCCAGCACATCGCCGAGGCGATGGAGAAGGTCGGCTCCGACGGTGTCATCACGGTCGAAGAGGCCAAGGG
>CAZFPM010000236.1:0-645 GCA_964520965.1 uncultured Myxococcales bacterium
GCCGAAGATTTTTCCGACGAAGATTTCCACTTCGCCGAGTTCGAGCTGAAGTTCGTGCTCCCCTGAATCGACGGTTTCGACCCCTCTCCCTATCGGGCGGCAACACGGTACCGCCGGCCGCCCCCACCCAACCCCATTGGAGATTCCCATGAGCCACAAGATGTTGGATCGACGCGAGTTCATCGAGCGCGCCATCGCCCTCGGCGCCGTCGCCGCGGGCGCGAGCACGGTGCTCGTCGCCTGCAAGAGCGGCGGGGGCGGCCTGGACTGCACCGACGTGTCCGGCCTGACCCCCGACGAGCTCACCCTCCGCGAGACCAACGCGTACGTCGAGGTGTCGACCGTCCCGGACAAGGACTGCACGAACTGCCAACTCTACACGACGGCCCCCGAGGGCCAGTGCGGTGGCTGCACCGTCGTCAAGGGCCCGATCAACCCGGCCGGGTACTGCAACCTCTGGGCTGAGAAGATCTCCTGACCGAGCCCGGTCGCCGACCGGACGCCGGCCCCGAGCCCGGGCTCGGGGCGTCCGGTCCCGTCCGCGTGCTGATCACCGGCGCCAACAAGGGCGTCGGCCGCGCGACCGTGGCCGCGATACTCGCGGCCCACGGCGATGCGTTCGTGCTGCTCGGCTCGCGTGATGCG
>CAZFPM010000236.1:655-9196 GCA_964520965.1 uncultured Myxococcales bacterium
GGTCGGGGTGCCGCCACGCGCGCTGAGCTCGTCGCCGAGCACCCCGCGTGGGCCGACCGGCTGGAGGTCGTCGAGATCGACGTGTCCGATGGCGCCTCCGTGGCGGCCGCCGCCGCGCACGTGTCGTCGCGCTTCGGCGCCGGTCCGCCGCCCCTGCACGGTCTGGTCAACAACGCGGGCATCGGACTCGGGGCCACCGACATGCGGACCGTCCTCGACGTGAACACCCGCGGACCGAAGCGCGTCTTCGACGCCTTCGTTCCACTGATCGATCCGGTCGGCGGGCGCATCGTGAACGTGGCCTCCGCTTCCGGCCCCAACTTCGTCGCGGGCTGTAGCCCCGCCCGACAGACTGCCCTCGTCGACCCCGCGATCACCTGGGACGACATCGAGGCGATCATGGCCGAGTGCCTCGACATCGCCGAACGCGGTGGGAGCTTCTCGGCCGCCGGGCTCGGTGACGGAAGCGCCTACGGCCTCTCCAAGGCCCTGCTCAACGCCGCCACGATCGCCCTGGCTCGCGAGCACCCGCATCTGCGGATCAACGCCTGCACGCCCGGGTTCATCGAGACCGACCTCACGCGGCCCTACGCCGAAGCCGCGGGCATGCAGCCGGCCGAGATGGGCATGAAGGCGCCGGTCCACGGAACGCAAGCCGCGCTCCACCTGCTCTTCGGCGAGCCCGGCGGCAACGGCTGGTACTTCGGCAGCGACGCTCAGCGAAGCCCGCTCGACCGCTATCGGTCGCCGGGCGACCCGCCCTACACCGGCGACTGAGCGCCGGCGTCGTCGGACGCCTGCTCACGGCGCCGGCATATGCTCCATGCACTCGGCGTCGTTTCGCGTGCGGTTCGCGACGCAGAAGTACCCGCGGTCGCAGTCCGGGATGCCCCGGCAACCGCTGTCGAGATAGGTGCAGCCGAACACGATGTCGGGACACGTCGACCCGTTGTAGAGCGGCACGCAGCGCCCGCTGGCTCCGTCCGTGCAATCCGCGTCACTGGCGCAGACCGCCGGGGCGCAGGTGTTCACCACCGAGCCCAGGATCCCGGCGAGGAGGCAGATGCCGCCGTCGGCGCAATCGGTATCCGTCTCGCACTCCACGTACCGACACGTGTTCTCTTCCGGGGGAGCCGCTCCCCCGCAATAGCCGACCTCGAACGCCACGCAATATCCCTCGCCGAGCGGGCCTCCCGCACACTCGCTGTCGTTGCAACAGCCACCGGGGAACTCGCCAGGGCAGGGGTGCATGCGCCGCGAGGGTGGATACGCGCAGAATCGGCTCCCCCCTGTGAGCGTCGCGCAGGTTCCGGCCCCGCACTCGTCGTCTTCGGTGCACGCGTGTCGATCGGAGTCATCGAAGCACGCCTCCGTCGGGTCGGTGTGCTCGACCTCGATCCAGGTGTCTCCGTCGCACCTCACCGTGATGCCGCCGCATTCGGGCGGATCGTATCCGTAGGCGCAGGTCGTATCGGCGTCGTCGCAGGGATCGCCGAGCGGGGACGTCGGGCCGTCCGGACAGGGGTCCGCGTCGCTGTCACGCGCGTCGCCCGGCGCGTCGTCCTCGGCATCCGTCGACCCGTCGCCTCCACCGGTCTCGGAGGTCACGTCGTCCCCGCCTTCCGGTGTCGGGTCGTCGCTGTCGTTGCATCCGTTTCCGACCATGAGAAGTGCGGCGAGCCCGGTCGCCACGAGGAGGGCGGGGTGGGGGCGTCGTGGATTCGTTCGCATGGCCGATTGTCCTGGGTTGTCCGTGGGTTCGCGCCGGCTGCCGCCTCCGATCGTCGGACTGCAGCGCGGGGGACCTTGCCGACGACGATCACAGAACCCTCGGTTCCGTTCAATGCCGGCGGCGCCCGCTACGCCCGCTGCGCCGCCCGCGGGAGCGCCCGCGCAGGCTCGAACTGTGGTATTCAGCGGCGGAGACGTCTCGCGCCATGTCCGGTGCGGGTGCTCGAGAGAAGTGCATGTCCACCGAGCCCACCCCCATCGTCGAGTCCACGCACCCGGAGGTCGTGGCGTTCGCTCGTGAGAGCGCGCGGGGCGCGGAGACTCCGAAGGCCCAGGCCGTGTCGCTCTACTACGCGGTCCGTGACGGGATCCGGTACGACCCCTACTCGTTCGACCTCACCTCGGAGCAGCTGCGCGCGAGCCACACCCTGCGGACGCGCCGCTCCTGGTGCGTCCCGAAGGCCGTCCTCCTCGCCGCCTGCTGCCGAGCGTTGGGCATCCCCGCCCGCCTCGGCTTCGCCGACGTCCGCAACCACCTGTCCACGGCCCGGCTCCGCGAGATGATGGGCACCGACGTCTTCGCCTGGCACGGCTACACGGCCATCGAGCTCGACGGTCGCTGGCTGAAGGCGACGCCCGCGTTCAACCGCGAGCTCTGCGAGAAGTTCCGTCTCCGACCGCTGGAGTTCGACGGCGAAACCGACGCCGTCTACCACCCCTTCGATCTCGAGGGGAACCGGCACATGGAGTACCTCCGCTTCCGCGGCGAATTCGACGACGTCCCGGTCGACGAGATGCTCACCAGCCTCGACGAGCACTACCCGGAGTTCACGCGACGCCTCGACGAAACCGCCGACTTCGACGCCGACGTCGAAGCCGAGGTCGGCGACGGCTGACGCCGCGGCTACTCCGCGGGCATCGGCATGGACGCCGCCAGGTCGTCGAGGATCGGGCAGTCGGGTCGGTGATCGCCCCGGCAGTGGTCGACCAGCTCTCGCAACGTCGACCGGAGACTCTCCAGCTCGCAGATCTTCCGCTCGATCGCGTCGAGGTGGCGGCGCGCCACGCGCTTCACGTCGGCGCTCTCCCGCCGCTCGTCTTCCCAGAGCGCCAACAGGTCGGAGACGTCGTTGACCGAGAAGCCGAGGTCGCGAGCGCGCTTCACGAAGCGAAGCACGTGGATCGCCCGCTCCCCGTACATCCGGTAGCCGTTGTCGGCGCGTTCCGCCGGCGGGATCAGCCCGGTGTCCTCGTAGTAGCGGATCGTCTTGGCCGGCAGGCCGGTCAGCCGAGCCACGGCGCCGATGACCATCTTCCCGCTCATGACGACGGCCTCCATCTCCGGAGCAAGAGCGCGTTGGTGACCACGCTCACGCTCGACGCCGCCATCGCCGCCCCCGCGAACATCGGGGTCAGGAATCCGAGCGCGGCCAGCGGGATCCCGACCATGTTGTAGACGAACGCCCAGAATAGATTCTGGCGGATCTTCCTGCGCGTAGCGCGGGAGATCGAGATCGCGTCCGCGATCAGCGTCGGCTCCGGACGCATCAGCGTCACGCCGGCGGTGTGCATCGCGACGTCGGTGCCCGTCCCCATCGCGAATCCGACATCGGCGGCGGCGAGCGCTGGTGCGTCGTTCACGCCGTCGCCGACCATCGCCACGACGCGGCCGGCGTCACGTAGCGCGCCCACCTCTCTCGCCTTGTCCTCCGGGAGAACCTCCGCGATGACCCGCGTCACGCCGAGCTCGCGGCCGACTGCGTCCGCCGCGGCGCGGTTGTCCCCGGTCAGCATCACGGTCTCGATGCCCGACGCCGCCAGGCGAGCCACCGCGCCGGGTGAGCCGGTCCGTAGGCGGTCGCCGACCGCCACACCCCCGGCGATGCGCCCTCCGTCGGCGACCCACATCACCGTCATGCCCTCGGCCTCGCGCTCGGCCGCACGGCTCGCGAACGCGCCGAGGTCGAGACCCCGTTCGTCCATCAGCCTCGGGCTCCCGACGACGATCTCTCGACCGTCGACCCGGGCCCGCACCCCTTTGCCCGGGATCGCCTGGAACGCCGTCGCCGGCAACGCCTCGATGCCTCGGTCGGACACCGCCCGACGGATCGCTCCGGCCAGCGGATGCTCGCTGCCGTGCTGCACCCCGGCCACCAGGGCGAGTAACGCGTCCGGCGCGTCGGCGAAGACCTCGTGCACCTCGGGCCGCCCCTCGGTCAGCGTCCCCGTCTTGTCCAATACGACCGTGTTCACCGCGTGCGTTCGCTCCAGCGCCTCGGCATCCTTGATCAGGATCCCCGCTCGCGCCGCCGCTCCCGTGCCCACCATCAGTGCGGCGGGCGTCGCCAACCCCAGCGCGCACGGACAGGCGATCACGAGCACCGAGACCGCGGAGATCAACGCCGCCTCGATACCCGCGCCAGCGATGAGCCAGCCGCACAGCGTGACGAGCGCAATCCCGATCACGGCGGGGACGAAGACCGCGGAGATCCGGTCGACGGTGCGCTGGATGGGGGCTTTCGTCGCCTGCGCGTCCTGCACCAGCGCCACGATACGCGCGAGCATCGACTCCTCGCCCACCCGCGTGGTCTCGACGGCCAACAACCCGTCGCCGTTGATCGAGCCGCCCGTGACCTCGTCTCCGACGCCTTTCGCCACGGGGAGGCTCTCGCCGGTGATCAGCGACTCGTCGAGCTGGCTCTCTCCCTCGACGATGCGGCCATCGACGGGAACACGTTCGCCGGGCCGAACGACGACGATCTCCCCGCGCCCGACCGCCTCCGACGGGATCTCGACCTCGCGATCGTCCCGACGGACGCGCGCCACCTCGGGTCGCAGTGACATCAGCGCGCGGATGGCCTGCGTCGTGCCGTGCTTGGCCCGCGCCTCCAGCCACTTGCCGAGTCGGACGAACGTGATGATCGCCGCGGCGCCCTCGAAGTAGAGGTGGCCGCCGGTGATGAGCATGGCCACCGACAACGCGAAAGCGGCCGTGGTACCGAGCGCGACCAGCACGTCCATGTTGGCGCTGCCTGCCCGAACCGCACTCCACCCGCCGCGATAGAAGCGCGCCCCGGCGAAGATCTGCACCGGGGTCGCCAACGCGAGCTGCACCGGACCGGCGAGCATCCACTCGATGCCGAACGCTGCGAGCACCATCGGCGCGACGAGCGGAGCCGTCAGCGCAGCTGCGCCGGCGAGCATCCACAACTCACGCTGCGCACGACGATGCTCGGCGCGCTCCGCCGCCTCACGCTCGTCCGCCGCCGATGCCGCCCGCGTCGCTTCGAATCCAGCGTGCTCGACCGCGTCGATCAACGCCGCCGCCGAGACCGTTCCCGGCGTCACGGCGACCGTAGCGAGCTCGGTCGCCAGGTTGACCTGGGCCGACGCCACGCCGCTGACGCGCCGGAGCACCTTCTCGACGCGGCCGGAACAGCTGACGCACGTCATGCCTCCGACCTGCAGCCGGATGATCTCCGGTCCCCTCGCCGTGGTCGGCGTGCTCGGGTCTGTCGTCGCCTGGTCGGTGTTCATCGGTCGTCTCCCAGGCCCCAACATAACCCTTCCAGTAACTGGAAGGTCAAGGGTCAGCGCCCGTGCTTGGCCAGGGCCGCCTGGAACCGCCGGAACCGGGTGAGCGCGTACGGGATGAAGCGGAGCTTCTGAATCGGCGCCGTCGCCAGGGGCAAGGCTGCCATCGCGTACATGAAATCCGACAGCGGGATCATCGCGAACGTCCAGTCGACGAATTGCTCAGCGCTTGCCTGCGGCGAATCGGCGGCTGCCAGATAGCCCTCGACCAGCGTGGACACGTCGGCGCGGGTGTACTCGGGGTCGGCGATCGCGAAGTGGGGATCGTCGGGGAGCCCATGCCGCGTCACCGTCTCGGCGAAGAGGTTCGCGAAGTCGAACGCCGGGTGGTTCACGCAGGAGAACTCGAAGTCCAGCAGCCGGACCTCACCGGTCGAGAGCAGGAACGTGTTCCCGTGGTAGGTGTCGTTGTGACAGAAGTGCCGCGGCTCCGGGGGCACGAGCGCGCGGACATCGTCGAGCGTCGTCGGGTCGAGCAGGGGCAGGAGCTCCGCGCACATCGCCTGCTCGTGGGCTGGGAACCGGGCCCGTGCGTCGACGAGCGTGCGCCGAGCCAGGGGCGCCCATCGGGCGAACAGGCGGTCGAAGAAAGGCTCTGACGGCACCGCTGGTGTGGCCGCGTGCAGGCGTGCGAGCTGCGCGCCGATCGCGCGCAATGTCGCGGGATCGCCCAGGTCGTGGCGAGTCAGGGTGCGCCCCTCGTAGAACGCCTCGATCCGGTGGTCTCGCTCGTAGGCGAGACAGCGTGCGGCGACTCCCCGCTCCGCGAGCTCGAGGTACACCCGTCGCTCGTCCTCGAAGTCGAGCACCGCGTTCTCCTTGCCGGCCAGCCGTCGGTAGAGCACCGCGCTCGGAGCGGCTCCGGCGGCCTCGCATCGGATTCCCATCGTGAACGAGGAGAACCCCATTGGCGGCGCGAAGACGAAGTCCGCATCGTCGATGTCGCGCCAGGCGGGGAGTGCTGCTCGGCAATGAGCCAGGGCATCGGATTCGTGGAGTGCGAGCACGGGCGGGGGCTCCAGCAGGTCGGGGAATCTGGCCGAGGGCGACCCCGCCACTCTTGCCAGTCTCGAGGCGTTGCGGCTAGGGTTCGCCGCTGACCGAGCGGTGAAGCCCAGTGTTGTCCCAGTCGAAGTCAGTATTCCGCGTTGCAGCTCCAGGCGTCCTTTCGACGGTCGGCAGTTGCCGAGGTATGGCCACGACGAGCCCCCCGCGGGGCGAGGCTGCTGCGCCATGAGTTCTACCGGCAGACCGGCGCCAGAGGGCGGCTCCGCCGGGCGAGGCGGGCCGTGGCTGCCATGGGAGCGCGTGCTCCTGGCGGTGCTGCTGCTGAGCACTGCGGCGCTCTACCTATCGACGCTGCCGACACTGGCCGGTGACGACGGCTACGCGTACATCCTGGATTTCGATCGGGCCCAGCCGTACACCGAGTTCCTGCGCGTCACGGACATCATGCCCGAGGCGACGAACTACCGGGAGTTGGGGATCTTCCACCCCCACCACATCCTGACCAACGCGCCCGGCTACGTATTCTACCGGCTGTGGGTAGCCTGCGGATGGCAGGGCAGCTCGCAGGTTCCGTGGTTCATCGCGAATGTGCTGTGGTCGCTGGCAATGCTGGCGGCGGTCTACACGCTGCTCCGTCGGATAGTCTCCCGCGGAGTCGCGTTCACCACCATCGGCCTCCTGGCGGCGTCGACGGGGCTGTGGTCGATAGCAACGTCGGGCGAGGTCTACGCCAGCGGTGCCGCCGGGGCGGCCGTCGTGCTCCTCGCGGCGCACCGAGTCTGGTCGACGCCCGCGCCGAGCACCCGTGCGCTGGTCGGGCTGGGCCTGCTGCACGCCGTAGCGGCCCTGATCCACATCGCGAACGGCGTCCTCGCCTTCCCGATCCTCGTGGTGTTCCTGTCTCGCGCGCCCCCGGGCGACCGTCTCCGACACCTGTTCGCCTACGCTGCGCCGCTCGGTGTCGTCGCGTGGTCGGTGGTGGCGGCGGTCGGCGTGTGGGGAGCCGGCGCGGACAGCGTGGGCGAGGTGATCGGCTACGCGTTGATGTACCCGATGCTGTCGGAGACGTTCAGCGGCATGGGCTGGGCGCAGCTTCCGAGGGCGTACTGGATGTTCACGCTCAACTGCGTCGACGTGCTGGCGTCCCCCGCGGGATGGTCGCAGTTCGTGTTCTGGACGGCGTGGGCGGCGACGGTGGTGGCCGCGGTGCGATCGTCGCTCGCTGTGCTGGTCGGGCGGGAGCGCACGGTGCCGCGCGCGCTCGTCGCCGGTCTGCACGACACGGCCTCGACCCCGGGCTTTGTTCTGTTCGCCGCGGCGGCGCTCGCGCTGAACATCGGGTACTTCGCGGTGACGTCGCCCTACTCACGTGACTACCCGGTGTTGCTGCTGCCGCTCTTCTCGATCCTCGCTGCGGCGGGCATCGAGGCGATGTCGCATCGCGTTTCGCTGTCGGCGCGCGCGCGAAACGCGGTCGCGGTCGCCTGGATCGCCGGGCTGCTGCTCCACAGCTGGCACCACGAGATCTCGCTGCGCGACATGACGCCGGAAGAGGTCCGGAGCCACATTCTGGTCTCCCGGGTTCCGGAGACTACCGAGCGAGACGTCATCTATCTCAGCGAGCGCATCAACCAACGCGAGAAGTGGTGGATTCACCACCAGCTCCGCCCTGCGGCCCGCGTCGACATCCTCACCCCCTACATTTTCGACACGGTTCGCGAGCAGATCGAGACCGTGACCGGCCGCGGCGGCGCCGTGCACTTCGTCCTCTCGGTCGATCCGCTAGAGAGTGTCCTCGGGGAGGAGCACTCGGACGGAACCCGGATGAGCACCTACCGTGAGTTCCTCGCCGAGGTGGGCGCCGAGCCCGGCCTGCGAGTCCGGGAGTTGTACCGCGGGGAGTATGTGCCCAATCCCGAGATCAACGTCTGGTACTCGTACCGGTTGGCCGACACGATCAAGCTCTCCGTGTACGAGGTCACCGCCGCGGAGACTCCGCCGCCGGACCCCGACCGCTAGACCGGCGATCCGCCGCCCCGCCGTCCCTGGTGACGGAGCCGCTTCGCGATCCGCCGCTTGCGGCTGAGCGGGACCTTCTGCGCCTTGCGCGCTTCGGGATGGCGGGGGTATTGCTTGAGTAGGCCCATTCTCCCGCCGCCGGTGACCGCAGTGGCTTCTGGCACGTCGTATCGGTCGGACACGGAGTCC
>CAZFPM010000237.1:0-9161 GCA_964520965.1 uncultured Myxococcales bacterium
GAGCTCCTGGACGAGGTAGCGCTGGGTGCGGATCAGCTTGTTGATCGTCTCGATCATGTGCACCGGGATGCGGATGGTCCGTGCCTGATCGGCGATCGCGCGGGTGATCGCCTGCCGGATCCACCAGGTCGCGTAGGTCGAGAACTTGTAGCCGCGACGGTACTCGAACTTGTCGACCGCCTTCATCAGCCCGATGTTCCCTTCCTGGATGAGGTCGAGGAACTGGAGGCCGCGGTTGGTGTACTTCTTGGCGATCGAGACGACGAGCCGCAGGTTCGCCTCGACCAGCTCGCTCTTGGCCCGCTCCGCGATCTTCTGACCGACCTGGATCGCCTGGTAGGTCAGGATCAGGCTCTCGACCGACTGGTTCGTGTCGAGCTCGACGCGCCGGATCCGGCGCCGGCACGCGATCATGGCCTCTTCCCAGCCGAACACGGTCTCCCGGTCGAGTCCGAGCTTGTTGAGCTGCTTCGTCCCCTTGACCGGGGTCCGGCGGACCGTCTCGGCGAGGTCGCGAATGTCCTGGTAGGACCGCTTTGCGGAACGCTCCAGCCGGGTCAGCTCGCGCGCGGATCGCTCCATCGTGTCGATGGCGAGGCGGATCCGGTCGACGATGCGTTCGACCTGCTTCTTCGAGATGCGCACCCGGCGCATGCTCTCGTAGATCTCGACCTTCTTGCCGCGGAGCTGCTCGCGGAGCTTGCGTCGCTTGGCCTCGGAGAGCTTGGGCGTGACCTGCTGCCGCTGCAGCCGACGCATCTCGAGCTCGATGTGGCGCACTTCGTCGATGTGGACGATGCTCTCGCAGTGAATCTGCTCGAAGTTGGGCGGATCCTCGCCTTCGACGAAGGGCGGCTCCCGGTAGACGTCTTTGTACTTGGCGCGGCCGCGCTTGAGCTTGTCGCCGATACCGAGCACCTCGCGGGTGCCGATCGGGGAGTTCATGATCGCGGCGATGATCATGTTCTCGCCCTCTTCGATCCGCTTCGCGATCTCGACCTCGCCTTCGCGTGTGAGCAGCGAGACGCTGCCCATCTTGCGGAGATACATCCGCACGGGGTCGGAGGTTCGGCTGTAGGCGTCGTCCTCCTGGGCGGCGACGAACTCGGCGGTCTCGGCCGGCTTGCGGCGAATCGCCTTGCCCTCTGCGGTGGTCGCCGCGGAGCGTTCGCGAGCGCTCGGAATCTCTTCCTTCGACTCGTCGACGACCTGGATCTCGAGCTGCCGGAACATCATCATCATGTCGTCGATCTCGTCGGCGGAGAGGACGTCGGGCGGGAGGGCGTCGTTGACCTCACCGAGGGTCAGGAAACCCTTCTCCTTGCCCATGCTGATGAGCTGCTCGATCTCCTTACGATTCGAAATCAATGTCATCGAATATCGTCTCTGGCGGCGGCCGGCGAATGGCGAATGGGCTGTGCTAGGGCTCGCGGCGTGCCGGGTCAAGTCCCGACGACTCCGTCGGGTTTCACGGGGCGGGGTTCGCGGTGCGTCGAAGGTCGTTCAACCAATGGTTCAGCTCGCTCTGGCGCTTCATCAGCAACTCGACGGCCTCGGGGTCCTGCGTTGCGCGCAGGCGCTCGGAGATCCGTCGCATCTCGGCGGTCATCCACCGGATCTTCATCGTGCGGGTGGTGTCGGCGAACACTTCGTCGACCCGGTCGTCGGCGATCGCGTGCTCGGTCACCAACGCCCCCGTCAGCGCACGCCGTAGGGGACCCGGCTCGAGTGCCTCGGCGGCGGCGACCACATCGGGGCCCCCGTCGAGGGTCCACGTCACAGCGACCTGTTCGATGAAATCCTGTAGCCGTTCGTCGCCAACCAGGTGATGGGTCTGCTCTCGGTAGACGGTCTCCAGGAGGGCCGGCCGACGGGCCAGGGCGTCGAGCAACACCGACTCGTGCTTGTCGAGTACGACGTCGGGCTCGGTGGGCGCCTCGTCGGCGAGCTCCGGAGGCGGCTCCGGCATCGGCTCCCGGGCGAGACGTCCACCACCACGGGAGACGTGTCGCTTGAGGCTGGCGCCGTCGAGCTCGAGCCGCCGGGCCGCCTCGGCCACGTAGCCATCGCGGATCAGCGTGTTGGGAATCGGGGCGAGCAATGCGGCGATCTCGTCGATGGCCCGCCGCTTTCCGGCCAGGTCGGCCTTGCCGGCGACCGGGCGGATCGTCTCGTCGAGCACGACATCGAGCATGGAGGGTGCTTTCTCGATCAGCTCCCGGAGCGCGTCGGCGCCGTGGCTCTGCACGAAGTCGTCGGGATCGGTGCCGTCGGGCAGGCGGCAGTAGCGCACGTCGGGGACGTCGGCGGCCAGCAGCATGTCGAGTGCCTTGCGCGCCGCCTTGCGACCGGCGGAGTCGGCATCGAAGAGCAGGACCACGCGCTCGGAGTACCGCCGCACGAGCCGCGCCTGTTGCTCGGTCAGTGCCGTGCCGAGGGCCGCACAGACGTTGGTCAGGCCGCGGGCGTGCAGGGAGACGACGTCGAAGTTGCCCTCGACGAGCACCGCGTAGCCGGCTTCGCGGATGGACCGGTGGGCGACGTGGAGTCCGAAGAGCTCGCGCCCCTTCGTGTAGTAGGGAGTCTCGGGGGAGTTGATGTACTTGGCGCGCTCCTCGGGATCGAGGGTGCGCCCGCTGAACGCGAGGACGCGGCGAGAGAGGTTGACGATGGGGAAGACGACCCGGTTGCGGAACCGGTCGTAGTGGCCCTCGCCGCTGTTGCGGGCCATGGCGAGCCCGGCGTTCTCGAGGGACTTCGACGAGATGCCGGATCGGCCGGCGGCTTCGACGAGCGCTCCCCACTCTCCAGGCGCGAAGCCGAGCTCGAACGCCTCGGCGGTCTGTTCGTCGATGCCGCGGTCGGCGAGATATTGCCGGGCCTGTTTGCCGCTCGGCGTGGTGAGCTGGCGGCGAAAGAACTCCGACGCGTACCGGGTGGCCTCGAAGTACCGATCTTTTTCGCGCGCACGAGCGCGCGCGGTCGCGTCGTCTTCGTGACTCTCGGGCACGGCGATCCCGAGGCGGTCCGCGAGCTTGCGAACGGCTTCGGGGAAGCTGAGCCCATCGTGTTGTCGCAGGAATCCGATCACATCACCGGAGGCGCCACAGCCGAAGCAATGATAGAGGTTGCGCTCAGCGTTGACGCTGAACGAGGGTGTCTTTTCGTTGTGAAATGGACAGAGTCCGAGGTATCGCGCGCCCTTGCGCTTGAGGCGCACGTACTCGCCGACGATGTCGACGATCGAAGCACGAGCCTTCACCTCGTCGACTACGTTGTCCGGGATGCGAGCGACCATCGCCCCGGTTACACGACGGGTAGAATCGGGCGGTCACTATAGGGGGGGAAAGTCGACTGTCAACACCACCCTGGCAACTTTTTCATAGAGCGCGACCGCCCGTAACTTGGCACGTTTCCTGCTGTTTGAGCCCCATGAGGGTTCCGTTCGCAGTGGGCTCGGCGCGCTCCTCGTCGCCGCGGGTGACAATTTTCGCACCCCCTGCCCAGCGCCATTGACAACCGAAGCGCGACCCACCAATGAGAAATTGCCCCTAAATGAATGGACGTTCATTCACCTCAGCCACAGAGCTTCCAAATGACCTACGACATTCGGAAAGCAGCCGTTCTCGGCGCGGGCGTCATGGGCAGCGGAATCGCTGGTCAGCTCGCCAACGCGGGGATTCCCGTCATCCTTCTCGACATCGTCCCACCGAAGGTCGGAGACGGGGATGACCCTTCGTCGAAGGCCTTCCGCAACAGGTTCGCGGCCGGGGCTGTCGCGAAGATGGTGAAACAGAAGCCCGCACCGCTGATGTCCAAGCGGGCCCTCGAGATCATCGAGGTCGGCAACTTCGACGACGACATGAACCGCCTCGCCGAGTGCGACTGGGTGGTCGAGGTCGTCATCGAGAACATGGACATCAAGCAGCAGGTCTTCGCCAACGTCGAGAAGAACGTTCGGCCGGGGACCATCGTGACGTCCAACACCTCGGGCCTGCAGATCAAGGGAATGCTCGAGGGGCGTGGTGACGCCTTCAAGAAGCACTTCCTCGTCACCCACTTCTTCAACCCCGTCCGCTACATGAAGCTCCTCGAGCTCGTGGAGGGCGAGGACACGCTGCCCGAGGTCACCGCCGCCATCCACGCGTTCGGCGAGGAGACCCTCGGCAAGGGCATCGTCTACGGCAAGGACACGACGAACTTCATCGCCAACCGCATCGGCGTCTTCGGCATGATGAAGGTCATCGAGGAGATGATGAAGTTCGAGCTCACCGTCGAGGAGGTCGACAAGATCTTCGGGCCGGCCATGGGGCGTCCGAAGTCGGCGATCTTCCGCACCGGCGACATGGTCGGGCTCGACACCTTCCTGCACGTCTCGAACAACTGCTACGACACGCTGGTCGACGACGAGGCCCGCGACGCGTTCAAGCCGCCGTCCTTCCTCGAGAAGATGGTCGAGCAGAACATGCTCGGCGACAAGTCGGGCAGCGGCTTCTACAAGAAGACCAAGGACGCCGACGGTAAGCGGCTCATCCTCTCGCTCGACCTGAACACGCTCGAGTACGGCGAGCAGAAGAAGGTCCGCTTCCCCAGCCTCGGCGCCGCCCGCGGCATCGACGACATCAACAAGCGCGTCAAGACCGTGCTGACCGCGGACGACAAGGCCGCGAAGTTCGCCGCCAAGGTCACCCTCGAGACGCTGGCATACGCGTCCCGGCGCATCCCGGAGATCGCCGACGACTTCGTCAACATCGACCGCGGCATGCGCTGGGGCTTCGGCTGGGACCTCGGGCCCTTCGAGACCTGGGACGCCCTCGGCGTGGAGACCGGCCTGGCGATGATGAAGGAGCTCGGCATCGAGCCGGCCCCCTGGGTCCAGGCGATGGTCGACTCCGGCCGGACGGCGTTCTACGGCGTCGACGGCACGGCCGACACCTACTGGAACATCCCGTCCACGGCCTCCGAGCTCGTGCCGATGAGCAGCAGGAACCTGCGCGTCGAGCACCTCGAGCGCGGGAACAAGAAGGTGAAGGAGAACTTCGGCGCCACGCTGTGGGACATGGGTGACGACGTCCTCCTCGTCGAGTTCCACACCAAGATGAACGCCATCGACGACGACATCATCAAGATGCTCGGCACGGCGGTGGACCTCGCGGAGAAGGACTACAAAGGCATCGTCATCGGCAACGACGGCACGCCCGCGTTCTCGGCCGGCGCCAACATCATGGCGCTGCTGATGGCGGCCAAGATGGGCCAGTGGGACGCGATCCGCGAGCTGATCTCCGGCTTCCAGGCCGTCAACCAGCGCCTCCGTTACTGCTCGGTGCCCGTCGTCACGGCGCCCGGCGGCCTCGCCCTCGGCGGCGGAGCCGAGGTCACGATGGCCGGCAACGCGGTCCAGGCGAAGGCGGAGCTCTACATCGGCCTCGTCGAGGTCGGCGTCGGTCTCATCCCTGGCGGCGGCGGCAACCTGCAGCTGATGCGCAACCTCTACGGTCCGCTGGCCCTCGACAAGGACTTCGATCCCTTCCCCTTCATCAAGAAGGCCTTCCTGACGATCGGCATGGGCTCGGTGGCCACGAGCGCCGAGGAGGCGCTCGAGGCCGGGTTCCTCAACCCGTCCGACGGCATCTCGATGAACGGCGACTTCGCGCTGCACGACGCGAAGCAGCGGGTGCTCGGCATGCACGCGTCCGGCTTCCGACCACCGCGACCGCAGCGCTTCCTGCTGCCCGGCGTCAACGGCAAGGCCACGATCGACATGCTGCTCTACGACATGCAGAACAACCGTCA
The DNA here is from genome assembly GCA_964520965.1 of uncultured Myxococcales bacterium. Classification (GTDB taxonomy): domain Bacteria; phylum Myxococcota_A; class Bradymonadia; order REDH01; family REDH01; genus CAZFPM01. The sequence goes on from CAZFPM010000237.1 coordinate 5,794, forward strand.
GATTTCGGCGCACGACCGGCTGATCGGCTCCAAGCTCGCCGGCGTGTTGACCGGCGGCGCGTGCTCGCCAACGGCGCCCGTCACCGAAGACTACCTGCTCGAGCTCGAGTGCGAGGCCTTCCTCAGCCTGTGCGGCGAGGAGAAGACCCACGCCCGCATCCAGGCGATGCTCGAGACCGGCAAGCCCCTTCGCAACTGATGGCGACGAGTCGGCGTCCTGGACGGCACCGACACGACACGACGACGAAACCCGCAATCCCAACGAGAATCCAACCCCTGGAGAAGCCATGACCAAGCCTGTCGTCATCGCCAGCGCGCTCCGGACCCCCTTTACACGAGCGCACAAGGGCGAGCTGAAGGATACCCTGCCCGATGACATGGCCGCCTGGACGATCAAGGCGGCCCTCGACGCCGTCCCCGGCCTCGACGCCATGGACGTCGACGACGTCATCATCGGCTGCGCGATGCCCGAGGCCGAGCAAGGCCACAACGTCGCCCGCATCGCGGCCGCCATCGCCGGCCTGCCCCACGAGGTGCCGGCGATGACCATCAACCGGTTCTGCTCGTCGGGCGTGCAGTCGATCGCGATCGCCGCCCAGTCGATCATCGCCGGCTCGACCGACGTGGTCATCGCGGGCGGGACGGAGACGATGACCCTGATCCCGATGGGCGGGAACAAGTTCACGACCAACCCGGACCTCTTCGAGCGCTACCCGGAGATCTACACGACGATGGGTGCGACCGCGGAGAACGTCGCCGAGAAGTTCGGCGTCACCCGCGAGCAGCAGGACGCCTTCGCGTACAACTCCCAGCGCAAGGCCGAGGAGGCGCAAGACGCCGGCCGCCTCGACGACGAGATCATCGAGATCACGACCACCGTCTTCGACAAGGCGGGTGAACCGCGCGAGGTCACGCTGAAGCGCGACACCATCAACCGGCGCGGCACGACGCTCGAGGGGCTGCAGAGGCTCCGCGCGGCGTTCCGCCAGGGCGGTACGGTCACGGCGGGCAACGCGTCACCGCTGACCGACGGCGCCGGCGCCGCGGTGGTGATGAGCGCCGACAAGGCCGAGGCGCTCGGCGTGACGCCGCTCGGGTTCTATCACGACATCCAGGTCGCCGGCGTGGCGCCGGAGATCATGGGCATCGGCCCCGTGCCGGCGATCCGCAAGCTGCTCGCCAAGCACGACATGACCATCGGCGACATCGACGTCTTCGAGGTCAACGAGGCCTTCGCGGCCCAGGCCGCCTACTGCCAGCGCGAGCTCGGCATCCCGGACGACAAGGTCAATCCGAACGGCGGCGCGATCGCCCTCGGCCACCCGCTCGGCGTCTCGGGCACTCGCATGACCGCCACGCTGCTCCGCGAGCTCAGGCGCCGCGGCGGCAAGTACGGCGTCGTGTCGATGTGCATCGGCGGCGGCATGGGCGCGGCCGCGTTGTTCAGCGTCTGATCCGCAGCTCGGCGACTACTGCCACACGAACGCGCCGCGGTCCTCTGAGGGCTGCGGCGCCCGTCGTTCGTGGGCTTCGGTCGGCCGTGCGTCAGGCCTGGGCGGCACGGAGGACGTCGGCGGCACCTGGCGGCGTTCGGTCCGGCGACGCTCGAGCCGGCGGCGCTCCGGACCGCACTTCTCGACCCCGCGGATGATGTCGCCCGCGACGGCGGCCACCTCTCGCGGGGCCCGAATGTCGTCACCGCGGAGCATCTGCAGCGCGACGACGACCGGCTCCAGATAGTGCGCCGCGGCGCTCGCCTGCAGCGCGCTCAACACCGTGTCGTGCCTGCCCGCACCAGCCGCGTGGACGACCATGCGGGTCAATCGGTCGAGATCGAGGGTTGCGGGGTTCGGAGCGACGAGGAGGCGCGCAACGAGGTCGACCGCGTCGTCCGCGTCGTCCCCGTCGACCGTGGGATTCGCCGACCGGCGTCGCTCGGAACGCCGGCGTTCGCCGCCCGAGGTGGCGTCCTCGGCGGCAATCCCCAGCGGTCCACCGACTCCGTAATACGCCTCGACGAAGCGCACGAATGCGCGCAATCGAGCCGCCTCGGGGCCGGTCGCCCTCAGGCCGATGAAGAGCCCATGCACCGGCTCGACGACCTCGTAGAAGAGGGCGCGGCCGGCCTTGCCAACGGGCGTGACCAGTCCCCGACGCACGAGGTTCTTCAGCACGGCGCTGGTGGTGTTGACGTCGAGACTGCACGCGGCACCGACGTCGCGCGACGTCGACGGTCGCCACAGACGGGCGAGGGTGGCGAAGACCCGGCGTTCCTGGGGTGGCAAGGCTTCGATTTCGCGCTTCAGCAAGGGCGCGTGGTCGTCGAGTGCGCGAGCCAGCATCTCGGCGAGGTCGTCATCCGGTCGCCGCTCGGAGACGCGCGCGAGTGCGGTGAGAAGTCGGAGATTCCCGCCGCTGAGGATCTCCATCGGACGGACACGGGCGCCCGCGAGGGTCTTTCCGGTGATCGACTCCCAGGTTGCCCGACACGCGTTCGTCGAGAGGGCGCCGAGCTGCATTGTGTGCAGCCGCTCGTCGCCGTCGGTCGTCGATGGAGCCAGCTCGTGCAGCGACCTGGAGGCCGTGAGCAGCAATGTGATCTCGGACACGTGCTTGATGGCGCCAACGAGGTCGCGGTCCTCTCGGCGTGGCAGCTGCCCGACGAGGGTCTCGACGTTCTCGAGCGCGATCAGCAGGCGAACACCGCGTTGTCGCGCGAACTCGCGAAGCTCCTCCAGGGCCAGGATTCGAAGCCGCGCGTCGTCGCGGCGGTCCACGAGACGATCGTAGTGCTCCCGCAACGACGCGACCGCGTCTCCGGCGGCGGTGCTTTCGCAGAGTACGCGTAGCGCGACCGTCCAGAGGTCGCCGAGGGACGCCACGCCGTAGAGCTCCTCGGGCATGACGATGGGGAGCCATCGTTCTCCCAGATCTGCGTCCGCGCACGTGCGGGCGACGACGGTGCGGACGAGGGTGGTCTTTCCTGACCCGGGACCACCGACGACGAGCGCGTGCCGGTTCGTCGCGCCGATGTTCCGGCGGAGCAGGTCGAGCAGGCGGTCGCTCGCCTCCCCGTATCCCGGGGGGGCGGCGGCACTCGGCATCATGGCGGTTCGTGCGTCGTGGACTGGCGCCTGCATCGACACCTCCGGCGTCGTGGGGTCGTGCGTCGATCGCGAGGGTGCCAAGGTGTCGGTTGCCAGGCAAATTCTCGGGAGACGATTCCCAGCGGTCGGGTTGGCAGGGTGTCGGTTGGCAGGTGGTTTGTTGCCAAGAGATTTGTTGGCAATGGATTTCTTGGGGTCAGGAGCGGCGTCGGATTGGCGGCAGCCGTCGGATTGGCGGCAGCCGTCGGATTGGCGGCAGCC
>CAZFPM010000238.1:0-1155 GCA_964520965.1 uncultured Myxococcales bacterium
TCGGCCGCACGTGCGCCGCGGATCTCATTGCTCATTGAGCTCCTCGAGGCGCTCCCCGCGGCGGAGGCGCTCAATGCTCACGAGGTGTTCATCATGGATGAGGCAGGCGCTCTTCGCCGCCGCCGTACTCGCCTATCGGGCCGAGACGCGCGCCGAAGTCGAACGGTTTCTCGCACAAGCCCAGAACGGGGTGCCGCAGAATCTCCCCGCGCCTTCGGGGCGATTGATCAACCTCCGGCTGCGCGGTCGGCGGACAGCGCTCCACGTGTACGCGGCGGGTCCGGATCGGTACGACATCGCCACTCCGTCCGGGACCTATCGCGCGCGCTTCGAGCTGACGGGGGAACACACGGCGTTCTTGCACCTGCCGGACAAGCGCTACCGCATCCTCTTCTCGTTCGGCCCCAACGGAATCGCCGTCGAGGTCGATGGTGCGATGCATCCCGTCGCCCGCTCGACGGGTGGCGAAGTGCGCGCTCCCGCCCCGGCCATGGTCGTCCGTCTCGACGTGGCGACCGGCGACCGGGTCGAGGCCGGCGACCGCCTCTGCACGCTCGAGGCGATGAAGATGGAGATGCCGGTCTACGCCGAAGACCCCGGCATCGTGCGAAACGTGCTGGTAGCGCCGAACGAGCAGGTGGCGTCGGGCCAGGTCGCCATGGTCATCGAGACCCTGGCCACGGGCGACGACGGCGAGATCCCCGCCGTCGTGTTCCCCCCGCCGCCGGTCCGGCCGCTCGACCTGCTCTTCGGGAGCGCCATGCCGAGTCCGGAGAGTCTCGATGATGCGCCCCGCGACGTGGTTGCCGCGGTCGTCGACGACGTCGTCCGCGTCGTACGCACCGTCATGCTCGGGTACGACGTCCCCGCCGAGATCGCCGCCCGCATCGAGGTGCTCTTCGGCGCTCGTCTCGAGTTCGCCGAGCTCCGCAAGAAAGAGGTGTGGGCGCCGCTCGTCGAGTTGCTCGGCGCGTTCGGCGACACGGAATCCCTCTTCGACCGCAACCTCTTCCCGACTGGCATACAGGGCGCCGGGGTCAGCCCCTTGCTCGCCTTCTACGAGTATTGCCGTTGCCACGTCCAGGGGGAGCGGGGCGCCCCCGAGTCGATCCGCGCTGCGTTGGGGCGGGGCCCCCCCCCCCTCGACGGCCCCGA
>CAZFPM010000238.1:1165-1668 GCA_964520965.1 uncultured Myxococcales bacterium
CACCTCGGACGAGCGACTGCAGGAGGCCCTGTGGCGCATGGCGGTCGGCCACGCCCACGGCGATCTGAGGCACCACCTCGCCTCGTCGTTGCTGCGACTCGTGATCGGACTGCACGAAGTCGGCTCGCCGATCGAGCGCACGGCGGGGCTCCAGGGCGTGCTCGACCGCGTGGTCCGCGCCGCGTCCGACGAGCACCCCTACGTCGCCGACAACGCGCACCAGGCTCTCTACGTCCTGTACAAGCAACCGGGCTACGTCGCGCGCACCCGCCCGGGATCGGACTCGGTCGACGTGCCCGTGGTGCCGGGCTCGCCGGAGTCCGACCCGGCGCAGAGCCGGTTCGAGGCCTTTGCGCGAACGGCCCAGACCATCCTGCCCCACCTCGTCCGTGCCGCGGGTCCGGCGCGCCGGGACGCGGAGCACTACCTCACGACGATCGTCCGGCGGCTCTACGAGACGCGGGAGCTGGTGATGAGACCCGGTCCACACGGCGGCGTGCTCA
>CAZFPM010000238.1:1678-9133 GCA_964520965.1 uncultured Myxococcales bacterium
GACGCGGGAGCTGGAGCTGACGCCGCGAGCGCGCGAGCTCGGTCTCCTCCTCGCCACTGGGACCGTTTCGCCGGTCGGTGACGAGGAGCCGGGCGGCGAGTTGGTCGCGGTGCTCACCGACTTCGACAGCCTGGTCGCGGCGGCCACGGCGAGCGGGGAGACGACCGCCCGCTACGTCGAGGTCGTGATCCGCGCCGGCACCGGAGAGTCAGAGCGGCTGGCCGGCTGGGCTCCGGACACGGGGTGGGTGGCCGAGGATGGCGCTCGGGTCGCGATCACATGGATCGACGACGACGACGCCGTTCATCACCGGACTTTCATCCGGACTCCGGGCCGTTGGGTCGAAGACGACCGCTTCCCGGGTGTGCACCCGGAGGCGGCGCGTCGCATGCAGCTGGGGCGCCTCTCCGAGTTCTCCCTGGAGCCGCTGCCCACGCCGGAGCGCCTCGTGGCCTTCCACGCCACGGCCCACGCGAACCCGCGCGACGAGCGAATCGTGGTGTACGGCGAGGTCTTCGGCCTCGCTGCACCGCTGGACGGGAGCACCGAGGACTGGCCGCGCTGGGAGTTCGAGAAGGTCTACTACGAAGGCCTGCGAGTCCTGCGCCAGGAGCAGGCCGGCCGCGCGCGTCGGGATCGGTTCTATCGGAACCGCCTGACGATCACGGTCCACGTGCCGGTGGAGATCGGTGCGAAACAGGTCGGTGAGATCGCCGAGGTGCTCGAGGCCCCGACCCGTGGTCTCGGCCTCGATGGCGTCCGGGTTCGGGTCTCGGTGGTCGACGACGCGGGCGCGACCCTCCGGCCGGTCGAGTACGTCATCTCGAAACCCGGTCGTCATCGCCTCGACGTCCGCACCGTCACGCCCGACTCCGATGCCATCCCGGCGCTCACGCCGTACGAGCAGCGCGTCGTCCGGTGTCGTCGCCTCGGGCTGGTGTACCCCTACGAGATCGTCGGCATGCTCGAAGGGAGCGAGAGCGAGGGGGGCAGCGCCGTGTTCGCCGGGCGCCCGGGCTCGTTCGTCGAGCACGACCTCTGCCTGGACGGCCACCTCGTCCCGGTCGAGCGCCCCTATGGCGAGAACACCTGCGGCGTCATCGTCGGGCTGATCTCCAATCCCACTGACAAGTACCCCGAAGGAATGGAGCGGGTGTGGATCGGTTCGGACCCGACCCGCGCCCTCGGCGCCCTCGGCGAACAGGAGTGTCGCCGCGTGATCGCCGCCCTCGATCTCGCGGCGGAACGCGACGTGCCGGTGGAGTGGATCCCGGTGTCGTCCGGCGCTCGCATCGCGATGGACAGCGGCACCGAGAATCTCGACTGGACGGCGGCCGTCTTGCGGCGCATCGTCGCGTTCACCGAGGAGCGGCGCGAGATCAACCTCATCGTCCCTGGGATCAATGTCGGTGCCCAGTCGTATTGGGGCGCCGAGTCGACGATGCTGCTCCACACCCGCGGCGTGCTGATCATGACCGCCGACGGCGCCCTCGTCCTGACCGGCAAGAAGGCGTTGGAGTACTCCGGGAGCGTCAGCGCCGAGGACGAGAAGGCGATCGGTGGGTACGAACGGATCATGGGACCGAATGGACAGGTCCAGTACATCGCGCGTGACCTCGGCGAGGCGTACGCCACCCTCTTCGAGCACTACCGCTACGCGTACGTGGCGCCCGGCGAGGCCGCTCCGCGCCGACTCGTGACGACAGACCCCGCCGACCGTTCGATCTTCGACAGCCCCTACCCCGGACCGTCGTTCGATTCCGTCGGCGAGATCTTCCTCGAGTCGACCAACCCCGGCCGCAAGAAGCCTTTCGCGATCCGGGCCGTCGTCGAGGCGGTGATCGACGCCGACGGCGGCGCGTTGGAGCGTTGGCAGCCGATGGACCCGGCCGGGGCCGCGGTCGTCTACGACGCCCACGTCGGAGGTCACCCCGTCTCGGTCATCGGCTTCGAGTCCCAGAACCTGCCCCGCTTCGGGCGCGTGCCCGTCGACGGCCCGGAGCGGTGGACCGGCGGTACGCTCTTCCCCGGGAGCTCGAAGAAGGTCGCCCGCGCCCTCAACGTCGCCAGCGGCAACCGCCCGGTGGTCGTGTTGGCGAATCTGAGCGGCTTCGACGGCAGCCCGGAATCCCTGCGTCGCCTCCAGCTCGAGTACGGCGCCGAGATCGCCCGGGCGGTCGCTCGATTCGAAGGGCCGTTGCTCTTCGTCGTGATCGGCCGCTACCACGGCGGCGCGTACGTCGTCTTCTCCAAAGCCCTGAATCCGAACCTGCAGTCCATCGCCCTCGAGGGGACCTTTGCGTCGGTGATCGGAGGACCCCCAGCGGCCGCGGTCGTCTTTCCGCGCGAGGTCCGCCGCCGCGCCGAGCAGGATCCGCGGGTCGTCGCCGCTCGAGAGGCCCTGCACGCCGCGGCGCCGATCGTGAAGCCGCGTATCCGTGAGGAGCTGGACGAGATTCACGACGAAGTGCTGCTGGAGATGCAGGGCGCGGTCGCCGCCGAGTTCGATGCGATCCACACGATCGAGCGGGCGGTGCGCGTCGGATCGCTCGACGCGATCATCCCACCAGCGCGACTCCGAACGGAGCTGATCGCCCGCCTCGACGCCGCAGCCGCGGCGGTCGTAGGTGTGACGCCGGACGGAGGCCCTGTGGCGTGAAGAACGCTTCCTCGATCGGGCGACGACCGGCCGCTTGCCGCCAAGACGGGGGGGGGCGCAACGGGGTCGCGATCTGACCTCGAAGGCTTGCCGCAGGGCAGACCGACAGATAGAGGAGAGCGCGCGCTCCGACCCGATCCACGAGTCTGCCGATGCCCCGTCTGTTGTCGATCGCCGTCACCTTCGTCGCCTCGTGCGTCCTCGTCGCGTGTGGAGACCCCGGGGATACGTCGCCTGCGACGTCCGATGGTGGAGCGACCGGGGCTGATGCCACGGCCGCCGACGCCGGAGACTCGTCCGACGATGCGTCAGACGCCCCCGTCGCCGACGCGGCCGACGTCGCCGCCACAGACGCGCCCGACGGACTGGTGGCGCTCCCGGGCCTCCCGACCTACTCGAACGGCGCTTGTCCGACGATCGCCCCCGGCCGCACGACGCTGGCCACCGGCACGGTCGAACGCGATTTCGAACTCTTCCTGCCGGCCGATCCGACGAACAAGCCGCTGTGGTTCTTCTTCTACGGTGCGGGAGGCAGCACCCAGGATTATTCCGGTTTCCAGAGCTTCGCCGACGCCTACGACGTGGTCGCTGTGGTCCCCCACTCCAACGGCACGAACGCCTTCGAGTGGCCGATCATGGCCACCAACATCACGACCCCGGAGTTCCGCTTCTTCGACGATATGCTCGCCTGCATCACCGAGTCACAGCCTGTCGACCAGGCGCGGATCTACGTCTCGGGTTTCTCCGCCGGCGCGCTGTGGACGACGTCGTTGGTGATGCAGCGCAGCCAGTACTTCGCGGCCGCCGCCATCTTCAGTGGGGGCACCGGCGAGCTGGTTCACGGTTACGAGACCCCCGAAGTGCCGATCCCGATCCTCGGGATGTGGGGTGGCTCCGACGACATCTACGGGGGCTTCGTGAACTTCGAGGTCCTGATGATGGAGTTCCTCAACGGAGTCGCCAGCGATGGGCACTTCCTCGTCGGCTGCAATCACGGGCTCGGCCACACCGTTCCGTTCGGCGGGCTCGATCGCGGCCTGGAGTTCCTGCTCCTGCACCGCTACGGCGACTCGACCTCGCCGATCCAGGAGAGCGGACTTCCCGCCAGCTTCCCGGACTACTGCGAGATCTGGTAGCCGGCCGATCGTCGGCGTCGCGAGGTCACTCGCAGGTCACCATCTCGATCTCGTAGGCGAACGGCGCCGAGACCCCGTCGACTTCGACGGTGTAGGTCGAACCCGCTCGGCTGCCCCATCCGTCGAGGGCGATCCGGATCGCGCTCGTCGACCCGAAGCGCCCACCCAGCTCGAACACCGTCACCGGTCGGGGGAGGCCGTCTTCGTAAATGGTCACCTCTGCGTCGCCCAGATCGATCGTGTCGCTCTGGATGCTCCATCCGTTGTCGTCGACGGACGACCAGCTGACGTTGACCGCCTCGATCGGGAACGGGCCCGGAGCCGGCCACGACGTCCATTCGTTCCAACCCGATCCCGAGCCTCCGATCACCCCGAGGCACGAGTACTCGCTGGTCGACCCGATGCCGATCCCAGCGAGGCCGTTGGACAGGATCCAGCGCCGGTGTCCGAGGGTCGTGTCGTTGCCCGGATCGGCCATGTAGAGATCGATCGCCTCGACCGCCGGGGTCGGCGAGAGGTTGCTGCGCCCGGCCTCGTCGGCGCCCGCGCTGGTGAAACACTCGTAGGAGGCCGGCGGGTGGTGATCCAGGAGCCCGTTCGCGTGCATGATCACCGCGCAGGCCTGAGCGTTCGCGTTGCGGGCGTCGTCGTCCCGGACATCGTCGTCCAGCCAGGCGAGCCATCGCGCGAGGTTGACCTGTCGGAGGGTGTTGTCTCGGCCCAGGCGGTCGAGATCGCCGACGTCGCAATCGACGGCGTCGCCCGACCAGGCCCCTTCTCGGAGGTCCGAGCGGTCGCGCCGCCACCGCTCACAGACGTGGTCGGCGCGCGAACGGTCTAGAGTGCCGGGAGAAGTGTCCTCGGGCGGCTCGGTGTCGGGTGGCTCGGTGTCGGGCGGCTCGGTGTCCGGTGGCGCGGTGTCGCGCCCGGCGTCCGAAGTGGCGACGTCGCCCGGGGTCCCGCCGTCGTTCGCGCCCGCGTCGGGTCTGTCCGCGTCCGCCACTCCTCCGTCCCGGTCGGCCGTACATGCCGGCGCAGTCGCGCATCCGTCGTCCACGCAGTCGATCTCGCCGTCGAAGTCGTTGTCGAGACCGTCGGCGCACTGCGCCTCGGAGATGCCTTCGCTCCAGATGCCGAGGATGGTCCCGGAGTCACCGCACGCGGAGGCCGCTCCGGCGATCACGCCGACGAACAGGACCACGCGCGGGACCTGCTTGGGGAAGGAGTTCGTGGCCTTTGGGCTGCTCGCTTTCATCGGCTCCGTGGCGTTGGACACCGACGAGCATGCCGCCCTTCGATGTTCGCCACAAGGAACCGCAGCGCATCGCCTGGGGCTACTCCCGCGGGACGGTGGGCATCGCCGACTCCGGCGGGAACTCGGTCACCTGGCTCTTCCAGCCGTCCGGCTTCATGACCCAGAGCGGGCACTCGATACGCGCGAGCACGCGCTCGGCGGTGTTGCCGATGATCAGCCCGGGGATACCGGTGCGCGACACCGTTCCCATCATGACGAGGTCGATGTGCTCTCGTTCGATCAGCCGCGCGAGATCGCCGACGACGGGGCCCTCGGTGAAGTGGAACGTCCAGTTGTCCCGGGCGGGCCCCAGCATTTCGCCGAGACGCGCCTCGATCTTCTCGAATGCCTCGTGTCGGTGCGCTTCGACCTTCAGGCGTTCCGGGCTCCCGCGTACCATCGAGTAGTAGGCTTCGGAAAACGGAACGCAGTGCAGCAGGTGCAGGTCGACGGAGAACGCGTCGTGCAGGGCGTTGGCGGCCGCCAGCAGTTTCGGGGTCACGGCTCCCATGTCGACGGGCACCGCGATGGCGGTCACGGGCGGGATACCGGTCCGCGCGACGACCCACACCGGGATCTCGGATTTCCGCGCGAGCCGGCGGGCGTTGCTCCCGTAAATCGGGTTGACGAAGAAGCGGTTCGCTCGCCTTCGCGAGCCGGTGATGACCAGCTCGGCGCCCCAGCGGCGGGCGATGCGCAACATCTCGAGCCAGGGGAACCCGGCCGCGATCGCGCACTCGGCCGAGACGCCGGCCGCCGCGGCGACCTGGACGTATTGCGCCATCGCGGCTTCGCACCGTTGACGCTCCGTCTCGACCTCGGCCTCCGACGGGTTGGCGCTGAACGATTCCTCCTCCAAGACGTGGAGGAGCATCAGCGATGCCCCCGTGGCCGTCGCGTACCACAACGCCTCGGAGAGGCACTCGCGGTCGGCGACCGCCTCGCGGGATTCGGGAGTCCCGGTCGGCGGGATGATCAAGGAGACAAGGACTCGTCGGGGCGGGGCGTCGGTCGACATGGTCAGCCAGTACCTGGGGGTATGTGACGATGATGCGCCCGGACGATCGGCCGGTCCGATCTGGCAGGCCTGCGGTCACACCCTCGCCGAGAATCGTCCGCTCGACGACGACGTAAGGGCGTCCCACTGGCCCGGCAACCGCGACTGCACATCATCCCTTGTCGATCGCGCAGACGGTGGGTGTCCGTCAAGTCGATTCGTCCCCGCGCGCGACCGCGCCACCGTGCGTGGGGAGGCGCTTCGGGAGGTCCGAGTCGGTTTCAGCACCGCGGCCGCGGCCGACGAACGGGCTCCAGCAGTTGGCGCTCGATTACCCTGTGTCTGGTCGCGCTCTCGGCTTGCGCGGCGCGGTGGCGCTGGGTACGATGCGCCGGTCAGGTCTCGAAGCCAACCGAACTATGGCGGATCAGGTCGCCGTCCATGTGTTGGGGGTAATCGCCAGGCACGGATGGTCGCCGTCCGGCCCGCAGCCCGAGGCGCTCGACACGTTGCACGGGGTGTTGAACGATCTGGGGCTGCCGCCCGAAGCGGACGGATTCAGTCGAGAGTATTGGGTGTCACGGTTCGACACGATCGCCCGAACCGGCGGCCGTCCGAGCATGCCGCAGAACTTCGTCGTCGACGTGGAGATGCGCGCCTGGAGCCTGTCCGGCGACTACCGCTCTGCTTCGGCCGACTGGGACCGCGTTCCCTCCACCGCCCACTGAGGCGGTAGCGGGGCGATGGTCCGGCTGCGCTGCGCGGCAGCGGTGGGCGCGTTCGCGCGTAGCAGTGCTCCGGCGGCCGCCGGAATCCGGGATCGGACGACCTGGAATACGACCGCCGTGGTCCACGGGGACTCTGGACTTTACTTCACCTTTGGCTCGGGACTACCCTCGGCTCCGGGACCCCGATCGGGTGGTGTGCTGCATGGAAGACGAACTGTTGCCGGTCGGCGACGACCGACCCCTTGTGCTCGTGGTCGACGATCACGTGATGCTGCTGCAGTCGATCGCCATTGCGCTTCGCCAGCGCGGGTACCACGTTGTCGCTGCCGAGGGGGGCGCGGCCGGAATCGCGGAGCTCGAGGCCGACACGGACCACGAGATCGAGTTCCTGGTCACCGACCTCGCGATGCCCAGGATCAGCGGACGTATGGTGGTCTCTCGCGCGCGCGAGCTCCGCACCGATCTGGGCATCGTCTGCATGTCCGCGTACATCGACGAAGGGGACACCCTGATGGGATTGCTCGGTCCGGACACGAGCTTCATCTCCAAGCCCTTCGAGGCGGACGCGCTCGTCGCCAAACTCGAGCAGCTTCGCCGAAGCTTGCGCGGAGAGGCCACGCCGAACCCCGACGTTCGGGTCC
>CAZFPM010000239.1:0-9129 GCA_964520965.1 uncultured Myxococcales bacterium
GGCCGTCGGCGGTGTACGCCGCGAGGTGCATCACGAGGCCGTCATCCTCGCTCAGCGTCACGGTCTCGCCAGCGGTGTAGAGCGCCTCGGGGCCGGCATCGAAGACCCGCAGGTCGGCGACCTCGGCGATCGTCACGACCGAGAAATCCCAGTTGGCACCGCCGGCCGAGATGGTCGCGTCACCGCTGTCGACGAGGGGGCGCAAGACGCGGATGTCTCCGTAGACGTCCTGCAGCTCATCGAGCTCGGCGATGCCCTCGGGAGCGATCGTCCACTCGACCAGGTCGAATCCGGTCATCTTCGAGCCGTCGGCCGTCTCCATGCGAGTGAAGACCTCGAGTACGCTGTCGTCGAGGACGGCGAACCCGGTCGGCGCCAGGGTCACGAGGGGAAAGTCGGCGAAGCGGCTGAAGGCCGCAGGCGCCACCTCGGCGTGGTCCATGTCTTCGATGACCAGGGCGATCATGTCGGTGAGGCCACCCATCTCGGCGTGCAGGCCACCGGTACCGGCGGCGAGGGCGCGCACCCGCACCTCGTTGCCCGAGAACGAGAGCACCTCGAGGTTGTCCGGGTCGAGGCTCTCGGCTGCCGTGACCGGCTCGCCCTCGTCGCACGAGCGCCGGCGCAGAAGATGAAGGTCACCCAACCGTGAGCAGGAGACTCGAATCACCATCTCGGCGCCGGTGGCGAGCGGGTTGTCGATGTCGATGTCGTGCCGGGCGGTCAGGTCACCGAATGTGAGGTTGCCGTGCACGCCGGCGGTCTCGCAGCCGGCGAATAGGCTCGCGGCGGCGACGACGACCACGAGCAGGGAGGGGAGCCGAGAGGAGCGGGTGGTGTTCATGATTCTCGATGCGCGGAGGGCTTGGGGAGCGGGGCTGTCCAGCGAGAGGTCCCGGGGAATCTCCCGGGATTCGGGCGTCCGCCGAAGGCTCTAGAGGCTCTTTCAACAGCCGTGCCAGGGTTCGCAAGTGGTTGGAATCCGGCACCTCTTCTTCGATAGGCCTCCAAAGGGACGCGCGCAACGAAGCAGAAATTCAGGCGTCTATGTCGCGGTACACATGCTCCACCCCGTGGGGTACGCGTGCCCCACCGCACCCTGCCGGAAATCGTAGACACCGACCCACCCGGGTGGCAAACAGCCGGTCCGCTCGGTGACGGGCGGGTCCCGCAACGGGGTGTGGCGCAGCCTGGTAGCGCGTCTGCTTCGGGAGCAGAAGGTCGCAAGTTCGAATCTTGTCACCCCGACTCGATAAATCACCAGGCAAGACGGCCGCTCAGCGAATCGCTGAGCGGCCGTCTTCGTTCGTGGGTCCGGCCGCCTTGCGGACCGTCGACCGCGCCTCCGATGACACGCCCGTCTCTGCACGGTATCGTCACAGGCGACTCATCGACTCCTCCCGGCGGGGCACGGATGACCAACGAAGCACAGTCGTCGTCGACCGACCTGTCGGATTCCACAGCATCGACCCAGCAAGCGTCGGCGCGGCCGCGCAACCTCGTCGTCTGTTCGGACGGCACCGGAAACCGCGCCGGCAAGGCTCGCGGTACCAACGTGTGGAAGCTCTACGAGGCGCTCGACCGCAACTCCGACGGCGTCGAGCAGATGTCGTTCTACGACGACGGCGTCGGAAGTGCGGACAACATCGTCTCCAAGGTGGTCGGGGGTGCGTTCGGGTTCGGGCTCGCCCGCAACGTCCAGCAACTCTACTCGTGGCTGGCACGCAACTACGAACCGGGCGACCGGATCTACCTCTTCGGGTTCAGCCGCGGCGCGTTCACCGTGCGATGCCTCGCGGGCATGATCTCCAGCTGCGGGCTTCTCGACCCGGCGCGGGTCGTCGATGGGCCGCCCGGGCATGCCTTCGAGCGGATGGTCCACCGGGTGTGGCTCGCCTACAAGGCGCTCCAGATACCTACGGCGCGCCGCCAGAGGCAGGCCGAGCTCCTGCGCTAGAGGTACGGGGCCCAGGCCACGCCGGGCGATGACTGGGATCGGGAGGTCTGGGTGCGCTTCGTCGGCGCCTGGGACACCGTCGATGCGTACGGACTCCCCTTCGACGGACTGAAGGCGCTCGCGGCCTGGGCGACCCAACTGCTCGGCCCCTTCTCCTGGGTCCGGTTCGCCGACCGCTCGGTGAGCCCCCACGTGGACTACGCAGCACATGCGCTGTCGCTGGACGACGCGCGGAGGACCTTTCACCCCGTGCTCTGGGACGAGCGTACGGCGGAGACTGCGGACGGTGGCGCGCCTGCGGACCGCGCCGACGCCGGCACGACGCCGATCCGACGGATCGATCAGGTGTGGTTCGCCGGCGCCCATGCCGACGTCGGCGGCGGATACGAAAAGGACTCGCTGTCGTTGGTGCCGCTGCACTGGATGATGAATCGCGCCGAGTCCGTCGGGCTGCGATTCCTCCGCGATTCCCGCGACCGCATCGCGGAGCACCGCGACGTGCTTGGACCGCAACACGACCCGCGGTCGAATCTGGGGATGTTCTACCGCTACGCGGCCCGCGACGTCGGCGCGATGTGCCGACGCGACGGACTCGGCCCACCGCGCGTCCACGCCAGCGTGACCGAGCGGGTCCGGCGGTCTCGATGCGACCTCGCGCCGGACGTTCTCCTGCCGGAGTTCGTCGTCGTGGACGACGATGGGAGCGGGACCCTCCACCCGGCCGTCGCACCTCCGACGCTCGCGTTCGTCCACACATTACGCCTGGTATTCTAGCGCCCCGTGCTCTTCTACCTGACCATCGCGGTATCGGGTCTCGTGGTCTACGCACGAGTACAGCTCCGTCGCAAAGGTCAGCAGGAGCGGCGACGCGCGTGGGCCGCCGTCATCTTCCCGAAGACGATCGGGAGCGGAGAATGCACGGCGTCGCAGGCGCGCATCGCGTGGATTGCGGACCGATGCAAGCGCGTCGTAGCAACCATCCGACGGACGTGGGATGCACTGCTGTGGACGCTCGGCGATTGGCTGGGCCGCCACCCGCGCTTCGCGGCGTTCACGAGCGCGTTCGGCCTCGTCGGTGTGGTCCTGGGCGTCGCTGCCGGCGTGTCGCAGGCGCCCCTCGGATTCGACTGAGACCTCCAGACCGGGGGGGTCGCCCTCGCGAGCACGTCGAACCCGTTCGATTTCGACGCGAGTGACCCCGACACGGCCACCGACTTCTACCTGGTGGAGCACCGCGGCTATCGACTGACGGTGAGACCGCGAGCCGAGGCGGAGGAATGGGCTCCGGAGCCGGGCGATGCGGTGGTCCAGGCCGACGACCACGCTTCCGACGCCGAAGATGCAGCTGGAGCACCGACGGGGATCCTCCGCTGGTTCCGACGCGACCTGCGCTTCGATCCCATGGTTCTGCTGTACAGCGCAGGATCGGAAAACGGCGAACGCGGCCAGATCGGCGACCGGCCCTTCCCGTGGGGCGATGAAACAGTGACCATGTGCTTCCGAGCGGAGGCCACCGGGCCGCTTCATCTCTTCGTGAACGATGCGGTCGCGTACTTCGGATGGAACCCCTGGCGTCACTACCGCGACAACCCCGGCGCCGCGGTGATCACCGTCTCTCCGGAGAAACACCTCGCCAAGAACGGGGGATGCGCTGACAAAGCGCCGTTAGCCTCCGCGGATGGGAGAGGAGTCGGAACCGACCGCCCCTGAACACGTCTTCAATCATTGGCGGCCGACAAAGTTCTGACAAGCATGCCCCATCGACCGGCGGCCCCACACCCTCTCCTGAGTGTTCGGCCTGAATCGACGACCCCTCGAGTGATCCCAGTCGCGACCCGGTGTGCCCCGTTCGAGCCTCGCTCGGGCGGGGCACGGCGTTTCCAGCCCGCATCTTTCACCGGGTCATGTCGCCAGGCACAGCGCAGCGTCATGTGCCGTCGACGGGTGGGATTCGACGCCCGCCGTTGCCCGCAGGCGAGGGTCTCGGCCTGCCTCTCAGAACGTGGCCCCGTTGATGCGGGTCCCGGGCGAGTACGCGGCACCGCCGCTGCCCGCCGCGGTGGTGTGGCCCACGTAGGGGCCGTCGGCGGCGAGGTCGGGTGAGAGCGTGAGCGACTCGTCGTTCTCGGCCTCGCCGTCAACGTAGGTGTACGCGTCGATCGGCGCACCCAGCCCTTCCAGGGCCAGGGTCAGCGTGTCTCCCCCATTGTTGAACCCCAGCGAATGGTCGGTCGCGAGCTGGACGTTCAGTCCTGAGAACGCGGAACACCCCGGGTCTCCGCCACCGAACACGACGACGACATCGCCGGCGGCGACCTCCGCGTCCGTGGCGAACGCGTGCCGGACCTTCACCTCGTCGCTGACCGACACCCCCTCGAGACTGATCGCATGGTCGGTGACGTTGACGATCTCGACGAACTCGTCGTCGCCGCTGTCCCGGACGCCATCGCAATTCGCGTCGCCGGGGAGATCAGGTGCGGGGTCGGCCAGGAATTCGTTGATCACGAGATCGCCGACGCCGGGCGGCATGGCCTCGGTCGGCGGTGTCGTGGTGCACGCTTCGGTGTCCAGGCTCGCGAAGTCACGGCCGTCGAAGCTCTGGACCCGGTGCACGCCGTCCGGCTCCCATTCGGTGACCACGCCGACCATGCGGAAGGTGGCGCCGACACAGAAACCAGCGCCGTCGGCCACTCGCATGGCGACACCGGCCGCGGTGCCGTAGTCGACGAGCAGGTTCTCCCCGTCGACCGAGCGCACGACACCGGACCGAATCTCGACGACCTCGGACTCGAGCTCCTCGGACGGCGCGATCCCGGAGCTGAGGTTCTGGAACAGGGTCTGAGCCGGGTATCCGGTTGCGGTGACCACGATGGCGCCGTGCGCCACGATCTGTTGGGTGCCCCGGAAGCTCCCGAACTCGGTCACCGGGATCGTCACGGTGTCGCCCGAGACGAGCCCGTCCGGGTTGTCCCAGCCGTCGCCTTCGTAGCTGAACACCGCCGGCCCCTCGGCCCGCTTCGTCTGCAGGAAGAAGCCGCTGGATGTGACCCAGGTGACGACCACATCGCAGATCTCGAGCTCGACGTCTCCCTCCGGCAACGCGCGCAGCTGCGCGATCGTGTCGCAGTCGGGACCACCGCTGTCGCTCGTCGCATCGGGAACCGACGTGTCGGCGGCCGTGTCGGGCGCATCGCCGGTCGACATGTCGCTGGGCGTCGCGTCCGCGATCGGCGCGTCCGCGACCGGTGCGTCGCGACCGCCGGTGTCGGTCGTGCCGGTCGATGCGTCGTCGTTCGGTGCATCCGGGCGGACGTCGCGGTGGGCCCCGACGCCGCCATCTCGGTCGCCCGTGTCGGCGACGACTCCGGCCAGCATGGGATCGGTGCTGTCGCCGCAACCGGCGATCGACAGCGTGAGGATGACGACTAGGGGTCCGCGGATGCGCATGGTCGACTCGCTCGAGCAGAGACGATCGCGATGAAGACCGACCCGGATGCCAGGGTCAAGCGATGCGCGCAGGCGCTTGTCTTTCCCGGGGCGATCAGGTTGCGTCAGCGGATGCCACTTCTCACCGTTTCCTCCCCTCTTCGCCGCCTGCCGGCAAGCTCTCACGCCGAGCCGATGGTGGCCGACCGCGTCCGCGACGGAGGCGAGCGATGAGCGCCGAGTCCCGCGTGGAAGAGACGATCGCGGCGGTCTGCGTCGGGCTCCTCGCGTGCTCGCCGGTCCACGGCATGCGCCTAGCGCCGATGTTCGATGCGATGTCGACGGACGTTCCGACATTGACCTGGTTCGCGGTCCAGCCATGGGCCGGGCCCGCCCTCGCCGTCGTGCCCGCGGTGCTCCTCGTTCGGAGTCGCATCGGGGGTGACCGAGCGTCGGCCCTGCTCCACGGCGCCCTCGTCAGTGGCGCGCTCGCGCTCGGTCTCCTGTTGTGGGGCTGGTATCTGCCGTTCTTCCGCGTCACCAGCGCGATCACGGGCTGAGTTCGACGCCGACGCTCCGGATCATCGCGCTGCGAATCGCACGCCCCAGACACCAAAACTGACACATGTGTTCGGTGTTCGATTGACGACAGTCAAGCACGACACGTAACGTATCGAATACGCCATGTAATTCGCCCGGCATGCACCGACGCCGAACGCCTGCGTGCCATCTCCGCCCTGGGCGCGTTCGGTCGTCGATCATTCATCCCGCCCGTGATGGACACCAAGGCCGACATCCATGTGCTGGTCGTGACCGAGGAGAGTCTCGAAGACGAGGTCTACGAACCACTGGCCGCCGACGAGCAGGTGGCGGTCTCCCATAGCGAAGACGGGAAGAGCGCCGCCAAGATGCTCGGCGAGCAGGGGTTCGACGCGGTCGTGGTCGATCTCGACGGACCGCAGGGCGCCGACATGGAGACCCTCGGACTCGTCAACGGACAGACACACGGGGCGCCGGTGATCGTGCTGACCGGCGACGACTCTCTAGAGCTCGCGGCCGCCGCCATCCGGCTCGGCGCCGACGACGCACTGTGCAAGCAGGATCTCGCCGGTCGGCGTCTGGTTCGCGCGGTGCGCCGCAGTGTCCAACGTTCGGGTGCGGTCAGGGCGGTCACGCTGCCGATCGATGCTTACGCGCGTTGGACCGAGGCGACGGGCGACGGGCGATGGGAGTGGGACGTCGCGGATGGCACGGTGGCATTCTCCGACTCCTGGAGGGGAATGCTCGAGGTCGGGGACGACATCGACCAGGACGGCCCGGTGGAGCCGTGGCTAGACCGCTTGCACCCCGACGACGCTCCGTCGGTCAGGGCTCTCGCGGAGCTGCGGCTCCCCGATGATGACCCCTCGTTCACCGTCGAGTTCCGGATTCAGGCCGGCAACGGGGGGTGGCGGTGGATGTACACGCGCGGCTACGCGGAGCGCAACTCACGGGGATTCTCCACGAAGCTCTTCGGCTCGACGACGGACATCACGTCGACCCGGCGGAACCCGTGCCTCCGGTGCGGGGCCGACGAAGGCACGCGCACTTGCGACGGGGTGCATTGCGGAGGAAACCTGGCGCCCGGCGCCATCGAGATCGCCGACACGATCCTCCCCTGCCCGCGCGCCGAAGTCCGGGCCGAGCGGGTGATCGCCGGAGCCTACCGGCTGGTGGAGGCGGTCGCTATGGGCGCAGCCGGCACGGTGTTTCGCGCCGAGCGGATCTCCGACGGCCAGGTGTGCGCGGTCAAGGTGCTCCACCATTGGCTGCTCGGGGTCACCGATGCGCTGGAGCGGTTCGCGAAGGAGAGCAGGCTCCAGCGGAAGCTGAAGCATCCGAATATCGTCGCCCTCTTCGATGTCGTGGTCGAAGATGACGTGAACGCGATCGTCATGGAGTACGTCCCGGGGCCGACGTTGACGAAGTTCCTGGAATCGGGTGCGTGCCCGTCGGACCCGGTCGCACGGGTTGAGATGTTTCTGCCCGTGCTCGCGGCGATGGAGGTGGCCCACCGGAACAAGGTCATCCACCGGGACATCAAGCCCGACAACATCTTGGTGCTCGACGACGGGGTCAGGCCGGTGCTCAAGGTCACCGACTTCGGCCTCGCGCGCAACGAGCGACTCTCGACGATGACGATGCCGGGCGTGACGATGGGTACGGCCCGGTACATGTCTCCGGAGCAGTTCGTCGACGCTCGGCTGGCAGACCGTCGAACGGATATCTACGCGATCGGTTGCTGTCTGTACGAAATGCTGACGGGCCAGCCGATGTTCGACTACGAGGCCGACTTCAAGATTCTGATCGCGCACCTCGACGAGCCGCCCCGTCACCCGTCGGACGTCGAACCGGCGATCCCGAGGCGTCTCGGCGACGCCGTGCTCCGAGCCGTGTCGAAGAAGCCCGAGCACCGCCCCCAGAGCTGCAACGAGTTCGCGACCGACCTCGTCCGCGCGCTGGAGGGGTGAGCCGGCGGCGGCGACGCGTTCGGCGCCTTGCGCGATGGGAGACCGCGAGCACCCGCCTCAGACCAGCGCGGACTCCCTGCCGGAGTCGCGCACGAAGATGCAGGTCGAGTGGGTGAGCTCCACCATGCGCCGAATCGACTCCGGATCCGGATCCGGCGGCAGACCGATGACACTCACGTCGGCCACGGGCGCCGCCGCGATCTGCTCCTCGAAGGCGCCGACGAGCACCGTCCTGCGCACGTGGGCCGGCAGTCGCGCGAGGTCGCAGAGGGCTTCCAGGAAACGGTCCGCGCGCTCCCGCCCGGCTTCGGTTCGAACGCACGTCATCAGACTCACGTCGGCCTCCCACTCGCGGAGCAGGCGGAAGCCGGTCAGCAGGCTCAGGTTCAGGTTGCCCGACGAGAAGGCCGCGACGGGATCCCACGACTGGGGTGAGCGCTGCACCCAGAGATGCACGCGCTTGCGCCGGCCGAACCCGGCCTTGGGGTGGACGGCGATGACCAGCATGCCGACGCCGACTTCGGTGGCGACGCGGGCGTAGTTCTGAACGGCCAGGTTGTCCGAGCTACCGTCTTCGTCGTCGAGCGGGATCACGAGCACGTTCGGGCGGAAGAACGCGGCTTGCAGGGCCTCGAGGCTGCGCTGGATTCCGTCGACGCGACTCGAGGCGTCGACGACGGCGGCGCTCGACTGGACCCCAGCCGCGCAGAAGGCGTCGGACTGGGTGCGCAACCGGGCGAGGAGCTCGGTCTTGCGGCCGTCCGGTCTGAGTCCGAGGAGCGTGACCGACCCGTCGGGCCTCGTCATGTCGAGCAGCACCTCGAACTCGCCGCGGACGACCTCGGGGTCGACGACGGGCACGAGGAGGTTCGGCTTCCACGCCCGCGCGTTGCTCTGGTCGGCCTCGGTCACCCGAGAGGCAGCCCACTGGGCCATCGCGACGAACACGCTCGATCGGACATCTTCGCGGTCGTGCTTCTCGCCGACGCCTTCGCGTTGGAGCCAGACGTAGAAGACCCCGACGAGCACGACGCTGATCAGACTGAAGATCGGGCTCACGATGAACATCGAGAAGACGCAGCCGGCCAGGCCGACGAAGGGCACGATGCGGGGGATGCGCAGGGTCGGCCGGAAGCTGACGAGACCGAGACTGCTCTCGAGGAGCACGACGACGTTCAGCATCCCGTAGGTGATCAGGAAGAACATCGTGACGAGGGGTGCGATGGCGTTCAGATC
>CAZFPM010000240.1:0-9128 GCA_964520965.1 uncultured Myxococcales bacterium
CCATATTTGTAAATCCGCCGTTTTTCCAATGCGGGGGTGGGACAGGGTAACTCTGTTCCCTTGGGGGGTGCG
Source organism: uncultured Myxococcales bacterium (assembly GCA_964520965.1). Classification (GTDB taxonomy): domain Bacteria; phylum Myxococcota_A; class Bradymonadia; order REDH01; family REDH01; genus CAZFPM01. Next base: position 73 of record CAZFPM010000240.1, read on the forward strand.
GGGCAGAGCCCCGCGAAGAGCCGGCCCACCCGGGCGAACACACGGCTCGACGACCGGACCAGGACTGCAGCCTCGCCTACTCCTCGTCCGTGTCCAGCGGCGAGTAGGGCGAGAACGGCTCGATCTCCAGATCGGTCGGCGCCAGGATGAAGTCGACCTCGGGCTGCTCGATCTCGGCGTCGATCATGACCTCGTCGAGATCGAGGACCCCGTCGTCGCCCACCTCTCCAGACCCCTCCGGCACACCGGACCCTTCGCCGACGGCCTCCGCCGGGGCGATCGGCGGCTCACCCGATCCCTCCGTCGGGTTCCCGGCGGCGCCGGAGAGGAGAAGGATCAAGAGGGTGTGCAACATGGCGAGTGCAGGGGGGACCACAGGGCGACACAGCGGCCGACCAGGGCCGTGGGCGGGTTCAGAACTCCATCCAGAGGGCGTCGATGTCCTCTCCTGACGGGATGCCCTCGAGCGTGCCGTCCAGGTAGAGAACCGCGTCCCCGCTGGTCGAGGTGCCGAGGGATGTGGGTACGAACTGGAAGACGTCCTCGTCTTCGCCCGAAGCGCCGGCGAACGACGCGGTGCCGGCGGTCACGAGGTAGATGTCGCCGAGGTCGTCGACGAACACGCCCCAGACGTCCTCCCCGGAATCGGTGAGCCCGACGTCGCTGCCGTCGAACCAAGTCTCCAGGGTGCCGGCCGTGGTGCTCCCCAGGCTCGTCGGCGTGAACGCGAGGAGATCCTCGTCGGAGCCGCTGACGCCGCTGGCCGAGTGACGGCCGGTGGTCGAGAGGAGGTAGCGTCCGTCGGCCAGGACGTGGACGCCGTCGATGTCCTCGCCGTTGCGCGTCAATCCGAGATCACTGCCGTCGATCACCCACTCGAAGGTGCCGGCCGTGGTCGCGCCGAGGGAGGTCGGAACGAAGCGGAAGACGTCGGAGTCGTCGATCGCGCCGATGTCGGGCACGGTGAGCGCGCCCTTGACGCTCAGGAGCAGCGAGCCGTCGGTGTCGCCGTGCACGGCGTCGACGTCGTTGCCGAGTCCGACGTCGCTGCCGTCGAAGTAGAGGGACCAGGTGCCGGTGACCTGGTCGAACGCGACGACGTCTTCGTCGGCGACCGTGACCCCACCGGGTAGCGTCGCGTTCGTCGTGAACGAGAAGTAGATCGTCGGAGCGAGGCACGCCTGCACGCCGCCGCACGATCCGGCACCGTCACACACGTCGTCGTCGGTGCATTCGTCGGCATCGTCGCAAGCCGTCCCTTCGGAGAGGGGTTCGGGCGCGCAGTCGTCGAGGGTGGCGTCACACACACCGGCGTTGCACTGATCGGCGGATCCCGAGCAGTCGGGAGCGGCACCCGTCTGGCAGCCGTTGCTCTCGTGGCAGGTCTCTCCGCCGTCGCAGAACACGCCGTTGTCGCACCAGGCGTCGTCGGGGGCGACGTCACACGCGTCGGCGGTCTCGTCGCAGAAGTCGACAGTACAGTCGACGCCGTCGGTGCACGTCACGGACGTTCCCGCCTGGCATCCGAGCGCGAGATCGCAGGTCTCGGTGCCGTCGCAGTACAGGCCGTTGTCGCAGAACCCATCGTCGGCGGTCGCGCCGCAGGAGTCGGCGACCTCGTCGCAGGTGTCGACGGTGCATTCGATCCCGTCGTCGCACGGGGCGGTCCCTTCCTGACAGTCGAGGGAGAGGTCGCAGACCTCGGCGCCATCGCAGTAGATCCCGTCGTCGCACGCGCCGTGGTCGGCGGTCGCGTCGCAGCTGTCGGCGCTCTCGTCGCAGAAGTCCGCGGTGCAGCCGACGCCGTCGTCGCACGTCACGGCCGTGCCGGCCTGGCAGCCGAGCGTCAGATCGCACGTCTCGGCGCCGTCGCAGTACGCGCCGTTATCGCAGTACGCGTCGTTGGCGGTGGCGCCGCAGCTGTCCGCGCCCTCGTCACAGGTGTCGATCGTGCAGTCGACGCCGTCGTCACATGGGGCGGTGCCCTCCTGGCATCCGAGGATCGGGTCGCAGACTTCGGCGCCGTCGCAGTACAGCCCGTCGTCGCATGCGGAGTGATCGGCGGTCGCATCGCAAGCGTCCGCGCTCTCGTCGCAGAAGTCGCTGGTACAACCCACCCCGTCGTCGCACGTCACGGCGGTGCCCACCTGGCAGCCGAGCGCGAGGTCGCAGGTCTCGGCGCCGTCACAGAAGAGTCCGTTGTCGCACAATCCGTCGTCACCGGTCGCGTCGCAGGCGTCCGCGTCCTCGTCGCAGAAGTCCGTCGTGCAGGCCACGCCGTCGTCGCAGACGACCGCGGTGCCGGCCACGCACGCGCCCGCATCACAGGTCTCGGCACCGTTGCACCACAGGCCGTCGTCGCACTCTCCGTCCGACGAGCAGCCCGACGGCTCAGCGACTCCGACCGCGCCGATGTCCTGTCCTGCGATGCCCTGGTCGCTGGCATCGAAGTACTCCGAGAAGCTCCCGGCCGTGGTCGTACCCAGGGTCGACGGCACGAATCGGAACACGTCCTCGTCGGCCGGGCTGAGGCCGCTGAGCGAGATCGACCCGGTCGTCGAGAGCAGCAGGCTGCCGTCCGTGTCGACGTGCACGCCGTCGATGTCGCCGGAGCTGGAAGCGCTCAGTCCGACATCGCTGCCGTCGAAATACGTCGACCAGCTGCCCGACGTGCTCGCGCCGAGGGACGAGGGCGTGAACTCGAGGATGTCCTCGTCGGCACCGGAGGCGCCACTGACCGAGAACGAACCACGCGTCGACACCAGGAGACGGCCGTCGTCGAGCACGGCGAGTGCGTCGATGTCTTCGCCGTTGCGCGTCAGCGCCACGTCGCTCCCGTCGAAGTAGAACTCGAACGCGCCGGCGGTGTCCGCGCCGAGCGACGTCGGCACGAAGCGCAGGATGTCGGAGTCGTCGACGCTCGTGCCGTTCGGTCCGCCCGTCAGGCCGGCGATCGACACCGAGGCGGCGAGGGAGATCAGGAGGTCGCCGTCGGCGGTCTCGAAGAAGGCGTCGATCTCGGCGGCGGACGGGATGCCGACGTCGCTCCCGTCGAAGTAGATGGCGTACGTCGCGGTGGCCGAGTCGAATGTCACGAGGTCGATGTCGTTGACCGCCAAGCCACCGGGCAGGGTGGTCGAGGTCGCCTTGATCGCGAAGAGCAGCGGCGGATCGCCGCAAGCGGGGTACGTCGGTGTCGCTGCGCAGGCGTCCGCGGACTCGTCGCAGAAGTCGGTCGTGCAGCCGATACCGTCGTCGCACGCCACGGGCGTGCCGGCGGTGCACGTGCCTGCATCGCACGCCTCGCTTCCGTTGCACCATGCGCCGTCGTCGCAGTCCTCGTCGAGGCTGCACGGCGTAGGCGTTGCCGCGATCACTGCCTGGTGGGCGTTCAACAGGCCACCCGTCACTGTGTTCCCGGCGAGCGAGGCAAGCGGCACCGCCGATGAGAAGAGCACGTCGCGAACCTCGACCGGCGTCAGGCTCGGATTGGCCGCCAACACCAGCGCCGCGACGCCGGTGACGTGCGGCGTAGCCATCGACGTGCCGCTGAAGTACGCGTACTGGCTGTCCGGATACGTGCTCAGGATCACGTCGCCGGGCGCGGCCAGATCGACCGAGGTCGCGCCCCAGTTCGACCCGAGATCCCCGAGCGTGCCCCAGCCGGTCGCCAGATCGCCGAAGTGGTCGATCGCGGCCACCGAGACGATGTTCGGCAGGTCGTAGCTCGACGGGTAATGGGGCGTGATGTCGTTATCGAGCAGGTCGTTCCCCGCCGCGGCCACGAAGAGGAGGTTCGCGGCTTCGATCGCATCGTAGAGCGCTTGGGAGAAGCCGCCGCCTCCCCATGACGCGTTGACGATCTGCGCGCCCTGTGCGGCGGCGTACTCCACGGCGAGCACCGCGTCCGACGTGTAGCCGCTGCCATCGGCCCCGCCGAGGAACTTCAGGGGCATGATGTGCGCATACCAGTTGATACCGGCCACGCCGGTGCCGTTGTCGGTGCGGGCGGCGATCGTTCCCGAGACGTGGGTTCCGTGGTCGTCCTCGGAGGCCGAGACGTAGACGTTGTTGTCGTTGTCGTAGAAGTTCCACCCGTTGACGTCGTCGACGTAGCCGTTGCCGTCGTCGTCGATCGAGTTTCCGGGGATCTCACCCGCGTTGGTCCACATGTTCGCCGCCAGGTCCGGGTGGCCGATGTCGACTCCGGTGTCGATCACGGCGACGAGCTGGGCGCTCGACCCGATCGTGAGATCTCACGCCTCTGGTGCGTCGATATCCACGTCCGCGGTGCCCCCCGTCTGCCCGGTGTTGTGCAGGCCCCACATCTCCGAGAACCACGTGTCGTCTGGGGTCACGTCGGCCGAAAGCAGCCGGTCGGGCTCTACGAAGCGTACGCGCGGGTTTCGTTCGAGGGCGTCGAGCACGCGCTCGCGCGCTGCGGGCGGCAGGTTCGCGGTGAAGGCCGGGATCGTTCGAAACCGCCGCCCCACTGCGCCACCGAGGCGCCGAATGTCGTCCTCGTCACCGGTTCGCGCGCGGTCGTGGAAGCCGACGATGACGCGGCCACCGAGCGTCGCTATCTCCGCGCGCAGCTCGGCGTCGATCTGTACGTACCGGGTGTCGGAAGGCGCTTCCTCATCGGTGGTTCCGCACGCTGCGAACGCGACCGAGAGGGCAAACAGAGCAGCAAGAAGTACCGACGCGTTGCGGATCATCGCGCTCACCGTGGAGAGGGCTTCCGGATCGTAGCAGCACCCGCGCAGTGACGGGCCCCACACCCTGTCCGTCTTGCCTAACGCCTGAGCGGGGCCTGTCAAGCGCAGATTCGGGCAAGGTCGATGCCTGGCGTCGGCCCCCCGGCGGGTAGGCCGAAGATCTTCGGACCGTTCGGCCGAAGACTCGGCTCGACGAAGGGCCTGCGACGGCGTACGGTCTCCGGCCGAATGCCTCACCCGAGGTCGCGTGACGCGCCCACCAGCCGGCCCGAGGCTCACGGCTTCCGAGACACCCCGAGGAGGTTGACCACCATGACGACGACGCACCCCGACAGCGCGCGCCCTCGCCGCAGCGTGCTCTACATGCCCGGCTCGAACGCCCGTGCGCTCGACAAGGGCAGAAGCCTGCCCACCGACGGCATCATTCTCGACCTCGAAGACGCCGTCGCTCCCGACGCCAAGGAGTCGGCACGCGCCCAGGTGCTCGGCGCGCTCGAGACCGGCGGGTACGGCATGCGCGAGCTGATCCTGCGGGTGAACGGACTGTCGACCGCGTGGGGACACGACGACCTGGTGGCCGCCGCTCGCTCGGGCGCGCACGCCGTGCTGTTACCCAAGGTGGAGAGCGCGGCGGACGTCCTGCACGCCGAGGCCGTCCTCGAGGGGGCCGGCGCGCCGGATGACCTCGCGCTGATGTGCATGATGGAGACCCCGCGTGGCATCCTACATGCCGAGGAGATCGCCGGCGCGAGCGCCCGCCTCTCGGCGCTGGTGATGGGCACGAGCGACCTGGCGAAGGATCTCTACGCCGCCCACACGGCGATGCGACTGCCCCTGCTGACTTCCCTCAGTCTGTGCATGCTTGCCGCCCGGGCGTACGGACTGGCGATCCTCGACGGCGTCCACCTCGACCTGAGCGACGACGAGGGGTTCGCTGCGTCGTGCCGGCAGGGCGCGGAGCTCGGCTTCGACGGCAAGACCCTGATTCACCCGAAGACCATCGCCGCCGCCAACGAGGCCTTTGCGCCGTCGGACGAGAAGGTCGCGTGGTCGCGGCGCATCATCGCGGCCCACGAAGAGGCGACCGCCGCGGGCAAGGGCGTCGTCCTGGTCGACGGCAAGCTGATCGAGAATCTGCACGTGGCCGAGGCGCGACGCTTGGTGAGGCTCGCGGAAGCGATCGCCGGGCTGGCGGCCGACGCCGCTTCTTGAGAGCTTCCCCATTTCGCAGGCGGTGTGTCGGCAGTGCCGGAGAACGCGTGGGCGGTGTGATCAGATCTTGATCGTCTCGCACCCGAACGCGGTCTCGAGCGTGCCCTCGACACCGTCTCCGCAAACCGACGGACAGACCACGACGAGGCTCGGGCCTCTCGGTTCGTCGTAGGACCAGCGGCCGACTTCGGCGCTGCTGCTCTCGTCGGCGACGTGAGTGTGGGCCCACGGACTCGGCGTCGCTCGATACGGGTCGTGTGCCTCGATGAGACGGGTCATGCGGGCCTTCATTGAGACGGAAGGAGGGGGTAACGGCCGGTGGCGACTGCTCGCCTGGGGTGGGTCTCGAGGGGTTCCGAGAGAGCCTCTACGAGCAGTGCCAATTTCGGTTTACGTATACAACAAGAATACACAAAGCATGCTGCTGGACTTGCAATAATAATTTGAGAGTCAATGATTTAGCTCATCACTCACCAAAGAGAAGAGCTAACGAAAATGACTGCTTCAGAATACACCTTGTCGCTTCGGATTCCGCTCGCATTCCTGCTCCTCGCCGCGTGCTCGGGGCCCTTGGACTCGTCGGAGTGTCTGCACGCCCGAACGGCGGCCATGTCGGCAGACGCCGGTCGTGGCAGCCACGCCGTTGGTGACGCCGGAGGTCGGGCTGACGTCTACGGCGGCGACGCTGCGAGTCGCCCGCCAGTGGGCAGCGAGGGAGAGCCGTTCACCATCGCCGTCATGGCCGACGCCCAATATGCCGACGTCGCCACCCACGGACGGCGGCAGTACCGCGATTCGTTGGCCAAGCTGACCGAGAGCGTTGCCGACTGCAACGAGCGCGACCTGGCCTTCGTCGTCCAGCTGGGTGACGCCATCGATCGTGATGCCGGCAGCTTCGCGCCCGTGCAGGAGGTGTTCGACGACCTGCGCGCCCCCCTCTATCACGTATTGGGGAACCACGATTACGAGGTCGACGATGCGGTGAAGGCCCAGGTGCCCGAGCTCCTCGGCATGCCGGCGCCCTACCATGCCGTGACTCGCCCCGGCTGGCGTTTCCTCATCCTCGATGGCAACGACGTCAGCACCTACGCCCACCCCGCCGGTAGCGACGCCCTTCGTCGTTCCCTCGCCTACCGTGCCGAGCAGGCCCCGGACGCACCGGAGTGGAACGGGGCGATCGGTGCTGAGCAGCTCGCCTGGCTCGAGGACCAGCTCGACGAGGCCGAAGAGGCCGGCGAGCGGGTCGTGCTCTTCTGCCACTTTCCCCTGCGTCCGGCCGACACGCACGTGTTGTGGAACGCCGACGAGGTGCTGGCCGTGCTCGATCGCCACCCCAACGTGGTGGCCTGGATCAACGGTCACAACCACCGAGGTGGCTACGTCGAGCGCAACGGGGTGCACCACCTGACCATGCACGGCATGGTCGACACCGACGACAACGCCTACGCCTTCCTTCGCTTCACCGAGCAGACCCTCGAGGTCGACGGCGTGGGGCGCGAGGAGGATCGATGTCTGGTCCTGCCGTAGGGCCGCCTCGCAATGAAGGCCCGTGTGGCGCGACGAGGATTCGGCCGATCGTAGCGGGGTCCGGAGCACCGCGGCGGAGACGATTTCACTTTATGTTCAGTAGGTCCTGAACCGGGGCTCGGGCATGCTCCCGGCGTCGAGCGCCCGCCGAGACGTTGCGGTCGCCGGCCCAATCCCCGCTTTCCCCGACGGCCCATGGCCTACCGCTATCTGTGTATCTTCGTTCTCGTGGTTCTGGCCGGGTGCAGCGGCACCGACGACGACGCGGCACCGCCCGGGGGAGGCACGAGCGGAGAGACCGGAAGCGGCGCACGCGACGCCGGATCCGGGTCTGCCGGTGACGCCGTCTGGACGACCGACGCCGGATCCGGGGCCGATGCGACGGCCAGCGCCGATAGCGGCGGGGTCGACCTCGGCGGTAGCGGTGGCGGAGTCGACGCCGCCCCCTCGTCCGGCGCCGACACCTCGACCACGATCGATGCCTCCGAGCCCGACGTGGCCGCCGATGTCGGCGGTGACTCTGCCTCGGCGCCCGACGTGGAGCCTGACGCCGGCGCGCCCGTCGATGTCGCGGCGCCCGGCGAAGACACGGGGTCGGCCGCGGATACGGGCACGATCGACGGCCGCTGGCTGTCCGGGGACCCGACCGGACCGGGCCCCTACGACGTGAGCCAATCCAACGAACGCATCGACTTCGGACCGCGCCAGATGGACGTGCTCTTCTTCGCACCCGGCGACACCGCCGACGCGCCCTTCCCGGTCGTCGTGTTCAACCACGGCTTCCAGATGCCCGGGTCGGCCTACGCCGGCTACGGGGAGCACCTGGCGAGCCACGGGTTCGTGGTGCTCCTGCCCACGGTCGGCGACAGCCTGTTCGGCGCGGCAACGCACCGCGAGCTGGGCGACCTGCAGGTCGCCGTCGATGACTGGATCGCGTCCGCCGCCGCGACCGACGGCTCCGCCCTGTTCGGGCTCGCAGACCCGAACCTCCTCGGGGTGGGCGGACACTCCCGGGGCGGCAAGCAGTCGATCCTCGCGGCGACCCTCGACGACCGGATCCGCGCGACGTTCAACGTCGATCCGGTCGACTCGGCCCCGCCGTTCGGAGGCTCACCCGCGGACTTCCCGAGCGTGACCCCCGAGCTGATGGGCGGTCTCGCGGTCCCGGCCGGGTACGTCGGCGCGGGGCGGGGAGCGGAGATGACGATGGGCCAGGCGTGCGCGCCGGCGGACGAGAACCACCACGCCTACTTCGAGGCGTCGGCGAGTCCGGCCTTCGAGTGGGTGATCGCGAGCGCGGCCCACAACGACTTCGTCGAGAGCTGCGACTTCATGTGCGAGCTCGCCTGTCCGGTGGGCGCGGACCGCGAGGGCGCGCAGGCGTTCGCACGCACGACGATGGTCGCGTTCTACAAGGTCTTCCTCGCCGGCGACGAGAGCTACCGCCCCTGGATCGACGGCGACGAGGTCGTCGGGGCGACGTTGTCGGTGCGTTGAGCGCCTCGGGGCGCGCATCGTCGGCGCTTGGTGCACAGCTGCACGACCCAGGTTCGATCACCGCAGTCGTCCGGGCGCCAGTGATCGGGGCTTGAGGTCCAC
>CAZFPM010000241.1:0-1775 GCA_964520965.1 uncultured Myxococcales bacterium
GGCGACATCGTCAACGCCCTGCTCTCGGCCGGTCTCCGCCTCCGATGGCTGCGCGAGCACGACTTGGGATTCTACCCGGTGGTGCCGGGCATGGTGGAAGGCGACGACGGGCATTGGAGGCTCCCTCCTCCTCTGCATGGCCGCTACCCGCTGACGTTCAGCATCGATGCGGTGCGTGACGGCCGTTGACGAAAGTCCAGAAGGCCGCCGCGTGGGCGGTGCGGCGCCACAGGATGCCCTTGAAGAAGATGGCGACGACCGGCGGCGTCGCGTGGGCCAGGATCGACAGGAAGTACGTCCCGCGCTCCCGCTCTCGCGTACCTTCTGGCTGGTGTCCACGGGTGTCCATCGGGGTCCACGGAGGCCACGAGCGATGCCAGGAACGGGGGCGGGACACCGTGTCGCATTTCAGGTCAGGTCGGAACGAGTCGGGAGCGCGGCCCTCCGGGGCCGCGGTCCATCGCACGAGGCTCGCGCGGCTGGGGGCCGGATTGATGGGCCAGTTCGACCAGAGTGGCTCAGCGGTAGTGCCACCTCAGCAATCCCCCTGCTGGACGAATCGCTCGGCGTGGAGTCCAAGCGACCGATCACAGCGGCTGCGGGAGAGCAGTCGAGTCACCGTGCAGCCCGGGCTGCCAAGTGGCCGATCGACCGCGTCGGCGAGGCGCTTGCAGGCACGGCTTCGCCGCTATCCGAGCGCGCGCCCGACCGTGCTGATCGTGAACGCGACGATGGCCGCCAGCGCGACGATCGCAACGAAGGCAACGAGCAACGCCCGCTTCTTCGCACGCGCTGCCGCCAGAACCTCCGGGTGCTCCGCGAGGCTCCCTTCCCGGAGGCACTCGCCGGCGCCCGATGCCTCGATCGCCTCGGGGAGCTTGTTCAGCACGAGTCGGGCGATCCGCAGACAACGGTGCACCGATCCGGTGTGTGAGGCCCGATGGACGCCGCCACGAGCGCGTGGTCGTTCCGGATGTCGATGGTGACCCGAGTGCCGGCCTGGACGAACCGAGGCGAGCGCCACGCGCGAGTAGTTCTGGGGGCTCGGCGACATCGTCAACGCCCTGCTCTCGGCCGGTCTCCGCCTCCGATGGCTGCGCGGGCACGACGTGGGGGTCTACCCGTCCGCGCCGGGCATGGTGGAAGGCGACGACGGGCATTGGCGGCTCCCTCCTCCTCTGCATAGCCGCTACCCGCTGACGTTCAGCATAGACGCCGCTCGGGATTGACCCACTTGCGCCGCCGTGTCGCGCGGGCGACGATTCGGGGCATCGTGCAATTGCTTGAGCCAAATCGTCGCGGTCCACCGCGTGGCGACCGAAAGTGTGTGGACCGGTTGCGCCTGCCCGGGAGCGCGACGGTGGGTGCCGTGGTGCTCGCGCTGGCGTTGGTCGCGTGTGCTAACACGGAACTCGGTGGCGCGGATGACGCCGATCGCGATCCGCGGGGTGTTGCTGGCGAAGACGTCGGAGATGCCGTGGCAGCGACCGACTCGTCGGACACGGACGCCGCGCCGGGCCGACATGACGGCGACACGCAGCCAGAGTTCGACGCCCCCCTCGACGGCTCGGCCGATGCGGCCATCGACACCGCGATGGACGCGGTCGCGGACGCACCGATCGACTCGGATGCCGGGGTCGCCGACGGGGACATACCATTGTCGGACGTTCCGACCGACGGCGACACCTCGGACTCCCTCCCGCCGCCGGTCGGGCCCCCCCCCCCCCCCCCCCCCCCAAAAAAATTTTTTGGTGTTGGGCCCCGCGCGGGGGGGG
>CAZFPM010000241.1:1785-9117 GCA_964520965.1 uncultured Myxococcales bacterium
GCCGCCGGTCGCCCACCCACCCGACCCGCCACCCGATAGATCTTCCGTGGTGTTCGCGCTCGCCGGTGCGCGGCCCGATCGGGTTGCCGACTCCTGTCCATCTCGGGGTGGAACCAACGACTTCCTCTTCGAGGTCGTTCGCCAGCTGCGCGCGGAGGACGCGCGGTGGGGACTCGCCGTTCGTGACGGCCGGATGGGCGACGACCTGATCGCCTACTTCTACGGCGATGGAGAAGCCGAGGGCTCGGATCAGGCTTACGTGATCGACGTGATCAGCAGCGTCTGCGGAACGCCCGGCGTCGACGATCCACCGACCGCTTCGTGGCTCGACGTGACCGGAACGGGCGGTCGCTGGACGCTCGCACCGCTCACCGGCGACCCGATCCCGCCCGTGGATCCGCCGCCGGAGACCGCGCCTCTGCCCGATCGCGCACACGTCGTCCGCGGGCTCGCCGACGAACGGCCCGATCTGCTCGCGGCCTCCTGCGTCGAAGCGGGCGGCAACAACGAGTTCCTCTTCGAGCTCGTCCGGCGTCTCCGCCGCGAGGACACGCGGTGGGGTCTGAACTGGAAGCGCGGCGTCGTCGGCGAGATGTCCCAGGACGTCATCGACTACTACTTCGGATCCGGCGACGCGTTCGAAGGCGCCACCGACGTCTACATCCTGGACATCATCGTCAACCACTGCCCGGACGAAGGGACGAGCTCCGAGCCGGGCTGGACCGACGTCACGGAGGCGACGCGAGACGCCGGCACGATCGGGCGGTGGACATTGGCGGGCCGGGAAGACCTCGGGCCGTAGACGTCGCGCGCTTCGGGCACGTGCCGTCGTGGGGCCGACGAGCGCCGAACCGGTGGTGAAGCACCACCCTGGTGTCGGTATCGCGCCGAAGCTACGGTGCGATCACACTCCTGATCAGGTCGATCCATGAGCGGTGTCTCGTCCGAGAAGTTCGAGCCCACGGCGGTCCACGATCTCGCGTTCGATGCTACAGGACGCCTCGTATGCGTCGGGGAGGGACGGGTCGACGAGTCAGTGGGGCGCTCGTGTCGTGCGTGGTGCTACACGCCGGCGGGAGAGGTTTCTTGGGTCGGTGAGGCGTGGCCGACAGGATCCGGAACCCGTCGACTCGTCACACCGGCCGGCTCGCAGGCGCTGGTCTGGTGTCCGAGGAGCCACGCCGTGCAGCCCCTGGACATGGAGACCGGTCGTCTCGGCGCGCCGATCGGTGGCCCCGAACCCGAGGGTGCCGATTCGCCCCACCTCGACCTCTGCTCCGCCAGAGCGGTACTGGCGTCGTCGGACGGCAGCCTGCTGGTCCTGGTCGGCGAGCGGTTGTTGCGGTGGGATGCGTCGGGCCGATCGATGAGGCCGTGGGCCCGGTGGCCGTTCCCCTGGGGCCTGCTCACCCTCGGTCTCGCGTCCCGTTGGGACGATCGCCCGTTGTATGGCAGCGGTTCGGACGACGGATTTCAGGAAGCCGAAATCGATGCGGAACACTGCCGGGGACGCTCTCTCTTGGAGGTGAGTGCCCCGATCTCCGGTCTGATTCGTGAACGGCCCACCACGTGTGGGGTCAAGTCCATCGGGATGGGGCACGACGGCTACCTCTACGTCGTCGGCACGTCCGGGTCTCCCTGGATCGCGCGCCTCGACCACGACGGAGAGTGTGTCTACTCGGTGCTCCTGCCCTTCGACAGCTACCGGGGCGCCCCGTGTGGCGACCAGCGAGGAAACGCGTACCTTCGGGTGGAAACGGACGACCGCGTACCTTCGGGTGGAAACGGACGACGGTAGGAGCGCCCTGGTTCGGGTCGGCCCGGACGGCACTGACCTCTCGGTGCTGGCATGGGCTCCCGACGACGGGGGACCCCTGGCGAGCGGGACGCCTCTGGCTGTCGCGCCCGACGGCCGTGTGGCGATGTCGGCCGGCGGTCCCGAGATCGAGTTCCTGGTTGCGGACGCTCCCGACTCGGGGGTGGCTCCGGTGCGAATGCCCTTGCTGTGGCCTCACCGGATCTCGGCCCTGCTCGGCATGATCGCGCTCGCGGCTCTTCGGCTGGGCACCTTCGTCGCCGGCTGGAAGCCCCTGCTCGAGCGGGTGGCGGCCGTGCACGCGCCGTTTTCGTATCGGGGTCTCACATCAAGGGGCGGGCTGAGTCTCTCCAGGACGGTGGAGCCGGACGCGGCGGTCACGATGCTCGATAGTCTGCCCGGCCAGATCACGACGGAGGCCTCGGTGCTCGCGCTCCTGGTCTGGGCGTTCCTGGTCGTCCGACGATTCCCGCGGCTCGGGTTGGCCATTGCGCTGGCCGCGCTTCTGCTCCCGAACCTCGTCGCGATCGTGGTCCAGGGACCCGGCGCGGTCGGCGCGTTCTATTGGATGGCGAGTGTCGAGTCTGCCAGCATGTCTGGGGCCCAGATTCGAATACCGAGCTATGTCGCGAGCATCGCAATCATCGTGATCGCGTGGGTCGGCACGGTCGTCCACGGTCACTCCCGACGTCACCCACACCCGACCCGATGAGCCCGGACACGACGGGCCTGCTGACGCTCTTCGGCGCAATTGCCGTCTGCGAGGTGGTTGCGCTGATCGTGATCGGCTTCGCGATCTCCCGATGGGGGCATTGCGTTCCGCCCCATCAGCTCCTCGTGAGCGAATCCGGCGGGCGAACGGTGGCGACCAGCGGCGGCTATGTCTTCGTGCCACCTCTCGTCGCGCGTTCGGTGTCTCTCTCGCGGCGGCCCATGATCGCCGCCGAGGTGGGGACCGCAGCTACCGCCGACGGGGTGCCCCATACGCTCGAAGCCTGTGCCGTGGTGGTCCTGCGCTCCGATCACACCCGGGAATTCGCTGCGAAGATCCTCGCCGATCCGGGTGCGTTCACGCCGGATGCCGTGGCGGCGACGGCCCGAGAGCACGTACGAGCGCTGGTGATCGAACGCCTCTCGGGAGCGACCGGAGAACAGATCCATTCGGACCTTCCCGGGTTCCGCGACTCGATGGAATACGACGTGAAGAATGCGCTCCGCGACGAGGGTATCGACGTGTTGGTGTTCGGCTTCGACGGGATTCGTCCGGAACCGAGCGAGGTCGGCGATGACTGAATGGTGGGTCTGGGTCGTCGGCTCCGCACTCGTGTTCGCGCTGGCCCTGGTGGCCTTCCTCCTGGTCGCCCTGACCGCGAAGAGAGAGGGGGGACAGGGAGAACTGACGGTGTCCTACGGGTCATCGAGTCTGCAGGACTCCAGCACCGATCTCCCGGGCATCCCCGAGCCCCCCAAGGCCGGTGACGCGCTCCGCTACTACATCGATCGACGCCAGCTCTCGTCGAGACTTCTTCGTCGAGAGGCGACCGCCGTCACGCTCCAGCCCATCAGCGTCCGAATCCGCCGGTACGACCTCCCGACCGCCGACGGTCGCCGCATTACGGCGACGATCGAGGCAAAGCTGTCGATGGTGCCTCGTCGCAAGCACGCCCGGCGGGCCGGGCCGTGGATGCTGGCCCTCGATGGCCGAGAGCGTCGTCAACTACTGGAGCAGGCACTCACGCTGACCGTAGTCGAGCTGGCGTGGGACCGTGCCCGCTGGGCTCCAACCGTCGAGTCCAATCCCGAACCTACCCGGGAGTGGATCACGTCGCGGCTGGAGTGCGTGCTCGGGAACCTGGGTTGGCGCGCCGAGAACGTACGGTTCATCGCGAAGGAGGAAGGCCGCGTGATCGACCTCTCCTTGTGATTTCAGACTCCCCGCCTACGCCGGCAACAACCCCCGCAGCGCGAAGTCGAAGATGACCGCCGTCAGGTGATCGGGGTCGAGGGCGTCGGTGTCGCGGTGGGCGACCACGCGGGTGTAGACGACCTCCTTGACCATGCCGACGAGCCCGGTGGCGACGAGCTCGTCGTCGACGACCGAACGCGTGATGCCCCGCCGAACGCCTTTGCGGAGCGCACCGACGACCATGCGGTGCAAGAAGGCGTAGAACTCGTTGACCCGGGCGTCGATGTCGGCGCTGACCCCGACCGCCTCGCGGAAGAGCACGGTCGTCAGATCGGCGTTGGAGACGAGAATGTCGATCACCCGTCGGAAGTTCCCGAAGAGTTTTTCCTTGGGGGTGTCGTCGTCGAGGCCGATGACTTCCACCGCGTCGGTGAGCCGGGCGAGGAAGGTGTCGACCAGCTCGACGAAGAGCTGCTCGCGGCCCTCGAAGTAGAGGTAGAAGGTGCCCCGAGAGATGCCGGCCGAACCGATCACATCGGCGACGCTGGTCGCGGGGTAGCCCTTGTCGGCGATCACGCGTCGCGCCGCGACCAGGATCTGCTCCCGCCGCTCCTCACGCAGACGCTTCGCCCGTTCGGTGCGGCCGTCAGGCATCGTCGAGGTTCCGGAGGCGGGACACGGGGAGCACGCCGGTGGCGACGTACTCGAGTGTCGCTTCGTAGAACGCGTTGGCCAGCCTGGCGACCCCGTCGTCGTCGAGACCGGCGGTCTCGATCTGAGGGCCGACGTAGACCTGGACGTGGCCGGGGCGGAAACGCATCGAGCCCTTGTGGTTCACCTCGTAGAGACCCCGCACGCACAGGGGGACCACGGGCAGGCCGGCGTCACGGGCCATGAAGAAGACCCCGCGCTTGAATGGCCGCGGCAGGCCGGTGAGTGTGCGGTGTCCCTCGGGAAAGACGAGGATCGACAACCCCCGCTCCGCCCGGTCCCGTGCGGCCGCCGTGATCTCGCCGGTCCGCCCGGCCGAACGCGGATAGACCGGGATGCTCCCGGCGAGCTTCATGATCCAGCCGTACCCCGGGATCCGGAAGTGCCAGTGATTCATCAGCCCGCAGAACGCGTGCGGGATCGCCGTGCACGCGACCTGCCCGTCGAGCATGCTGATGTGGTTCTGGGAGAAGACGCTGCGTCGCTCCGGATCGAAGTCCGGGTCGTACTCCACCTTCAGCGCGCTTCCGGTCAGGTGGACACACGCGCCGAGTCCGCCCGCGAAGAACAAGGAATGCCGTCGGGCGTGCGACAGGAAGGGCGCGGTGACGAAGGCGCCGAGGGACGCACCGAGCAGCGTCGAGTGTGACGCTCCCCACACCCACGCCGACCTGATGGGTTAGAATGCCGGCCACCAGACCCGCCCTGTCACGGGCCGTAGCGGCACCGGTTGCCGGACGACCGGCAGGTTCGTGTCGAGCTCAGACGCGGACATCGATCGCTCCGGGCAGCACGTCGATCACTTCGAGGGACATCGGGAAGACCTCGCCGTCGACCATCACGTCGACCGGATCGGCGAGGTCGAATACGGCCTTGTGTGCGGTGGTCGCGCTGACTCCCGGCGCTTCGAGGTGGGTGCCCGCGAAGATCTTCGGAAAGGCACGCAGGAGCCCGACGCGTCCGAGATCCCCGACGATGATCGCGTCGAAGAGTCCATCGCTGGGATCGGCGTCGGGCGCCATCATCATCTTGCCGCCGGTGAAGCGGCTGTTGTTGAACGACAGGAAGATCACCGGCTCTCGGTGGGATTCTCCCCCATCGAGGGCGAAGGGGAGTGGGCGCGGTGTGAGCGTCAGCATCTTGTACAGGACCCCGCCTCCATAGCCGACCTCGCCGAAACGCTTCAGGTGGTCGTTCACGACCCGGCCCACGTCGGCGGTCCAGCCGATCGAGAGCAGGTTCACGAAGTAGATCGTGCGGTCGGCGCCGCTCGCACGCAGCACGTCGCAGCGCCGCTGACGCCCCTCGGCGAGCGCGTCGATCGCGAAATCAGTCCCCTCGTCGGTGAAGTCGCGCAAGAAGGAGTTCCCGGTGCCGAGTGGCAGGAATCCGAGCGACGGGCGGTCACCGTCTTCGGCCTCGGCCGCCTCGGGAAACAGGCCGTTGAGGATCTCGTAGGTGGTCCCGTCGCCACCGACGGAGATGAAATCTCGTTCTCCGGCGGCGTACGCCTCGCGGGCAAAACGTATTGCGTCGCCCGGGGCTTCGGTGAACACCCGCTCGGCGTCGACGCCGACCCCGCCGAGTCGGTCGAGCGCGGCGCTCGCTTCTTTGCCACAGCGGCCGCCGCCAGCGGCCGGATTCACGATGGCCAGGGTCATGACTCCAACTCCCGGATCGCTGCGCGGGTCGTCTCCGCGGCGATCTCCTTGGCGAGGACTCCTCGCTTCACTTTCATCGACGCCGTCCGTGGGAACTCCCGCTCCCATACGACGAAGCCGCTCACTCGCTTGTACTCGGCCAGCCGTCGATTGCGATCCTGCAATGCGACGAGCCAGTCTCCACCGTCTCCGTCGAGCCGGATGACGACCAGGAGCCGTTCCCGACCGAGGCCCCCCCCGTCACCGCCGCGCGGGGCGCCGAAGACGTAGTCGGCCGCGAAGACACCGAGCTCCTCGACGCCATCGATCCCCTCGAAGGCATTCTCGATGTCCTCGGGGTAGATGTTCTTGCCGCCCTCGGTGACGATCATGTTCCGCGTTCGGCCGACGAGCTTCAGGTGCCCCGCCGGATCGACGAGCCCGAGGTCGCCCGTGCGCAACCAGCCGTCGACGATGGTCTCCGCCGTCAGCGCGTCGTCGTCGAGGTACCCGCGCATCACCGTGGGGCCGCGCACCCACACCTCGCCGACGCCCGCCTCGTCGGCGTCGCGAACCTCCAGCTCGACCCCGTCGACGGGGCGCCCGACCGTGTCGGCGCGGAACGGCTTCAGGTCGTTGACGGTCAACACCGTGCCGGCCTCGGTCAGCCCGTAGCCGATCACCACCGGGACACCCAGGTGGTAGAAGAACTCCGCCGTCTCCGCGGCCACGAAGGCGCCGCCGGCGAAAATGAAACGCAGCCGCCCGCCCAGCTCGTCGTGCACGGGCGCCAGGAGCCGCCGCGACAGCCCGGGCCTGGGCTGCTTCATCGTCGCGAGCTCGTTCAGGCGGATGAGCCCGTCGGCCAGCGCGCGACGGCCCCCCTCCAGCGCGTCGAGCTTCTCCCGGA
Organism: uncultured Myxococcales bacterium; assembly: GCA_964520965.1. Taxonomy (GTDB): domain Bacteria; phylum Myxococcota_A; class Bradymonadia; order REDH01; family REDH01; genus CAZFPM01. The sequence goes on from CAZFPM010000241.1 coordinate 8,769, forward strand.
AGCGCTCCTCGAACGCCTTCAGCAGCGCCGGGACCAACGCCATGTGGGTGATCCCGTAGCGCTTAATCGTGTAGCGCAGGAGCTCCGGGCGCAGCGTGCGTTGGTGCACCACGCTCGCGCCGAAGAGGAACGGGATCAGGTACCCGCACATGAAGTCGATCGCGTGGTTCGTCGGCAATATCGAGAAGTAGCGGTCGCCTTCCGCCATCGGGTAGAGCTCGCCGAGCGACTCGGCCTGGGCGAGGTAGTTCCCGTGAGTGAGCATGCACCCCTTCACGTCGCCGCCGGTGCCCGACGAGTAGACGATGCACGCCAGGTCGCCGCGAGACGCGTGGCGGAGCGCGAACGC
>CAZFPM010000242.1:0-6630 GCA_964520965.1 uncultured Myxococcales bacterium
GACCCCGGTGCACCGGAAGATCGTTCCGCTGGGAACGATGAGCAGCGTGTCGGGGACGATCGGCTCCACATCGTCGACCTGGTGGTCGCAGGCGACGCGCGGCGACGCGGCGTGGGTACGGCGGCGGTCCGAGCAGTGCTCGACCGTGCCGCTGCCTGCGGTCAGCCGGTGACCCTCAAGGTTCGGGTCGGCAACCCCGCCTTGCGGATCTACGCGCGGCTCGGTTTCGAGCGCGTCGGGGCGGATCCCGTCTACGCGGAGTACGCTTGGAGCCCCACCTGAGGGCAACCCCTGGCTGACGGGCCTCGCCTCAGGCGATGCGGGCCGGCAGGAGCCTTCCGTCAGCGAGTCGGGTCGTTCCGACTCGACGACCGGCCGGGTCGAAGACGAAGATCTGTCGACTCCCCGCGTCGAGAACCGCGACGTGTCCATCGGCTCGAAGGGCCAGCGCTCGCGGGCCGTTGAGCAGTCCGGCGCCGTACTCGCGGACGTACCGACCGTCTGCGTCGAGGACCTGCACACGGTGGTTCAGGGTGTCGGCCACGTGGAGCAGTCCGGCGGCATCGAACGCGAGATCGCGCGGGTACCGGAATTCGCCGGGCCCAGCGCCCCACCGCCCCCATGTCTCGATCGGCGCACCGTCGGCGCCGAGCACGAGCACGCCGTGGTTGCCCGTGTTCACGACGAAGACGCGCCCGTCGGGCGCAGAGGCCGCAGCGGAGGGGAGATTCGTCTGTAGGGGCCCGGGCCCGAAGTCGGCGAAGGACCAGGCGCGCCCCGCGAACTCCCCGAAGACGGTGTGCGCCAGTGGCGCGACGCGCACCCGGCGGGCGCCGGCCCCGGGAAGGCGCGGCGCGCTCGTTCCCAGCGTGGTTCCGGCGGCAAGGGCTGCGCCGGCGACTCCGATGAACGTCCGCCGTCGCATGCCGTCAGCTCCGAGACGGGTACGTACCCTCGAGGGCGATGATGAAATTCACGCAGTTGTACGGCTGGAGGTTGGTGTGACTCTGACCGCCGCCGGCGGTCTCCGTGTTGATGGACCCGCCGAGGAGTTCTACCCCGCCTCCAAACGCGTAAGCTTCGTGTTCCCCGGCCGCCGGCACCATCCCGGCCTCGGGACGGGCGAACTCGGCCTCCGCTGTAGTCGCGCTCTGTCCGGGATCCGTGGCGCCGTGGGTATGGCCCGGCATCTGGTTGATCGTCAGCGTCGTGTTCTCGGCGCCGCCCTGTTGGCCGCGCGAGTAGGCGGTCAGCCCGGGCCCGGTTCCGGGGTGGATCGGCACACGACCGCGCAGGTCCGGCAGGCCGAACGTCGTCCGTCCGTCGCCGCCGTATGCCGTCCCGAGGAGCGAGAACACGGCGCTGTAGCTGGAGATCGCGAGGAGCTGTCCATCGCAGAGCGCCCACCCTCGTGGTGCGAAGGTGCCGCCGAACATGACGATTTGAGCGATAAACGGGTCGGCCATGGTGTGCTCCTGGGCGAGTCGTGCTCGGAACCCTAGCAGCGCGCGCGCGGGCAACGGCGCGAGCACCCGCGCCGTTGCCCGCGGTCCGTCGACGGCGGTACACTTCGCGGACTTGATTCGAAGATCGGGTACTGATAGCAGGGGGCAGTTCCCGTTCCCCCAATTGCGAGTTCAATCATGAGGCATGTCCTCCGTGCGTGTACATTCGTCGCGTTCGCGACGCTCCTGCTCGGCGCCTGCGCCGAAGACTCCCAACCGTCGACCGGCGAAGACTGCTCCGCGGCCCAGACCCTCTGTGGCGACGTTTGCGTCGACACGACGTCGAGCCCGACAAACTGCGGCGCCTGCGGCGTATCGTGCGCGGCCGGTGAAGCGTGCCGGGCCGGTGTGTGCACCGAGGTCGGTGGTGGTTGCGCGGCGGGCGAGACCGAGTGCGGTGGCGCATGCGTCAACACGACCAGCGATGGCGCGCACTGCGGCGGCTGCAACAACGCCTGCGCCGCGGGCCAGGTCTGCACGACTGGCGCGTGCGCCGGCGGAGAGTCCTGCGATGGCGCCGGCGAGCAGATGTGTGGAGACGCCTGCGTCAACACCCAGACCGACGCGACCCATTGCGGCGGCTGCAACAACGCCTGCGGAGGTGGTGCGACCTGCGCGGCGGGTGCCTGCACCTGCTCCGGAGGCCTCACGTATTGTGGCGGCGAGTGCGTCAACACCGACGCCAACGACGACCACTGCGGCAGCTGCCTCGCTCCGTGCCTGGAGAGCCAGATGTGCGTCGAGAGTGCGTGCCAGACCGTCATCCCGGAGGTCTGCGATGGCGAGGACAACGACCTCGATGGGCTGACCGACGAGAAGGAGGACGGCACTGCGCTGACCCTCGACTGCTCCAACCTCTGCGGCGTGGGCGTCCAGACGTGCGCCAGCGGCGCTTTCGGCGACTGCAGCGCGCCCCCACCGACCGCCGAGGTGTGTGATCGCGTCGACAACGACTGCGACGGACAGGTCGACGAGGGAGTGGCCACGCTCTACTTCGAGGACTTCGATGGCGACGGCTTCGGAGACCCCGATCTCGCGTTCGCGACCGAGGCCTGCGAGCTCCCGACCGAGCCGAGCATCAACGGCGGCGTCTACGTCGAGAACGACGACGACTGCGACGATGTCGACGAGGAGATCTACCCCGGCGCCGAAGAGGTCTGCGAGGATCTCGGCCAGGACGAGGACTGCGACGGCGACGAAAACGAGGGCTGCGAGTGCACCGTCGACGAGGACTGCGGCACCGACGAGGGAATCTGCGAGCTTGGTACGCAGGCCTGTGACGACGGCGTGCTCGGCGCCTGTGGTGGCGACGACTACGTCGCGCCCGACCCGGCGGAGACTTGCAACGGTCTCGACGACGACTGCGACGGCGTCGTCGACGAGGAGCTCGCCGACGACGCGCTGGAGGCCAACGACACCTGCGCGACGGCCCGCTCCCTGGCCACCGCCGGCGAAGGGACCGACGAGTCCTTCCGCGCGACCCTCTACCACGGCGTCACGGACGCTGACCCGGACGCCGACTGGTTCGCGATCGAGACGAACGAGGCCTGGCACTTCTGCACCCCCGACAACCCGTTCGGTCCTCCCGGACAGTGTGGTTTCCACTTCAACACCACCGTCACCCTTCCCGAGGGCGTCGCTGCGAACGACTTCACGTTCTGCATCTACGTGGGCGAGTGCGGCGACTGGGAAACCGAGTTCTGCACAGACATCGACAACTTCGACGCCGACAGCGGCTCCTACACCCTCGCCCTCGCGTGGGACGGCTGGTGCGGGCTCGAGGACGGCCGCGATCTCGTGCTCGCCGTCACCGGCGACGGCGTGAACAGCTGCTTCGAGTACGAGCTCGCCTACGAGTTCTTCTACATCGACCGCGAATGCCTCGAGTAGCCGCGTTCACGTAATACACGTCGAGACGCCCGCTGGCCCGTGCCGGCGGGCGTTTCTCGTTCGGATCGCGGAAACTCAAACGGCCCATTGCAATTCAGCGCAGAATCGGTAGGAACGCATTGCCCGCCGCGCCCCCCACGACGGCGGTGCGCCTGTAGAGTTTCTTCCCCACGATCGGCTGACGCGCCGACGAGCCTACGGAGGCCGGCATGAAGCGGACAGAGATCGAGCGACGCGAGCGCGAGATCCGAAGGCAGCGAAAGCGCGAAGAGGCGCTGACGCGTAGCGGCGGTGGCGACAAATCCGTCGGCGATTACATCAACGAGCTCTTCGGGCTCTTCCTCTTCAACGAGGAACGCATCTTCAACACGACCGAGGACGAGGACGTGCTCGAGTTGCTCGAGGAGATACAGGAGGCGTATCCCGAGAAGGCGGAGGTCATCGTCAAGAAGGCGATCCGGAAGACCAAGGTCGCCGCCAAGGACCAGGCTTTCGCCGAGTTGAGCACCCTCATGGGCTGAACCGCCGCGCAAGCGCCGTCCGCAGAAGCTGCCCACGGGCGGCTTCTGCGGTTTTTGGGTCAGCGCCCGGCGAGGCGCCGGAGATGGCTGGCTTCGCCGGACTGGACCCGCCAGAGGGCGGCGTAGGTCCCGTCGGCGGCGATCAGGGCGTCGTGGTCTCCGTCTTCGACGACGCGGCCCTGCTCCAGGACGACGATGCGGTCGGCGTCCCGAACGGTCGACAGGCGATGCGCGATGACGAGGGTGGTGCGGCCTTGCGACAGGTGCTCGAGGGAGCGCTGGATCGCGGCCTCGGTCTCGTTGTCCACGGATGACGTCGCCTCGTCGAGCACAAGGATCGGCGGGTCCTTCAATATCGCACGGGCGATGGACAACCGCTGGCGCTGGCCACCGGAGAGCTTCTGGCCGCGCTCGCCCACGATGGTCTCGTAGCCCTGCGGCAACGCCTCGATGAACGCGTGGGCCTCCGCGAGACGCGCGGCCTCGACCACGCGGTCGAAGGGTGTGCCGAACGAGCCGTACTCGATGTTCTCCCGGACGGACCCGTGGAACAGGAACACATCCTGGCTTACGAGCCCGATCGCGCCACGCAGATCGCGGAGCCGGAGCGAACGGATGTCGTGGCCGTCGAGCCGGATCGTGCCGCCGCTCACGTCGTAGAAGCGCAGAAGGAGCTTGATCAGCGTGCTCTTGCCCGACCCCGTGGAGCCGACGATCCCGGTCGTGGTGCCGGCAGCGAACGCCAGATCGAGGCCCTCGAGGACAGGACGCGGAACCGTCGGGTAGGCGAAGTCGACGCGTTCGAGCGTGATGGCGCCCTCGACCTGGCCGACCGGTAGCGCGACCTCGCCGCCCTCGATCCCGCGCGGCGTGTCGAGCAGATCGAGGATCCGATCCGTCGAGGCCATCGCCCGCTGGTAGAGATCGAGGGTCTCGCCCAGTCGGGTGAGCGGCCAGAGCAGACGCTGGGTGAGGAAGATGAGGACCCCGTAGGCGCCAACCGCCAGTGTCCCACTCTCGACGAGCCACCCACCGTAGAACATCGTCGCGCCGAAGCCGACGACGATCACCATACGGATCAGGGGAATGAACCCCGAGCTGAGCCGGATGGCACGCTCGTTCGCCTGCCGGTAGGCGTCGCTCGCCGCCGCGATCCGCGCGACCTCGTGCCCTTCGCTGGTGAAGCTCTTGATGGTGGTGATTCCGCCGAGGTTGTTGGCCAACTGGGCGTTGAGCTCGCCGACCTTCTCGCGCACGACGGCGTAGCGAGGCGCGACGCGTCTCTGGAACCGGATCGAGCCCCACAGGACGAGGGGTACGGGCACGAAGGCCATCAGGGCGAGCGGAACGGAGAACGCGAAGAACGTCGCTCCGACGACGACGACGGTCGTGGCGACCTGGAGCAGCTGGTTGGCGCCCACGTCGAGGAAGCGTTCCAGCTGGTTGACGTCGTCGTTGAGGATGGCCATCAGCCCACCGGTCGACCGGTCCTCGAAGTACGCCATCTCCAGGTCCTGAACGTGTGCGTACGCTTCGACGCGCAAGTCGTGCTCCACCGACTGGGCCAGGTTTCGCCAGAGCACGGCGTAGGCGTACTCGAAGGCGGATTCGAGGGCCCAGATCACCACCGTCACGACCGTCAACACCCCGAGTTGGGCCATGACCCCGTCGACGCCGAGTCGGGCGATCAGGGACTGGTCGCGCTCGACGACGACGTCGATGGCCGCGCCGATCAGGGCGGGGGGTGCGAGGTCGAAGACCTTGTTCAGCACCGAGCATGTCGCCGCGAGAGCGACTCTGCGCCGATAGGACGACACGTGCCGCAGCAAGCGGCCGAGCGGGTTCGGGCGGGTCATACCGCCCGGTAACACGACCGCGCGTCGGGGTCACTCGGCGCGGAGGCACTCGCTGAGGGCGAGAAACTCGCGTTGGTCGCTGAGTTCGGTGTCTCGGAGACGCTCGCGGAGCCGCGCCGGGAGGTCGCCGAAATCGTGGGGTGCCGGGGAGCCGCGACGCACCAACTCGAGGACCTGCATCCCCACCGCAGGCAACGTCTCGGTGTCGGCCGCAGCGACCCACCGATCGACCTCGGCGCGAGGAGAGGAGCGGCCGAGGGAGTAGGCGAACGCCAATGCGAGAGCCTCGCTCGCCGCTCCGTAGAATTGGACGAGCGGACCGGCTGCCTCGACAGCCAGCTCGCATGCGCCGTCGCGGTCGCCGGCCCGGGCCGCGACCAGGATCTCGGTCAACATCATGCCCCCGGCAGCCCTCGGGCCGAAACTCCGGAACGCGTCGACCAGCTCGTGGTCGCGCTCCACGGCCCTCCCGGCCCTGATGCGGGCTGCCCGCACCAGACTCTCGCCCCGCGCCTCGTGATATGCCAGTCGATGCTCGCGCGCCCGGTCCCGGGCGTCGCGGGCCACCGTCTCGGCCCCCTCGAAGTCGCCCGCGTCGAGGAGAGCGCCGGCGCCGGACAGGGCAGCGCCGAGCCGCCCGGACGCCGAGTCTCGCCCGTGGGCGGCGATCGCGTAGAGGTCAGCGGACTCGCGGTAACGGCCATCGCTGTAGGCGACCCCGCCCAACCAGCCACAAGCGCTCGCCACGACGAGCTCGTCGCCGGTCCCGCGAGCCCATTGCATGATCTCGGCGCCGACGTCGTCGCCGTCGGACGAACCTTGCAGTGCGTCGAGGCGCACGATGTGGCGCCACGCCTC
>CAZFPM010000242.1:6640-9077 GCA_964520965.1 uncultured Myxococcales bacterium
CCAGCCGGTAGTCTTGCTCAGAGCATCGGCGAACGCCGCCGCCCCACCCTTCCCGGGCGCCGGGGCCCCGGTGGCGCCCCCACGCCTCGAGGCGCACGTCTCCGAAGGCGGTCGAAGCACCGAGCTCCCGCAGTGCGCGGGCGCCCTCGCCGCGCCGGACGAGATCGATCGCGCGGACGAGGGTGCTCAAGCGCTCCGCGCGCCCAGTGCAGTGCGCCGCCCGGCTGCACTCGTACATCGCGAGGTCGAGGGCGCGTGGGACCACGTGTGACAAGGCGACGTGCACGTAGGCGTCGAGCAGGAGGCGCTCGCCGTCGGCGAGCCCCGCACGACGCGCGATCGCCAAGCCCTCCGACAACTGTGCGGCCGCCTGGCCGAGCCCGCCCGCCCGCCGCAACCGCTCGGACGACGTGAGCACCTCGTCGACGACCTGCTCGGCCGTGCCGACCCGGAGGAGCTCGGTCAGCCCTGCCTCGACTGAGGCAGGTCCGCCCGCCGCTGCGCCCGACTTCGGCACGACGACCAGGCCCGATCGGAGCCTCGACAGCGCCGCACGGTCGATCCGCAGTCGATCGTCGTCGACGAAACAGAGTCCGGCACGCGCCCAGGCCGCAGCCTCGCGACGTATCGCGTCGACGTCGCCTCCGGCACGGGCGAACAGCTCGCGCGCACCGTCCTCGCGCAGGTGGAAGATGCGGTCCGGCCCGTGGAAGAGCGGTCGGAGGTTCTCCTCGGCGATCGGCGGATCCAGATGCGCGAGCGTCGTGACCACACCGATGTTCAGGGTGGCGCGCCCACCGGGCAGCGCGCGCAGAACATCGACGACCGACGTCGGTCGTCGTCCCGGATCGGACTCCAACATTGCCCCGACGATCGCGGATACCTCGCGCGGCACGCGGGGCGCGAAGTCGATCAACGGGGGCGCGGGCGACGAGTGCTTCGCTCGCAGCAACCGGGCAATGGTCGGTTCCTCGTGGGGCAACCGTCCGCTCAGCGCCTCGAAGAGGATGACACCGAGGGCGTAGATGTCGGCCCGGGCGTCGCACGCCTCTCCGCGCCCCTGCTCGGGGGCCAGGTAGGCCGGCGTGCCCAGATACCCACCACCCCCCGCGCCGTGTTGGTGTCCGTCGGCCCAGGAGATTCCGAAGTCGAGGACCACCAGTCGTCCGGTGGCGGCGACCAGGGTATTGGTCGGCTTCAGGTCGCGGTGGACCACGCCGACGGCGTGGAAACGAGCGACGGTCTCCAACAGACCGATGGTGACGTCTGCGATTTCGTCCCACGCGCATGGGGCCGGCTTTCCGGGAAAGGGCGTGCCCGCGACGATGTCGGTGACGAGAAAGGGCGCGCCCTCGTGGATTCCGTCGTCCCGATGAGGCACGACTCCAGGCAGGCGCAACAACCTGAGGATCGAGATCTCGCGGCGAAACCCGCCCAGTTGCGCGACCCGCACCCCACGGAGCAGCTTGATCGCGACCGTCTCCCGGAGTGTCTCGTCCCGGGCACGGTACACGGCGCCGAACCCGCCGGTACCGAGCTCGTCACCCACAGTGTACCGGCCGGCCACGGTCTTGCCGCGCAGATCGAGATGATCTCGGGCGCTCAATGGCAGGTGTCGGGTGGCATCACGAGCGCGAACGTGTCCGCGGGCTCGGCGGACCGAGCCGTGACGGCATTGGTTGTCGGCCGCACCCCTAGGGGGTGTAGCTGTTCACCGAGCCGGTGGCCTTCTTGTACGCCGGGTTCGACAGCCCGTACGTCGTCTCGACCCACTTCTTGAACGTCGCGTCCTTGTACGGCCCGTTGTACGGGTTCGTGGCATCCCACATCCCGTACGCGGTCAGGTCGATCGGCACGTCGAACGACGTCTGCGAGTCGTAGCCGAAGTACTCTGTGAAGTTCGAACCGCTAATCGCGGAGAAACTCACAGCGACGACCGACGAGCCGGGAACCTTCTTCCCGTCCGCGCCGATCGGCCACCATTCGCCGTCGCCGCCCGTAAACTGCCCATGACGGATTTTTGTAAGCGTTCAGGGGGGAGTGAGCCCGCGCCGCCGCCGTCACCGCGATGCCCCGCGTCAGGGTCGTCCGCCCGTCCTTGAGCGCGCGGAGCACTTCGACGACCGATGCCGGACGATTCCGAGGTTCGGGCTCGAGCATCGCTTCCACCAGGTCCGACACGTCGCGCGGCACGCCGCGGACGATGTCGACCAGGCGACGTGGCGCGTCGTTCGTCTTCGCGAGCAAGAGCCGGGTGATCGTCCGCTCCGTGTGCGGCAGGCGCCCGGAGAACGCCTCGTAGATTATCACGCCCAGGGCGTAGATGTCCGTGCGCGCGTCACACGTGTCCCCGCGGCCCTGTTCGGGTGCCAGGTAGGCCGGCGTGCCGAGCAGGCCACCTCCTTCGGCGTCGTGCGAATACCCGGTCGACCACGAG
>CAZFPM010000243.1:0-4152 GCA_964520965.1 uncultured Myxococcales bacterium
AGGTCGGTGCCCGCGCCGAAACCGATGTCGGTCTCGTCGGGATCCGAAGGGGTCGCCCAGACGAGCTGCACGTGGATGTCCTCGTCGGGGCGAGAGACCACGGTCACGACGGCCGGCTCGGGGGACTCGCACCCACGGTCGTCGACGACCGAGAGGTTGAACACGTAGCGGCCGGCCAGATCGATGAAGAAGCCGGTCCCGACCGCGTTGGGGGGCTCGAAGTCGGCGGAGGAGCCGGCCGGGCGCTCGACGACGGTCCAAATGTACTCGCGGATCTCACCATCCTCGTCGTTGGACGCGGACGCCGAGCAGTCGAGGTTGTCGAGGGGCAGCACGAAGAGCTCGGTCGACGGCGGCGCACCGCTACCGGCCACCGCGCAGGTCGCGATCGGCACCGGGCACATGTTGTTGGTCCCGCGGCCGTTGATCGGAACGTCGACCACCGGCTTGTACGCATCGTTCGACCCGACCTGGAGAATGCCCTCCTCGATCTGCTGGTCGACCATCGGCGTGAACTCGACCAGGAAGGAGTGCTCGGCACCCGGCGCCAGATCGAGGGGGAACTGGGGGATCATGTCGAGCGCGTAGGCGTCGCTCGACTGGTAGTCGGCGTCGTTCAAGAGCGAGATCGAGTCGACGATCAGGTTCTCGCCGAACTCGAGGTCCGAGCAGTTGCGGACCGTGAACGCCTCGGCATGGGTGACCTCGATGACACGCTCGCCGAAGTCGTAGCCGTCATGCTCGTGGCTGACCTCGATGCACGGCTCGGCGCCGTTGGCCAGGACGTCGACGTTGAATTCCTCGTTGGCCGGATCGTCGGAGCGGACGATCAGGACGCCGGAGTCGCGGCTGTCGTCGACGGGCGTGTACATGACGTCGAACTCGTAGCGCTGATCCGGGGCGAGCTCGATCGGCTCGACCGGGAGCTGGTCCTCGGGCACGTGGAATGCGGCCGATCCGCTGACCAGGAAGAAGTCGTCGACAACGAGTTGAGCACCACCGATGTTGGTGATCGCCGTCCGGATCGTCGCGACCTCGCCCGCCGGGACGCGGCCGAAGTTGACCGGATCCGGATTGACGAAGACACGGCCGTCGCTGGCGCGAACCTCCAAGTCTACCACCCCGTCGCCAGCGTTGGTCACCAGGCGGATGGAGCCCGTCGATGGGGCTTCCTGCACCGGCGTATACGAGACGAAGAATTCGGCGCTACCCTGAGACGGGATCTCCATCTCCGGCGTGTAGCCGTCCTCGATCACGAATACGCCATTCGGCCCGTTGACCTGGGCGTCCAGAATGAACAGCGCCGCCTCTCCGGAGTTCCTCACGGTGAAGCTTTGCAGGTCGGTGTTACCGATCGCCACGCCTTCGAAGAGGAGCCTCTCGGGCGAGATGCTCAGCTTCGCCGTGGCCGCCTCCTGGACGGAGTCTTCACCGCATGCCGACGCCGCGAGGGCGAGGCACGCGATCAGGGCCGGGAGGATCACCGATCGATTCAGGAGGGTCATCATCACGAAGTTCCCAGGGTTGCTGGCCTTCCGGCCTCTTGCCTCGAGGTCCGAACGAGGACGGGTGGTTACGGACCGGCGACAAGTTAGGTGATCCCTCGGGTTCGGTCAACCACGAAAACCCGGCTGTTATGCGGGTTTCCGCCCCGTTCGATCGTGCTACCCGCGCGATCTGTGCCCACGCCGGCGTTGCGATACACTGATGGGACCTCTGGGAACCGCGCGCGACGCCGGTTGTCTCAACCGCATCGTCCACCACATCGATGGGATTCCGCCATGACCCCGCCCAAAGAACGACGACGACGAGATCGCGCGCTCGCCGACGCCTGCATCCGCGGCTCCCGACCCGCGTGGGAGACCCTCGTCCAGACCCATCACGACACCGTTCGCTTTGCGATCATCCGCACGCTCTGCGCGTACGGACGACGCGCCGACGATGCCACCGTCGAGGACCTCGAGAGTGCCCTCTTCCTCGGCCTGATGGTCGACGGGGCACGACGTCTGCGCCAGTACCGCGGCGACGCTTCTCTCGCCGGCTGGCTCCGGGTCATGGCGGCAAATCGGGCTATCGATCATCTCCGCCGCCGGCGACCGGCGACCTCGCTCGACGCACACCCCGGGTTGGAGCTCAGCGACGGGCTGTCCACGGCCGACGTCGCCCTCGAGAAGGCCCAGCTGCTCGAGCAACTCCGCGCGTTCTGGGACGGTCTTCCAGAAGCCGACCGGGACTTCGTCGAGCTCTTCTTCGTGCAGGAACTCTCGTTCGACGAGATAGCCCACCGAACCGGCGCGTCGCCGGGCGCGCTCTATGCCCGCAAGAACCGCATCCGACTCAAGCTGACCGCCTGTGCCGAAGCCGCCGGCTGGTTCGACGATCGTCAGGATCGCGGCGGTCGAGCGTCTGGATAGAGAAGACCGAACGGAGCCCAACGTGCCCCCCCTCGACCACCACCTGCTCGAGATCGCTGCCGACCCCGACCGGGCCCTCCGGCTCGTTGCCGCGCTCCGAGGTCCACTCGGCGGCCACCTCGACGACGAGGGGTTCGCGGCCATGCTCGAAGACGCCCCGCCCGTGCCCGCGCTCGCGCATCTCCTGCGGTGCGCGGCGTGCGCCGAACGGGGCGCGATCCTCGAAGACGTCCTCGGCGTCATCCCTTTCCCCGCCCGCGACAACGACGGGTCCCTGCCGGTGATCGACCCGGAGCGGGCGCTCCTCTTCGCTTCCCTCGTCACCCACCCGGACGGCGATGTCGAGATCGTCGAATGCACGGGGGCTGCCCGGGTCCAAGGCGCACTGGCGCTGCGCGCCGATGCCGGTGTGCGAACCGTGAGCCTCCGCGACCGACGGGAGAGCCCACGGCTGGAGATCTCCCTGCTCTCCGGCGCCAACCCCCGTCGCGTTTCGCTGCTGGTCCGCTGGCTCGCCGAGCATGGCGAACGTCTCTCGGCACGCGCATTCACCGATGGCCGCATCGTCGCGGAGACCGAGTTCTCCGGCAGGGGTGCCCTCCTCGGCAGCCTCCGTCGACGAGACCTGCGGATCGACGTGTGCGGACCCGATCGCATCCTCGGTTCCGCCTGGCTGCGCATGGAGAGCCCGTGAATCGCGTCTACCTGGCCTACATTCCGTTCGGCGAGACCCTGCACGTGCTCGGCTCGCCGGACGGCACGTTGGAGCACCTGCGCCCCGTCGGCGTGTTCACTCCCGACTGGACCGAAGTCCACGGGGCCGCCGACGCGATCCGCTCTCTGGTGCATCACGCCGCGGAGGCCGGGGAGTTCGCCGTCGCTTCCCTCGGCGAGCTGCGGCTGCGGTCGACCTACCTCTTCGACGAGCTGGTGCCCTTCGACGTCAAGCGGTGGCTGCGCGCCGAGCCCGGCGCGCTGAGCCTGAACCTGGCTCCCGAGCTCCTGAACCTGCCCTGGGAACTGCTCCACGACGGAGCCAGCCACCTCTGCCTGCGCTGGTCGATGGGTCGCCTCGTCCAGCATGCCGTCGAACCGGGATCCGCCCGGCCGCTCGACGGCGCCGACGAGCGGTCCGTGCTCGTCATCGCCGACCCCGACGGCGAGCTGCACCACTGCTACGACGAGGGCATGGTCCTGCGGGAGCAACTCAAGCAGACGATGCCGGCCCGGGTCACCTTCCGAGCCGGCGATGTCGATGCCGCGTTCGTGCGGCACCACGCGCGCGAGTTCGACGTGCTCCACTACGCCGGCCACATCGACCTCGATGGGTGGCGCATGAGCGAGTCCCGCTTCGACGCCGACGCCTTGGAGCGCCTCACGGGCGGAGCCCCGCTCCCGGCGTTGGTCTTCGCCAACGGATGTGGAGCGACTCGGATCGACGACTGGGACCGATCGATGCTGCACGGGTGGCTGGCCAGCGGTGTGCGTCATTACGTCGGCCCCCTCTTCGACCTGCCCGATCGCCTCGGCGGCGCGTTCGCGCGCCATTTCTACCAGGCGCTCGCTTCCGGCGCGCCCGTCGGAGACGCCATCCGAGACTCCCGCCGCGCCCTCGCCGCACGCTACGGAGACGGGACGACGCCATGGGGTTCGTACGTCCTCTACGGTGATCCAGCCACGCGCTACGCCGCCACGGCCGAAGAACCCGTGGCTCGCTCAGGCGGCCTTCGTCCGCCGA
>CAZFPM010000243.1:4162-5030 GCA_964520965.1 uncultured Myxococcales bacterium
AAGAACAGGCTCGTACGTCTTCCGCACAGCCGCGACCGGCGCGACCCACGGTGCTCCGTACACCGGGCGAGGTGCCCGCATCCGAGGTCGTCCGCCGAACGCCGCAGGCCGACGAGACGATCGACGTGCCCCGCTTCCTACCGTCGGGTCCGACGATCTCGTTCGCCGCGATCCTCGTGCTGATCGTCATCGTCACCCTGGCGTTCGCCGCGTTGGTGCGCGGCGGGATCGGACACGCGTGGAACGAGATCGAGGAGCCCGCTGTCGAGGCCGAAGACGGCTGATCTCCGACGGCTCGTCGCGCGACTCACGCCAGCCGAAACCGAGGGGGATCGTGCCGCGCGAAAAAGTGCGTGAATAGCTCGGCCCACCCGGCGTCTGACACCCCGCAATTCGCCCGTTCGGCAGGAAGCACCGCGGAGAGTCATCATGCAGACCCAACATTCCCTCAAGGTCCTGGCCCTGTGTAGCGTCGCGGCGGCGACGCTCGGCGGCTGTTTCTTCTTCGACGACGAGGAGTGCGACTCGGTCATCACCGAGTGCTGGGATGTCTGCGACCTCTACTGCGACCCGTGGGGTTGCTGGGAGGAGTGCTGGACGGAGTGTGACGATACGTGCATCTCGTACGCGCCGGCGCCGGCCACCGTCGTCGTCGTCGACGATCGCTCCTGCGTCCGCGACGCCGAGTGCGGCGGCGGCTACTACTGCGACGCCGGCGGACGATGCGTCCCCGAGCCGAGCACCCCGCGCGCGAGCCTCTGTGAGCCGTGCATGGGTCACTCTGACTGCAACGAGGCCGGAGCATTGTGCCTCGAGCTCGACGGCTCCGCGGCCACCGGATTCTGCGGCCGGGCGTGTGATGACGACC
>CAZFPM010000243.1:5040-9034 GCA_964520965.1 uncultured Myxococcales bacterium
CTGCCCCGGCGGATACGATTGCCTCGCCGCCGGTGGTGGACACCAGTGCGTCCCGGCAGAGCGCAGCTGCGACGACCGGGTCCCGGTACAGGCGTGCGACCGCCATGCCGACTGCGGCGGCGGTGAGGTCTGCAGCGAGGGTGAGTGTGTCGAGGCGCCGACCGCCGAGTGCGAGACCGACCGCGACTGCCCCGCCCCCGAGCTCTGTGTCGAAGGTAGCTGCGAGATGCTGGGGTCTTGCGCCAGCGACCGCGACTGCCCGGAAGGCGAGACGTGCGAGGACGGCACCTGCGGCGCCGCGTCTACCGGCTGCGAACACGACCGCGACTGCACCGAAGGCGAGACCTGCCGCGACGGGTCGTGCGTCGCGCCCGAAGCCGGGTGCCGATCGGACCGTGACTGCGCCGAGGGCGAGGTCTGCGCCGACGACGCGTGCATCGAGCCGATCAGTCGCGAGGATTGTGACTTCTCGTCGGATTGCGGCGATGACGCCCTGTGCATCGACGGCTTGTGCCGCGCGGCGTGTGCCGACGACGACCAATGCGCCGGCGATGAAGTGTGCCGTGGCGGCATCTGTGCCCCGCGACCCGAGCCGGAGTGCCGCACGGGCGCCGACTGCGGAGACAGCGGCTTCGTCTGCGTCGACGGCCAGTGCCGAGACGCCTGCGCCAGCGACCGCGACTGCGGGTTCGGCTACCTGTGCCGCAGCGGCTACTGCGCGGACGACCCGGACGTCGAGTGCCGCGAAGACCTGGAGTGCGCCGCCGACCAGCGCTGCGTCGAGGGCTCGTGCTTCTTCACCTGCCGGGCGAGCTGCAACTGCCCCGACGGTCTGACCTGCGCGCCGGACACCGGCATCTGCGAGATGCAGCCGACGCCAGACGCCTGCTCGTCAGACTGCGACTGCCCGAGCGGGATGTCCTGCACCGAGGGTCGCTGCGAGATCTGAGCTGCGGAGAGAGACGACGGCGCCGGGCCCTGAGCCCGGCGTCGGTCGTTTTTGGGGACGGCAGCGGTAGACTGAGGCTCCCCCCCTGCTCTGCTCCGCTGCGCTACGCGGTCCAACGCTGACGTCGGGGCGGGGGCGGCCCAAGCTCACACGTGATCGGTAGACTCAGGCTCCCACCCTGCTCCGCTGCGCTACGCGGTCCCCCGCGCGGCGGGGGACGGCTGCGTGGCCAACGCTGGCGCCGGAATTACGAGTCGAGGAAGGAGCGCAGGAAGTCGCTTCGCGCCGGGGTGCGGAGCTTGGACAGCGCCTTGGCCTCGATCTGCCGGATGCGTTCACGCGTCAGCGAGAAGTCCTTGCCGACCTCTTCGAGCGTGTGGTCGCTCTTCTCCCCGATTCCGAAGCGCATGCGGAGAATCTTCTCTTCGCGCGCACTGAGCGTCGACAGCAGTCTCTTGGTGTGTCGGCTGAGCTCCGAATCGGTCGCGGAGTCGACGGGCGACTCTGCGTTCTCGTCGGGGATGAAATCCTGCAGCTGCGTATCGTCCTCGCCGATCGGCGTCTCCAGGGAGACGGGAGAGCGGGAGATCTTGAGCGCTTTGCGGACCTGCTCGACGGCGATGTCGAGCTTCTCGGCGACTTCCTCGGGGTTCGGCTCGCGGCCGAGGTCCTGCTCCAGGTAGCGCTTGGTGCGCAAGATGCGGTTGATGGTCTCGGTCAGGTGCACGGGCACCCGGATCGTGCGGGCCTGGTCGGCGATCGCGCGGGTGATCGCCTGGCGGATCCACCAGGTGGCGTACGTGGAGAACTTGTGGCCGCGTTGATACTCGAACTTCTCGACGGCCCGCATGAGGCCGATGTTGCCTTCCTGGACCAGGTCGAGGAAGTGCATGCCGCGGTTGACGTACTTCTTGGCGATCGAGACGACCAACCGCAGGTTGGACTGGATCATCTCGTTCTTGGCCTGCTCGGCCATGTTCTCGCCAGCGTCGACGCCCTCGATCACCTCGCGGAGCTCGGCGGCGGACATCGCGTAACGCTCGCCCAACGTGCGGAGCATGTTCCGAGCCGACGCGAAGCGATTCTCGAACTCGAGCAGACGGCAGTCGTCGAGATCGGAGCCTTCGCTCTCGCGCATTTCGCGAAGGAAGCCCTCGATCTCGTCGGCCGAGCGTCCCAGTTGCTGTTCACAGTCTTCGATGCGCCGCTCGCAGCGTTGGATGGTCGCGAGAGTGTCGCGGAGATTCTGGGCGAACTCGAGGACGATGCCCGGGTCGAGGTCGTGCGCTGCGACCACCGCCCGCGCTGCGGCCCGCGCCTCTTCGATGTCCCCGACTCCGTCCATCGCGGCGACCAGCTGGTCGTAGGCCTCGCGAATCTGGCCGACACGTGCCCCCAAGTTCGCCCGCAGCACCTCGGGGTCGAGGTCGGACGGAATGTCCACGGCAGGCAGGTAGTGCTTCGCACGCACCAATCCCTCGTCGACCTGCCGCTCCACGTCGATCAGGCAATAGAGGCCGGCGGGGCACGAGAACATCGCCGCGAAAAGCCGGTTGCGACCGTCTTCGATCCGCTTCGCGATCTCGACTTCGTCTTCCCGGGACAACAGGGAGACGGAGCCAATGCGCTGCAGATACATCTTGACCGGGTCGAACGTCTCGTCAGCGTAGGTAGAGTCTGCCGAGGTCGGGGTCGTGATGGTCCGCGGTCGACGCCGTTGGTTGGTCGGGGGTTCCATGCTCTGCCGCCAGGGAAGGTCGACGGGACGGGCGCTCGAGGTCGGAGGCACTCGCGGCCTCGGGGATCGATGACGAAGACGCCGAATCCACACAGTGAGCAATCGTCGTGCCAATTTGGCACTCGGACTCGGATCGCCCCATGTCGACGGCGCCCCGTGCGAGAACTCGGGCGCTGACCACCCGGTGGCCCCAACGGGCTGAAGTCCCAGCAATACCGCGGACCGCGACATCGGTGTCGCGGCACGAACCGATCCGTGCGAGACCACATGTCTGCGCCGACACGACACCCAGCGCCGTAGACCGTGGACATGCCCCGCTGTCGGGCATCATCGGAGGGTTCCGTACCCCGACACACCTCGTCGGCGCCGATTCTCGCTGTCGAACTACGCAAAGATTGCGGGGTAGTGACGCGATGCGCGCACGTTTTGCATCGCGTTCCCCGCTTCTTCCACGTGTGTTATTGACGCCGATCGGGATGACGACGCGGTTCGGCGTCGCCGATCCGACAGACCCACCGAACGAATTCAGAGCGATGGCCGGACACAGCAAGTGGGCGAATATCAAGCACCGGAAGGCGGCCCAGGACGCCAAGCGCGGCAAGGTGTTCTCTAAGCTGATCAAGAAGATCAGCTCGGCGGCGCGACGCGGAGGAGGTGACCCGGACGCGAATCCCGAACTCCGGCTGATGGTCGACAAGGCCCGAGCGGTGAACATGCCGTTCGACAACATCGAGCGCGCCATCCTCAAGGCGACCGGGCAGCTCGAAGGCGTAACCTACGAGGACTTCTCGTACGAAGGCTACGGTCCCGGCGGCGTGGCCATCCAGGTCGAGGGAGCGACCGACAACAAGAACCGGACCGTCGCCGAGGTCCGACACGCCTTCGGCAAAGCGGGCGGGAGCCTCGGCGAGAGCGGCTGCGTGGGCTGGATGTTCCAAGCGCGCGGCGTCATCGCCGTCGACGACGAGCACGCCCCGGACGCCGATGCGCTGATGGAGGTGGCCCTCGACGGCGGCGCCGAGGACTTCGAATTCTCAGACGGCGTCTACACGATCACCACCGCTCCGGCCGACTATCTCGCGGTGCGCGAGGCGCTGCTGGCCGCGGACTACAGCGAGTTCGCCACCGACGAGGTGACGAAGATCGCCGACACGCTGGTGACACCCGAAGTCGCCGACGCGGTGCGCAACGTGCGCCTGATCGAACTCTTCGAGGACCACGACGACGTCCAGAGCGTCTACTCGAACCTCGAGCTCTCGGACGAGGCGGCCGCGGCGCTCGATGACTGAGTCCTCCCGGCGAATTCG
>CAZFPM010000244.1:0-7329 GCA_964520965.1 uncultured Myxococcales bacterium
CCATCGGTACATCAGCGACCGCTTCTTGCCCGACAAGGCGATCGACCTCGTCGACGAGGCCGGCGCCGAACTCAAGATGGAGACCGAGAGCCTCCCGACCGCGATCGACCAGGCGGAGAGGCGCAGCATCGGACTCGAGATCGAACGCCAGGCCCTGAAGAAGGAGAGCGACTCGGCGTCCCGCGAACGGCTCGATGTCGTCGAGCGCGAGCTCGCCGAGATCCGAGAGGTCGTCGGAGGCATGAAGGCCGCGTGGTTGCGCGAGAAGGAGGTGCACGCGCGGATCAGCGACGCGAAGGAGCGGCTCGACCAGCTCCGATTCGAACAGGAGAAGGCGACCAAAGAGGGGCGCTACGACGACGCGGGGCGCCTCCAATATGGCGACATCCCCGCCGTCGAACAGGAGATCGCCGAAGGTCGCTACGAGCTCTCTGGGATGCACGCGACGCAGGGCACGTTCATTCGCGAAGAGGTTACCGAGGACGCGATCGCCCGGATCGTCGCGCGTTGGACCGGAATCCCCGTCGCCAAGATGGTCGAGTCCGAGCAGGAGAAGCTCCTGGTCATGGAAGACCGCCTCCACCAGCGCATCGTGGGCCAGGAGGAGGCGGTCAGCGCGGTCAGCGACGCCGTACGACGATCGCGCGCGGGCCTCCAGGATCCGCGCCGCCCGATCGGCTCGTTCATCTTCCTGGGCCCGACCGGCGTCGGGAAGACCGAGCTGGGCAAGACCCTCGCCGAGTTCCTCTTCGACGACGAACAGAACCTCGTCCGGCTCGACATGTCGGAGTTCATGGAGCGTCACTCAGTGGCGCGACTGATCGGCGCGCCTCCGGGGTACATCGGTCACGACGACGGCGGCTACCTGACCGAGCACGTCCGTCGTCGACCCTACTCCGTCGTCCTCTTCGACGAGATGGAGAAGGCCCATCAGGACGTGTTCAACGTCTTGCTCCAGATTCTCGACGACGGCCGTCTGACCGACGGAAAGGGACGCACGGTCGACTTCAAGAACACCGTCGTCATCATGACCTCGAACGTCGGGAGCGACGAGATCCAGCGCCTCGCCGGCAACCCGGACGCCATCCGGACCGCCGTGCTCGAGGAGCTGAAGGAGCACTTCCGACCGGAGTTCCTCAACCGGATCGACGACACGGTGATCTTCCAGGCGCTCTCCCGCGAACACATGGACCGCATCGTCGAGATCCAGCTCGGAGATCTGCAATCCCGACTCTCCGAGCGCGGCCTGCGGCTGGAGCTGGGCGACGACGCGAAGACGCTGCTCGCGGACGCGGGCTACGACCCGGTCTTCGGAGCGCGGCCCCTGCGGCGGGCGATCACGCGCCTCGTGCAGAACCCGCTCGCCCGGTCGCTTCTGGCGGGAGACTACCCGCCGGGGCGGACGATCCGTGGCACGGTCGACGAGGGAGCGCTCCGATTCGAGCTCCTCGGGCCGCCGGTGGGGGCGATGGTCGTCGCCGGCACGGGCTCGGACGACGCACCACCGGCTCTGCCGGAGGAGTGATCCGGGGTCGGCCGCCTCGCCGCTCCCCGGGGCTCAGCGGCGCCGGAATCTCCCGACTACGCCGCTGACCGCCTCGACGAGCGGCCGCAGTGGCGCCGGCAGATGTCCGACCGCGTCCGGACCGGCGACCAGGGTGTCGGCGAAGCGCAGCACCGCGTGGGTCGCCGCGAGTCGCACGGGCGCCACGACCCGACCCGTCACGAGCGGCATCGGCACGTACATCTGCAGGAAGGGTAGTGCAGACCAGGGCCTTGCGGCGTGGTCGAGCCCGTCGAGTCCGGCGAGCCACTCCATGCCGCGTCCGCGCACCACGCCCAGCGAGGCGTGGAGCCTGGCCAACGCGGCGTCCTCGGCGGGTCCGGTGCTCCCGAACCAGCTTCGCGCACGGTCCCACACGAGCCATAGCCCACCGTCGACCTCCCAGCGTCTCGCGTCGGCGAGCAGCCGGTCGAACCCGTCTGCGTCCAGGGTGTCCAATAGGCGTCGAACGTCGAGGAGCTCGCGGGCGTCCGCAAAGAAGCCGTGCTTCGACCGGTGAGCGGCTGCGACACAGATCGATTCCCGCACCCCGGGGATCCAGGCACCATCGACGCGTTCGGCCGTTCGCAACGTGTCGTGACCCAGCCGGCCGAACAGCGGCCGGCGATGCAGGGCGTGATGCAGGTCGATGACGAGTGCCGGTGCGACGTCGGCCTGATAGAGCCCCCGTTCGCAATTCCACCACTGCGACAGGGGCTCACGCGTTTGTGGCTCCTGGTAACCGAGCCCGAGGCCGATGGTGATCGCTCGCCGGAAGTGAGCCGGGTCGACGAGGATGTCGACATCGCTCATCGGCCGGGTCACGGCGAGTGTCGGGTCGCGGCGAACGGCCGCCTCGCCCTTGATAGCCACGTACCTCACGCCCGCCCGGTCGAGGGCGTCGAGGTAGGGCTGCACCTGTGCACGGCGCAACAGGTTTTGGCCGACGACCGTGCGCTCGATCTCGCCGAACCGTGCCGATCGGGGGTCCCTGGTTGCGCGCAGCGCGGCCTGTACCAGTGCGGCGAGCCCCTGGAGAATCAACGCGTCGACGGGGGGCTCGCCAACGGGAGGAGGCGCGGGTTCGCCGCGCAGGGTGTGTTCAGCCCAGGCCGCCCAGTCGGCGGTGGCGGCTCCGGGACCTCCGGTCATTGCTGGCGCTGGTATGCGGCGCGCTCGCGGTAGCGTTGGGCCGCGGACTCCCGCCCCTGGGCCGTGTAGATCCGAGCGAGGGCCTCCAATGCCCAGGGATCGTCCGGGCGATGGCGGAGCACGCCGTGCAGGGCTCGGGCGGCCTCGTCGAGCATCCCGGTGCGTTCGAACACGCGGGCGCCCGCACGGTAACGACGCGCGGCGATCCCGTCGTTCGTGGCCGCGTGTCGTCGCAGTCGCGTGTAGTCGGTGACGAAAAGAGCGAGGAGATCCTCGTCACTTCCCGGGAACGACTCGGCTGCCGCGAAGGCGACGAGTCGCTCGATTCGGAGCCGGTCGTCGTCGGGGTGTCGATCGATGGCGGCGTTCAGCGCCCCGATCCGGGCTTGCTGGTCACCGAGTGCCCCGAACGTGCGGCTCGCGCGAAGATGCGACATCGCGCTCGCCTCGTCCAGCGCCTCGATCCGCCGCGCGTAATCGGCCGCGAGCTCGGGAATGCCAAGACCGGTCAATGCCTCGGCCGCCGTGACCAGGGCGTCCTCGTCGTCGGGCTCATCGGCCAGCCGTGCGGTGGCCAGCGCGAGTGCCTCCGAGTACGCGCGGGAGTGCACGAGGCTGCGGAGGATCGCGGGCGCGATCGCCCGGGGATCGTCGAAGCAGCTCAGCCAACGGGTGACGTCGTCGTCGACGCGCCGCAACTGCTCGGCGAGCAGATCGGGGGTGCCGTGAATGCGCGGCTCCATCGCGACGATCGCAGCGCACGCGCGGCGCAACTCGCCGCGGGCGAGGGCATACTCGAAGTCGATGTCCCAGGTGAGCTGCCACCCGGGCGCGTGCGCCGACAGGTAGTCGACGCGTGGTGCCGCGGCGTCCAGATCCCCGCGGAGGATGTCGATCCAGGCGGCGGCCCCGATCACGGCGGGAGACGCGGGCGCGAGCGCGGCCAGACGGTGCAACTCCGCGTCCAGCTCCGGGTCCCGCGGGGCGGCGACGTCGAGACCGCTCATCGCCGGAACCTGTACCTCCAGGGCGCCGAGCCGTACCGAGTCGGACAGCCCGGGAAGGGAGCCGGCAGCGACTCCGAACCACACCGCCGCGCCGAGGAGCACGACGGGATGGGTAGACGGGCGGCGACGTCGAGCCGATTGCCCCGCCAAGGTTCCGTAGAGTACGGCGACGGGGAACGCGTAGCCCAGGGCCACGAGCCCCATCCCGCCGACCGCCTCGATCGCCACCGTGACGAGGATCGCCAGGATCACGGCGCGTACGTCCGTGTCGTGTCGTCGCTGCGAGCGGCCGCGGCGCCCCAGGCTCCGCCCCAGCGCGATCAGGAAGAGCACGGCCAGTGGGTACCCGTGGTCGACGATGAACTGCACGGGCATCGACTCGGCGTAGGCGAACCGCGCGATCCGGACCTGGCCTGCCACGCTCGGGTAGACGTCGGGGAACGCGCCCGGTCCATAGCCGAAGAAGGGGGCGCGTGCGGTCAGGGCCCAGGCGTCGCGCCAGATGCGCGTCTTCTCCACCATCGATCCGGTTCCATCACCGGACGGCATCACCACGTAGACCGTTACGAGGACGATGAGCAGCGCCAGCGCGGAAGCCGCCGCCACGGAGCGGTCGTAGTGCCGCCACCGCGAGCGAGAGACCACGGCGCCGATCGCCAGGACGGCGACGCCGACGCCACACGCGAGCTCGGCGGCGTGCGCCTCCATGGCGACGAAGAGCACGCCGATCGCGGCGAAGCCCAAGACCAGGAAGGCCGTCCGCCGTTGACCGACCCTCTGCAGGCGGGCCGCGCCGAGCGCGACCACAGCGGCCAGGGCCCACAGCGCTCCGCTCTGGTTCTCGTTGACGAAGGGGGCCGCGATGGGATCGAGGAGCCCGGAGAACAGGAGCGGCTCGTAGACGCCGAACATCCGATCCGCCGCCGTAGCGGCGTGCGCGAGCCCGGTGAGGGCGACCAGGCCCCAGGTTCCCAACACGATCTGTGTCGCCCGCGCCGAGCCGCCGCTACGCCGCAGGCGCACCGCCGCGATCTGGACGATGGCGGCGATGCCCACGAACTGCAGGGCTGCGAGCGGCGCACGCCCCGGCGCGACGGTGCCCAGCAGCGGAAGGCCGGGCCAGAGCGCGAAGACCGTGCGTTCGGTATCGCCGGCGAACAGCCCCCCGAGCGGTGTCGCCCGGACCAGCGTGAGCGCCGCGGCGAGGACGAGCACGGACGCGGCGCTGTCCCATTGCCACTGTTGGCCGGCGCCGAGATACGTCAGGAACGTGACGGCGAGGATACCGACCGCGGCGGCGGACAGCGCGACCTGTCCCGCGGGAAGCAGTCCACCGATGAGCAGCGGCGAGACGACGACCAACGCCACGAGGCCGAGGTCGATCGCCCGCGTCGCCTCCCGTGCCCAGGGGGGCAGGGAGTCGTGCTTCCGTCGCTGTGCTGGCAAGGTCGGTTCAGCGTTCGGGGGAAAGCGGTGCAATACAGCGAGGATGGCAGCCGCTGCAACCTTGTCGTGCGCCTGAGCCTGACCGGCGGGACCACTCCGCCGACGCTTGTGCAGCCCGGTGATTCGTGCTTCAGACCGGTCGTTCCCGGCCGAGGCTGAGCAATGCGCTACGACAACGTGAAACGAGCATTCGACGTCGTCGCGGCGGGCACGGGGCTGGTCGCGTTGAGCCCGGTGCTCGCCGCGGTAGGTGTCGCCGTGTGGCTCGATGTCGGGCGGCCTGTCGTCTTCCGACAGCAACGGGCCGGGCGCGGCGGAGCGCCGTTCTCGATCCTGAAATTCCGGACGATGCGGGACGCGGTGGGGCCTGATGGAGAGCCGCTGCCCGACGGCGACCGGCTCACCTCGGTGGGGGACTTCCTGCGCCACTCCAGCCTCGACGAGCTCCCCCAGCTCTGGAACGTGCTGCGCGGCGAGATGAGCCTGATCGGGCCCCGCGCGCTCTACGCCGACTACGTGGAGCTCTACGACGCGGAGCAGGCTCGCCGGCTGGAGGTCAGGCCCGGGATCACCGGCTACGCGGCGGTCAAGGGCCGGAACAGCCTCGATTGGGACACCCAGTTCGAATACGATGTCTGGTACGTCGACCACATCGGGCCGTTGGTCGACCTGATGATCCTGCTCCGCACCGTCACCACCGTGCTCTCGCGCGAGGGGGTGAACCAGGAGGGGACGGTGAGTCGCGAGCTCTTCACCGGTGGGAGCGACCGCGGCACCCGCTGATCGTGGCTGTCGAGGTAGTCGATCTCCGACGCGACCACCCCCGGGTTCGCGCTTGTGGCGTCATGACCACTCCGGTATGGGACGGGGCTCCCGCCGGTACGCGTCATGCCCAAGCTCGTCCATATCACGACCGCACCGGAGTCGTTGTGCTTCCTCTCCGGTCGGCCCCACTACCTCGAAGAGCACGGGTTTGAAGTCACGATCATCTGTTCGCCGAGCGAGGCGCTCGAGCGCTTCGGCCGCGACGAGGGTGTCGACGTGATCGGGATTCCGATGTCACGGGCCATCACGCCCGTCTCTGATGCTCTTGCGGTTGGGGCGCTGGTCCGAACGCTGCGCCGGATCGAGCCGGACATCGTCCACGCCGGCACGCCCAAAGCCGGCCTGCTCGGCATGATCGCGGCCCGTGTCGCTGGAGTCCCGGCGCGGGTCTACCAGATCCACGGGCTCCCGCTGATGACGGCGACAGGAGCGATGCGGGCGCTCTTGACAACGACGGAGCGGATCGCCGCCGCGCTCGCAAACCATGTCTTGAGCGTCAGCCACGGCATCCGGGAGGTCGCGTTGGCCGAGGGGATCGGAACCGGCCGGGGCATCGACGTACTTCACAATGGAAGCGCCAACGGCGTCGACGTGGATGGGAAGTTCGACCCCGGCGCATGGTCGGAGCCGGAGCGGGCCGCCGCGCGCGAGGCGCTTGGTGTCGCCGACCACCACGTTCTGGTCACGTTCCTGGGACGGGTTACGCGGGACAAGGGGGTGGCCGATCTGACCACGGCCTGGGTGCGGGTTGCCGAGGCCCACCCGCACGCCCGGCTTCTCGTTGCCGGTCCGTTCGAGACCCGCGATGGGCTCGCACCGCAGGTGTGCGAGGCGCTCACCGCGGGAGCTCCGTCGGTGATCGTGAGCGGCCGCCGGATCGATGATGTGGCCCCGCTCTATGCGGCGACGGACGTCCTCGTGCTTCCGACCTACCGTGAGGGGCTTCCGACGGTCGTGCTGGAGGCGCAGTCCATGGCCCGGCCGGTGGTCACGACCCGAGTGCCCGGCTGCCTGGAGGCGTGCATCGACGGCGAGACCGCGCTCCTCGTCCCGGCGGGCGAGGTCGAGGCCCTCGCCGATGCGATCTGCCGGTACGTCGCATCGGAGACGCTGCGGACCGAGCACGGGGCCGCGGGGCGGGAATTCGTGTCGCGTGCTTTCCGTCGTGAGGCGGTCTGGGAGGCGACACTCCAGCTGTACGCGCGGTTGATGGACGGAACGCCGCGGGGCGCAGAGGCTGTCTCGTGAGCGAGCTGGCGGTCACGGGAGCCGTGGTTGTCGCAGGCGCGCTCCTTGTCTTCGTCTGGCAGCGGGCGTTTCGCTCGGACGAACGACCGCTGCTCTGGGCGGGATTCG
>CAZFPM010000244.1:7429-9015 GCA_964520965.1 uncultured Myxococcales bacterium
CGTTCGCCGGGAAAGCGTTGGTCTACCGGGTGCTGCGCGGGGTCTTCTCGCGCCGCTACCACCGGCGTCTGATGATCGTGTGCCTCCTCGTGCCGTCCTCGGTCTTCTGGACGAGCGCGCTCCTCAAGGAGGGATTCGCCGGGACGGGGCTATCGCTGATGATCGTCGGTTGTTACCTGGCGATCCACACTCGCCGCCGCGCGCTGGGAGTCGCCGTTTGCGCATTGGGCTATGTGCCGATCGCAGTCACGAAGCCCTACTTCTTGTTCCCCTTGACGTTCGCGGCCGGCGCCTTGGCGTTCAGCGTAGCAGCGGCCCGCCGCGGCAGGCGGATCCGCCTTCTCGATCACCCGGTCCGCGCCACCGCCGCTGCGTTCGCTGTTGCGGTCGCAACGCTCGGCTTGGGCACCCTGTTTCCCCGGTTCGCCCTCGAGAACGTGACCGAGAGCGCTGCGGTCCTCGTGGAGTACGGCGCGACGAGTCCGAGCAACTCCGCGTATTTCATGGCTAGCGGCGGGGGCCCGATACAACAGCTTCTCAGCGCGCCGATGGGCTTGGCGACCGCGCTCTACCGCCCGTTCATCTTCGAGGCGCACAACCCTCTGTCGCTCGTGGCCGCGCTCGAATCCTCGACCTTCCTGGTGCTGACCTTGATCATCCTTCGCCGGCGAGGGATTCGCGGCACATGGAGGGTGATCACCAGCTCACCGACACTCCTGTTTCTGACGGTGTTCGTCCTTTCGTTCGGAGCCGCCGTAGGGGTGACCTCGATGAATTTCGGGACCTTGTCACGCTATCGTGCCCCGATGGTCCCGCTTTTCGGAGCCCTCTTGGTGCTCCTGTTGCCTCTCCGGCGGCGGCAATCTGCCAGCCGCCGCCTCCCGCCCCGTAGACCGGTCGCGTCCTCCCCGGGCGCCCCTGCGCTCGCCGGCTCGCCACTGCACGCGACGGCGCAGCGGTCTGTGCACCGAGAGGTGTCGGCGCTTCCGCCGAGCACCTCCAGCGGCGTCACGCGTCGGCGGGAATCAACGCACTGAGCGGCACCAACTCGCGTGTCCGCAGCAGCTTGCGGAGCCGTTCGCGCAAGCGGCGACCGCGACCGATTCCCTGCTGGGCGTTGAATCGTACGGACCGGAAGGCAACCGACGGCCGTGAGATCGCGAGGCGCCAGGGCGTGCGCGGCCTCGTGGGCTCGAACTCGTGCGGGTGGAAGTAGAGGGCTGCGCCCCGACCCTCCGCCTCACACCGATCGAGAGCCCACTCTGTGTAACGCATCGGCAGCAAGCGCGTGTAACCGCCGCCAGCCGCTCGGAGCGGCACCCCTCGCCAGTCGACGACAGTGAGCGGTACTTCCCACATGCCGTTGGCGAGCCGATAGGGAGTCCGCGGCACCCCGGAGATGCCGTAGCGTCGGTCCGCGACAGGGAAGATCGACGAGTCGTAGCGGAATCCGAGATCGCGAAGCACGTCCAAGGCCCACAGCGTCTCGTTCACGACGGAGAACACCGGAGCTCGGTGCCAGGTCGGCTGTGGCGCCCCGGCATCCGTGATGGCTTCGACCGCCCGCTCGATCTCGGATCTGAACC
>CAZFPM010000245.1:0-8333 GCA_964520965.1 uncultured Myxococcales bacterium
CAGGGGTGTCGTCTGGCGGAGGTTCGGAGCGGCGCCCCAAGGGCCTCAGCCTTCGCGGTCGAAGACGGCGAGGGCTTCGATGTGGGGGGTTCGGGGGAAGAGGTCGAGGAGGGTCCAGCGGGTGGGGCGCCAGGCGGTGGTGGCGAGGCGGGTGGCGTCGCGGGCCATGGCGGCGGGGTCGCAGGAGACGTAGACGAGGCGGGTGGCGCGGGTGGCGGCGAGGGCTTCGAGGAGGGTGGCGTGGACGCCGCCGCGGGGGGGATCGAGGAGGATGACTGCGTAGTCGCCGAGGCGTTTGGTGACCGGTTCGGGGAGTCCGGTGCCGAGGTCGTGGGCGTAGAAGCGGGCGCGGGCTGGGGGGCGCGGGGCGAGGGACTTGTACGCGGCGGCGGCGGCGTGCACGGCGGGGGTGGTGCCCTCGACGGCGTCGACGTCGAAGCCGGCGCCGAGGAGGGGGAAAGTGAGGTTGCCGGCTCCGGCGAAGAGCTCGAGTGCCGCGGGCCGTTCGTTGCTGGTGGCGCTTGGGGCGCAGGCGCGGATGACCTCGTCTTGCAGGCGGGCATTCGCGGCGCCGCCGACCTGGCTGAAGCCGCCGGCG
Organism: uncultured Myxococcales bacterium; assembly: GCA_964520965.1. Lineage (GTDB taxonomy): Bacteria > Myxococcota_A > Bradymonadia > REDH01 > REDH01 > CAZFPM01. The sequence goes on from CAZFPM010000245.1 coordinate 599, forward strand.
GGTTCGAGCACGACGACGTCGCGGTCACCGATGGGGCGGCTTCGAGCCACGCGACCGTCGCCGGAGACCGCGCGCGTGCGGCCGCCCGAAGACAGGGTGACGGCGCCGATCCCATCGGGGATCCCGGTGCGGTCGATGCGTGCTTGCAGCTTGCGGGCGATGGGCGACTCGGCTTTGCGCGGGACCTCGGCGGTGATGGCGACAGACCCGCGCACGTCGTCCCACTCCATCCACAGGGCCTCGACGCCTCGCACGCCGTCGAAGAGGGACGCGGCGGCTCGGCGAGCGCCGTCGATGGACGGGTGCAACACCCGGCAGTTCTCGGTGGCGATGAGGTCGTTGGAGCCGGGCGCGAAGAACCCGGTCGCCCCGCCCTTGCCGAGGTGCAGGCGCGCTCGCTCGCGGTAGTGGTCCGTCGATGGGGCCGCGATGACTTCCGGGTCGGGCCATGCGGGGGTGCCGGACAGACGCCGGACGGACTCCACGGTCGCCTCGACCTTCCAGCGAAGCTCGTCTTCGTAGGATGCGCTCCGGAACCGGCAGCCGCCGCAGGCCTCGGAGTACGCGCATTCGCTCTCGACGCGGGTGGAGCCGGGTGCGACCAGCGCCTCGACGCGAGCGCGGGCGAAGCGCTGGCGCGCGTGGGTGACGATGCCGCGGACCCGGTCGCCGGGGAGGCCGGCGTCGGCGAAGACGGCCATGCCAGAAGGGAGGCGCGCGAATCCATCACCGCCGGCGGCGATGCGCTCGACGACGAACTCGATCTCGTCGCCGACGGCCGGGGTCCCCTGCTCTGCCGGGTCGCCGCTCATGAGTCGCCACGAACGACGCCGAGCACGTCGTATTCGGTGGCGTCCTCGATGGCGACGTCGACGAAGTTGCCGGGCGTCGTCGGCGCGGCGCCGTCCTCGAAGGAGAGGAAGGTCACGCCGTCGATGTCGAGGGCCTGCCCGTAGTGGCGCCCCTCGAGCACGAAGTCGTGCTCATCGGAGGGCCCGTCGACGAGCACGCGCATCGTCCGGCCGATCAGCGCCTCGTTCTTGGCCCTGCTGATATCCCGTTGAATCTCCATCAACACGTCGCGGCGCTCCTCGGCGAGTTCCGCCGGTACCTGGTCTGGCAGGTCGAAGGCGTCGGTGTTCTCCTCGCGGGAGAACGCGAACACGCCGACGCGGTCGAATTCGACGTCTCGTACCCAGTCGCAGAGCTCGGCAAAGTCGTCCTCGGTCTCGCCCGGGAATCCGGTGATGAACACGGTGCGGAGCACCATGTCGGGCACGTTCCGCAGTCGCGCGATCAGTTCCCGCTGCGCGTCGCGGCGCACGTTCCGGCGCATCGCTTTCAGCAGGTGATCGGAGACGTGCTGCAGCGGCATGTCGACGTAGGGCAGGACCTTACCGGAGTCTTCGATGATGCCGAGCAGCCGTTCGGTGAAGTTCCAGGGGTAGGCGTAGTGGAGCCGGATCCACTCGATTCCCTCGACCTCGTCGAGGCGAACGAGCAGATCCTCGAGCCCGCCCCGGAGGCCGAGATCGACGCCGTAGCTTGTGAGGTCCTGGGCGATCAGGCTGAGCTCCTTGACCCCGGCGGCGCCGAGCATGCGCGCCTCGGCCACCAGGTCGTCGGGCCGCCTCGACTCCTGCGCGCCGCGGATCTTCGGGATGATGCAGAACGTGCACGTCCGGCTGCACCCCTCGGCGATCTTCAGGTAGGTGCTCCCGCCGCGAATCGTGTTCACCCGGTCTTCGTCGGCCGTGTAGAGAGCGGAGCCGTACGAGACGTACTTCCGATCGGGGAGCGTGCCGGCGAGGGCGCCGTTGATGCGTTTGAACTCGTTCGTGCCCAGGAAGTAGTCGACCTCGGGCATTTCGTCGGCCAGCTCGTCCGCGTAGCGCTGGGCCATGCAGCCCGTCACCACCAGGCGCTCCGCCGTGCCGGTGTCCTTGAAGTCCGCCATCGTCAGGATCGTGTCGATCGACTCCTCCTTGGCCGACTCGATGAAGGCACAGGTGTTCACCACCAGCACGTCCGCCGTCGCCGGATCGTCCACCACGCGATACCCCTCGCCCCGCATCAACCCCAACATCAGCTCCGAGTCGACCCGATTCTTGGGACAACCCAGACTCACCACGTGCACACGCCGCCCGCGCGCCGCACCCACGATATCAAACTTGTCAGGAACCAAAGCCATGCCGAGCGTCAGGTACCCGCCCCCCCGCGCCCCCGCAAGAGAAAACCCCGGCCTGGCTACTCGCTCAGTTCTTCTTCGAAGACGGTGGAGGCGAGCTCGAGGAGGGTGGCGTCGGCGTCGTGGGTGAGTTCCCAGCCAGAGACGCCGCCGAGGCCGTTGTCGAGGATGTAGAGGGCCTTGGTGCGGACGGAGGTGGCGGATTCGTAGGAGATGAAGATCTGTTCTTCGGGGGAGTAGAGCCAGGCGGCGCGGGCGGCTTCGTGCCAGTGGGAGGCGAAGGAGTCGCCTAGTCCGGCGGAGATGACGGAGATGGGATAGACGCCGTCGTTGGGTCCGGAGCCGGGCGCGAAGCCGGTGGAGGTCTGGAAGAGTCCGTCGTCGATATCGGGGACGCCGGCCCAGCCCCATCCGTAGAGGGGGAGCGAGACGAGGAGGCGGGACATGTCGACGCCGGCGGCGCGGTACGCATCGACGATGAGGTTGACGCTGAACCCGAACCCTTCGATCCAGCGGAAGAGCGCGGCGACGAAGCCGGTGTCGCGGGCCCACGGACCGTAGAAGTCGTACGTGACGAGGGCGACCTGGTCGACCACTGCGGTGGCGGCGGCGAGGTCTTCGGGCGGCACGACGTAGAGGTCGGCGGGGCCGACGAAGCCGAGCTCGAGGTCGCCTTCTTCGGCGTCGAGGCCGGCGCGGACGTCTTGGAGGAGCAGGACGAAGTTCGCCCAATCTTCGGGCGAGGTCTCGTTCTCGGCGATGCCGCCGGCGATCGGGTATTGCCAGGCGATCTCGAGGCCATCGAGGCCGAGGTCGGTGACGAGGCCGACGCACGACGCGACGAATTCGGAACGGAGGTCGGGGTCTGCGGCGATGGACGAGAAGAACTGCGAGCCGATGAAGCCTCCGACGGAGAGGAGGACTCGCACGCCGGGGGTCTCTCCGAGGGCGCGGAGGGTCACGTCGTCACCCTCGGCGCCGACAGTGCAGGTGCCGGGCGGTGAGACGTTGCCGTAGCCGACCGTGAGGTGGGTCAGCGTGGAGAGATCCATGCTGTCGATGGCGATGCCGTAACGCTCGGCTGTGCGGAGGTCGACGCTCGCGGAGATGCGGACGGGTCCGCGCGGGATGTCCGTGTCGGCGGCGTCCTCGGTGTCGACGGACCCATCCGTGTCGGCGGGAGCGTCGGGGTCGATGGTGTCGGTGCTGTCCGGGGCGTCCGTGGTCGTGTCGCCGGGCGTATCGGCGGGCGTGTCGGACGGGGGGGTATCTGTGGCGGTGTCGTCGACGGTGTCCGGCGGCGGCGTGTCCGTGTCGGTGTCTCGTCCCCCGTCTGTCGTTCCGGCGTCGGCAGCGTCGGCGGGCGTGGTGTCCTCGCCGCTGGCGTCGGTCCCATCGGCGGCGTCGGTGGCGTCGTCGACCGGCGCGGCGTCCGGCTCGCAGGCGGCGAGCGCGGCGGCGAATGCCAGGACGAGGACGAGCGCGAGGGTGTGGGCGACCCGGGAGCCGGTGCGGACGGAGGGGGTGGGAGGAGCGTCCACGACTGTCTCTCGGTGTGGGTAGGTGATTGTGGGCACGATACTACACCGTTCGCCGTTCGGGGGAAGAACGGGCGCGGACCCCACCGGGGCGGTCAGCCTCGGGACCGGGGGCCCCGAGGCGTGCGGGCGGCGAGCGTTTTGCTACTGCGCGGCTCGGAACACGCAATCGATCTCGTCAACGCCGTCGAGCGTCCTGGTGCAGGTACCATCGCTGGCGGAGGACCAACGCAATTCGTAGCGCTCGACCACGCCCACGTCGATCTCGATAACGGACGTGTGCTCGCCTGTCTTTTCATAGGTATACGGATTGTCCGGGAGTTCGCCCGGATTCTCGGCGTAGGTGTCGGTGAAGTGCCATGTGATGACGAAATCACTGGCCGTGTCCTCGAAGATGACGTTCCAGCCATCGACGTTGTCGGGTGACCAGCCGGACTCCGCTTCGTGGCCGCAGGCGAACCCGGCGAGGGAGACGATGGCGGCGACCGCGAGGGTTCGCGCGAGCAAGCGGAAAGGCGTTCTGTGGGTCATGTTCGACTCCTCGTTCGGGTTGGCGGTCCGTTGCCGGACATCGCACGGAGTTGGGCGCAGCGAGGGGGTGCGCGCGGCGACCGCCGCAGCGCTCCCGGGAGCTCAGTCGTCGGGCCGGGTCAGCTCGACGAGCTCGATCGCGCAGTAGCCGGGGATCATCCCGGCACTGAGCAGGCCGACATCGTCGGCGACGAACCAGTCGCTCTCGGGCAGTTCGAAGTCGTCCTCGGTGATCTGGAAGCGGATCTGCCAGGCGTCGTCGACGGTGCCGTACGGCACCTCGACCGAAGTCGACTTGCTGACGATCTCGTAGATGATCGTGAAATCGACGGAGTGGCAGTCATCGCCGAAGCACATCTCGGCGGCTGTCTCGATGGTGGCGGGGACGCCTGCTTCGGTGGTGTCCATGCCCCCGATCGGGTCGGCCAGGCTGTACGAGAAGCTCGGGCCCGGTCCGTCTGCGGTGTAGACCTCGGCTCCCTTGAACTCGAGGAGTCCGGACACGTAGCGGGCGAAGACGATCACGCCCTCGGGTGCCTCGACGGAAAAGTCGCCGAGCTCGATCCTGGCCCAGGATTCGCCGTCGATCTCGACGTCTTCGTTGTAGAGGCCCGGGGCGTCGAAGGTGTTCCCGTCGCAACGATCGATCCGGTAGACGGTCGTCGTGCCGACGGGTGGGAGCGAGAACTCGGTGCCGAAGCCGGGGCCGATCGTCGGGCCGGTGTCTTCACCGCCGCCGGTGTCTTCGCCGCCGCCGGTGTCTTCGCCGCCGCCGGTGTCTTCGCCGCCGCCGGTGTCTTCGCCGCCGGTGTCTTCGCCGCCGCCGGTGTCTTCGCCGCCCGCGGTGTCTTCGCCGCCGCCGGTGTCTTCGCCGCCCGCGGTGTCACCGCCACCGGCATCCGAACCGCCGGTATCAGCGCCAGGATCCGGCGTATCGCCGCCCTCGTCGCTGTCGGTGCACGCCCACGACAGGGCGAAGAGCAGGCAAACGAGTGGAACGAACAGGGTGCGGCGCATGGGGCATCCCGGGTGGTCCGCGGACACGATCGTGTCCCGCGCGACGCTGTCGAGGTGATTGCCTACCTACTTGACATGCCACGCATCGGGTCCCGGGTGCAAGCCCGAACGGGCCACGACGGCGCGATATGGCGCAGAGCCCCACCCTCCCCTCGCTCGAACGACCGCCCTCCGACCTAGCCTGGATATCTCACAGACCTCGGGCTGCGGCGCCGGAGCTCCGGACGATTCCTGCGTCGGCTCGGTCGAGAACGTTCGACGTACTGTCGAGTACGCCTGCACGCTCTCTCGGTCACCGACTTCGGACTCGCCTCGGCCTCCAGCGCCTCGCTATCGAGAACTATGAGACATCCAGGCCAGGTCCCCACGCAGGTCGCGAAGGGTGAGCAGACGCCGGCGTTGCAGGCTCCGGATACGCACTCGTAGGGGAAGACGCACGCGGTGCCGTCGTCGCTCAGGGGCTCGCACAGGCCGGTGTCGATCAGGTCGCACCAGGAGTCCTGGCACTCGCCGAGCACGCCGAAGGACTCACCGGCGCATTCGACGCCGGGGGCCAGGATCGCGGTGCTCGCCTCCTCGCAGCGATTCTCCGCGCTGCACATCACGCCGGTCGCGCAGAGCTGCACGGGGAACACGGAGCAGACGTCACCGATGCCGGCGACCGGCTGGCAGGTGCCCTCGTCGCTCGGCGACGGCGTGCCGCAGCCGGCCTCTTCCTCGATGCAGCAGAACGTGATCGTGGGGTCGCACGTGCCGTAGTAGAGGCCGCCGAAGCCGTCGTTCAGGGGAGTGCACGCCTCGCCGTCGGCGGCGGTGCGCCGGAACATGCTGCGCTGCTCCTCGCCGCCGAGGGGGGCGCCGCGGCCGAAGCAGGAGCGGTCGAGCAGGGCGGCCCAAACGGGCTCGCCGCACGCCGCCGCTTGCAGCTCGGTGATGCACGTGTTCGCGGCGGCAGCGTCGAACTCGACGTATTCCGGTCGCGGCGGCGTCGGCCCACGGACCGAAGGGCGCGACGGTCAAGCCCTGCGTCACGACGTCGACGCACGTGTATGCCGTCGGCGGCAGCGAGGCGACGAGGTCGACGAGGCGCTCGTCGGCGCACGCGGTCGCCAACGCGAGGGTTGCTGTGAGCAGGAAGATGAAGGGCAAGCGAGTCATGATGTCACCAGTCGGGGTGCTCGGTCGGGGTCCGGAAGTGGTCCCGCCGAGCAGCAGTACTCCCGCAGGGTCGCGCAAACCCTGAGAGTTCTCTCAAAGTCCGTGTCGATCGTCGGCGCATGGCCCGTACCGCCGACCGCCGAGAGAGCTCTCCCCGTCGCCGTCCCCCGCCCCGCGGGGGACAGCGCAGCGAGGCGAAGCAGGGGGGGAGCCACACCCTGCCGACCACCGGCATCACGCGACATGAAAGCAGCCGGCAGACTCCGGCCCACCCCCCGCGGCACTGCGTGCCGCTGCCCCCCAATGCGTGGGGGGCGGCGTTCCGACACGACGCTCCGGTGGCGTCAGTGCGTTGGTTCGGTCGGCGGCTCGCCGGCTTCTGCCTCGAGCCTGGCCACCTGCTTCGCGGCGCGTCTTTGCATCACCGCTGCGGTGCGGCCCACGACGTCGGGCGAGTACTCACCACCGGCGACCCGACTGACCTCCTCCAGCGTCGCGCCGCCTCGGCCTGCGCGCCAAGCCATCTCGCGGGCGTGGGCGTCGATGAACGCTTCGGCGAATTCGTCATCGCGGAGGTGCCGCCGGGGGGCCTCGCCTGCCTCCGCGAGCGCGCAACCAACGAGCGCCTCCTCGGGCTGTCGGACGAGCACGATCCGGCGCGACCAGGGAGGCGGATCCATCTGCCCCGCCATCGGCGAGTTGGTGACGGTCAACGAGGTGTCGTCGGCGAGGAGCACGACGATGTCCGACCAGGTGCCGGCGATCGGGTGACGGTAGACGATGCCGAGCACATCCCCCTGGGCGGAGAGCAACCCGACCACCCGCATTCCCGGCATCTGGGGAACGCGCCAGGAGCCGACGACCCGCAACCCGCGGGCGACGAACGCATCGACCCGGGGCTGCACCGTGCCGGGGATTTCGTGCGCGACGAGCCGGATGCGCATCGGTGTGTGGAAGAGGGCCCGGAGCGGCGTGCCGATCACGAGGAAGACCGCAGCGCCGCTGAAGACGACGAAGGCGAGAGCGAGGATCAGGACGAAGTCCATCGGTGAGTACCGGCCCGGGAAGGCGATCAGCTTCGCCGCCGCGGGCGCCGGCGGCAAGTGCGCCGCGCCAGCCGCTCTGGGCGTCGACGATCCGGGTCGCGAGCGACCGGGCGCGGGGCACCCGGTCGTGCCGAAAACGATCTTGCGCGTGCGCTCGCGGGCGTGCTAGGACCCGCGGTCCCTGAGGCCGCTTAACTCAGCGGGAGAGTGCTTCCCTCACACGGAAGAAGTCACTGGTTCGAACCCAGTAGCGGCCA
>CAZFPM010000245.1:8343-9011 GCA_964520965.1 uncultured Myxococcales bacterium
CCTTGGAAGAACTCCCCAAGGTCCCAAGAAAAGTCCCAAGTAACCCGTGTCGCCAGGGGACGCTGGATGTCGACCGGTGACGGTAACATCCTGAAAACACGGGATACTCGCAGACTCTCTCAGGGGGTCAAGCCTCCCTCACACGGAAGAAGTCACTGGTTCGAACCCAGTAGCGGCCACTTCCGTAACTACCGGAGTTCCCTGAACTTCCGGCTGTTGCGACCGCGACCGACCTTCCGATCGAGGCCCGTTCTCGGACCGCTTGGTATAGCCGGTGGTATAGGGTGGTAGAGTCACTACTCGCTCGCCATCAACGCATCGGTCGGAACGAGCTGCTCGAGGGCGGCGACCTTGGTCTCCGCTCGGACGCCAGCGTACCGCTGGGTCATCTGGGCGCTGGAGTGCCCCACGATTGAACGCACGACAACCTCGGGCACGCCCGCGGTGATGAGCGATGTGTTCGCTCCGCTCACCGAGTTCTTCGATACGCTCTTCGAGCGCGTCGCGCTCCTGACGGAGCACGACGAGGACACGCTCAAGGCTGTGCTGAACGACGGCCAGCCTTGCAGCACGCAGGCGCTTGGTTTCCGCGTCGACGTGGGCAACCAGGTGGTCGCGGCGTTGAACGAGCGCTCGGAGTTCAGCGACATCGCTTCTCCGTGGCTGCC
>CAZFPM010000246.1:0-8844 GCA_964520965.1 uncultured Myxococcales bacterium
GACTCCGTCGACACGCTGGTTGAGCCCCATCGTCCACAGGCTCATCGTCGCAGGGCGGGTGGCAAAGAGCTGCGCAAGCTCGCGGATACGTGCTGCTGGCACCCCTAGGCGCTCACTCACCTTTGACGGCGCATAGCCATCCAGGAAGCGCTCCAGCGCACCCCAATCTGCCGCACTTCCATCCACGTTCTGCATGGATACATGGGCACTCACGAAGTCCCGATCTGCAAAGCCATCGTGGACAATGACGTTGGCCATCGACCAAAGCAGAAGCAAGTCGCTGCCCGGCCGAGGCGAGATGTGAATATCTGCATACTTGGCGGTCATGGTTCGCCGAGGATCGACGCACACGATCACCGTATTCGGATGCTGGCGGCGGCGGCTCAGGATGCGCTCAAAGACCGGCTGATGACACTCGGCTGGGTTGGCGCCGATAATGAAGAACACCTCGGCGTGGTCGATGTCCTCGAACGCGCCAGGAGGCTCGTCTTTGCCGTATGTCTTGGTGTAGCCCACTGCCGCTGAAGCCATGCACAGCCGCGGGTTGCCATCGACATTGTTGGAGCCGAGGCCCGCCTTGAACAGCTTATTCGCGGTGTAGCTCTCCTCGATGTAGAGTTGGCCGGAGCCAAAATAGGCGACAGAGCTTGGCCCTGCCTCACGGATGGCTTGCTTGAAGCGCTCTGCGACCAGCGCCATTGCCTCGTCCCAGCTTGCTTTGCGCAGGGTGCCGTCTCGTCGGATCTGCGGCGTGGTCAGACGTCCTGGGAGCTGGTTGAGCACCGTGAGCAGCGAGCCCTTGATGCACAGCTTCCCTTGGTTGTGGGCATCTTCATCACCGCGGACCTCGATGACCTCACCATCGCTCATGCCCAGCTGAACACCGCAGCCAGTCCCACAATAGCGGCAGACACTCTTGAACCACTCGGTCGCTGGGCCCTTGGCCACCATCGCTTCGAGTACTCCCCAGAAGGCCCCCCCCCCCCGAGGGTCGTGAGCCCGAGAGCGGCTCCAAGACGCAAGATGTCACGCCGCGAGAAGACGGTAGGTGACACCTCATCAAGACCATTTCCTAGCGCATCTGATGTTCCGCTAAGACCGAGAACATCGTCACTCTTCTCATCTTTGGAGGTCGTCATATTGTCCGCGCACCCTCAACTCAAACATTGAACCGGAAGTTGCACACATCGCCGTCCACGACGACGTAGTCCTTACCCTCCAGCCGCATCTTCCCGGCCGCCTTCAACGCCGCCTCGGTGCCGTGCTCCACGAGGTCCTCCCAGCGGTAGACCTCGGCGCGGATGAAGCCGCGCTCGATGTCGCTGTGGATGCGACCGCCCGCCTGCCGCGCGCTCATGCCGCGACGGATCGTCCACGCCCGACACTCGTCGGGGCCGACTGTGAGGAAAGAGATCAGGTCCAACAGGCCGTAGGCCGTGCGGACGAACTCGTCCCGCGCCGGCTCGCCGATGCCGAGCCCGTCGAGGAACTCCTTCTGCTCTTCCGGCTCCAGGCCGGCGATCTCCGACTCGATCTCGGCGCAGATCGCCATCGTCGGCGTGCCGTCATCTCGCTTGCCGACCTCGCGCAGCTGCGCCTGAGCGGGGTCAGCCCAGGCGTCCTCCGACAGGTTGTAGAGGATGATCAGCGGAGTCATCGACAGGAGCTGGATCCCGCTCAACGCCGCGATGTCGTTCGCCTCGAGCCCGAGCGTCCGCAGGGGCTGGCCGTCTTCCAGGTGCGCGATGCACCGCTCCAACACCTCGACCTCGCGCCCCTTCCGCTGCTCCCGACGCCACCGGTCCTGGATCTTCTCCAGCATGCCGTGGTCGAGCAGGATCAGCTCCTCGTCGAAACGCGCCTCGTCTCGCGACGGATCCGCGGCCTCGGACAGCATCGGGTTCTGAAAGCCACGGACGACGTGGGCCAGCACCTCGGTGTTCCGCATCGCCTGGACGACCTCGGGAGGAAAGGCGCCCGACCGACCGCCGTCGCCACCGACGTCCATGAACGTGATCTCCGTGTAGGTCGTCTTCTTCGGGTCGAAGATCCCCGACATGGTGTCCACGCGCTTGTCCGGGACCTTGATGGACCCGTAGGCGATGCCGCCCTGGCTCTTGCTGCCGCCGGGGGCCAGGGCCGCGAACACGGTGGACTTTCCCGAACCCGGGTAACCGCAGATTCCTACACGCATGATCTTCTCCGCTGACCCCGCTGGAGCGCGGGCGCGCACCCTCTAACGCATCGGCTCGATGTCGTCGACCCCATGAGAGGCAGCAGCCGCATTCGAATGTCCGCGCCGGGACGAGATGGATCGCGTGTCCGCCGCCCGCTACATTGGACCCCATCACGATCGCTCGGAGGTTCGCTTGAACCGTTTCTTTCACTGTGTCTTCGCTCTCGCGTCGGCGCTCGTCGTCGCCTGCGGCACGACCAGCGGCAGCGGATCCACCGACTCCGACGGGAGCGACGACCCGGTCGCCATCGTCGACATTGCGCCGGTGGATGACGTGGGGGATCTTCCCGACCTGCACGGCGTCGAGGATTCCGGCGCCCTCGATCTCGGGGGGGATTGCGAAGGGGTCGATTGCAGCTGCGACACACTCGGCTGTCCGTGCGAACGAGGGACGGACTGTGCCAGCGGGTACTGCGTCCGCTCGGGGGTTGGCGACGCACTGATCTGCTCCGAGATCTGCGCCGACACCTGCTCGCTCGAAGGCTACGACTGCGTGCTCCTCCAAGACACGGGATCCGACGCGGTGCGCATCTGCGTCCCCCCACCCCCCCAATACTGCGAGCCGTGCGAGAGAGACGCGGACTGTGGCGCGACCCGCAACTTCTGCCTCGACCAGGACGACGGACGCTTCTGCGCGACCGGGTGCGGCGAAGATCGGCCCTGCCCGGCCGATGCCCGGTGTGGATCCGTGCGGATCGCCGACGAGGAACATCGCGTCTGCACCCCCGAACTCGGGGTCTGCAGCGCCTGCTTCGACGAGGACGGCGACGGCCACGGACGCGGCGTCGACTGCCTCGGCGGCGACTGCGACGACACATCCGCGGCTACCTTCGACGGCGCGCCCGAGCTCTGTGACGGGGAGGATAACGACTGCGACCTCGACGTAGACGAGGCGTTCGACTTCGGCAGCGATCCGGAGAACTGCGGCGGATGTGGCATCGCGTGCGTGCTCGATCACGCGACCTCCGAGTGCGCCGGGGGCGAGTGCGTCGTCACCGGCTGTGAAGAAGGCTGGTTCGACTGCAACGAGCTGGCGTTCGACGGTTGCGAGGCGACGGAGAACGAGTGCGGCGGCTGCGCCGATCTCGACGGCATGCCGGCCAGCGGCTGCGGAACGTGCGACACCGGGATCTGGATCTGCGAGGGCGACGACGCCGTGGCCTGTGCCGGCGATCTCGGCGAGGTGGCGGCAAACGCCTGCGGCGGATGCGAGTCCCTGGACGGCGACCCGGGAGACCCCTGTGGCACGTGCGACACGGGGACGGCCATCTGCGCCTCGCCCGATCGGATCGGTTGCGTCGGTGACCTGGGGGATCTCGCGCTGAACGAGTGCGGAGGATGCACGGAGCTGGTCGACCCGGTCGGCGCCGCGTGCGGCACGTGCAGCTCCGGTCTGTACGACTGCGATGGGCCCGATGCCGTGACGTGCGAGGGCGACCTCCGAGGCGACGCGTTCAACGAGTGCGGAGGATGCGGCGCACTCCCGGGCGCGATCGGCGATGCCTGCGGCACCTGCGGCACCGGCACGTGGGGCTGCGGCGTCGGAGAGGCGGTGTGCGAGGGAGACGCGGGCGACGACGCCCTCGACGCCTGTGGCGAGTGCCTCACCGAGACTTCCTGCGCGCCGGGCGAAGAGGAGTCCGGAGCGGCGTGCGGCGTGTGCGGCACCGATACCCGCCGGTGCGGCGACGACTGCAGCTGGGGCGAGTGGGAATGCGTCGAGTCCGGCGTCTGCGTGGAAGGAGACGCCGAAGAGCGAACCGTCGCCTGCGGGGCGTGTGGCCTGGGCGAGCAATCCCAGGCGCGGACGTGCACCGACCGCTGCATCTGGGGCGAGTGGACCGATGTCGGAGCCTGTTCGACGCCCGCGGCCTGCGCCCCCGGGGATATCGACGTCGAGGAGGAAGGCTGCGGTTCGTGCGGCGAGGGGACCCGCAGCCGGTCCCGAACGTGCGATGCGCTTACCTGCGGATGGAATAGCTGGTCCGCCTGGAGCGCCTGCGACACCGCTGCCACCTGTGCGAACGACGACTCGGAGCGCGAGGTCCGATCGTGCGGCAACTGCTCGTTCGGCTCGCAGTCGCGAACGCGGACCTGTAACGACACCACGTGCACGTGGAACCGCTGGGGCAGTTGGGGTGCTTGCGCCGGCGGCGGCGAGTGCGCACCCGGCGCATCGCGATCGTCGGGCTGCGGAAACTGCGGCACGCGCACCGACCGCTGCACCGGAACCTGCTTCTGGACCACCGGAGCCTGCGAGGACGAGGGGGAGTGCGCCTCGGGCAGCTCGTCGAGCGCCGGCTGCAACACCTGCCAGACGCGGACCTGCAACAGCTCGTGCGAGTACCCCGACGCCTGCACCGGCTGCACCTGTACGGGCTACACCGCGTGCGGCTCGAGCTGCACCACGGGCTACCACGTGACCGGGCGCCGGTCGGTGCTCGGCTGCTCACCCAGCGGATTCAGCACCCAGTCGACGTGCGCGCCCAACTGCGGCTCGTCCTTCGTGGTGTGCAGCTCCAGCTGCCCGACGGGGTACTACGTGACCGGTCGACGTTCCGTCCTGGGTTGCTCGACCACCGGGTTCTCGACCCAGGCCACGTGCGGGATCATCACCGGCAGCACGATCGTGGTGTGCGGCTCGAGCTGCCCGGCCGGATATGTGTCGGTGGGGAGCCGCTCGGTGCTCGGGTGCTCGACCACCGGATTCTCGACGCAGACGACCTGCTCGCGGATCTGAGGGAAAGCACCCTGGTGACGCCCCCGCGGGGGCCCGGTCCACTCCTTTTGCGCCGCGGCGGTCGAGCCGACATGTCGTGATCGACGAAACAAGCGCTTCGCGTCCCACGCCCGCTGTCGATGCCACGCGAGGCTCCGCGCACGGTCTGGTCGCCGCGTACTTCCGATTCGTGCTCAGACACCGCGCGCTCGTCGTGCTCGGCATCGCCGCGATCACCGCCAGCGCGCTCTGGTCGGCGTCGCATGCGATCATCGCTTCGTCGCTGGAGAAGATGTTCTTTGGCGACAGCCCGGCGTACGCCCGATACGTCGAACGGGTCGGGGAGTTCGGGACCGAGGAGGTGAATGTCTTCGCCTTCGACGAGCCCGACCCGCTGGCGCCCGAGCCTCTGGCGCGGTTGCAGCGGTTGGCGGACCGGCTGGAGGAGCTCGACGACATCGACCGGGTCGTCAGCCTGCTCGACGCGCAGGACGTCGATGGGGACGGGGAGACGATCCGCGTGTCGCGCTACGCGGACGACGTTCGGGAGCGTCCGGGAGACAGGGTTCCTATTCTGGAGGCACTCCGATCCGATGTGTTCGCGCGCGGGCTGGTGGTCTCGACGGACGGGCGCAGCACCGCGTTGCTCCTGGAGATCCTGCCCGATCCGGCCCGACCGGCCGAAGCCCTGCCGGCGCTCCGCGAGGCCGTGATTGACGCGTTCGAAGCCGAGGGGCTCCCGGTGGAGACCGTGCACAGCGCGGGGTTGATGGTCAGCATCAACGCCGCGGTGGAGGCGACGAACTACAGCTTGCGCACGATCTTCCCGTGGGTGGCGCTGGTCCTGCTCATCGCGGTGTGGCTGATGTTCCGGCGCCTGTGGCCGGCGCTGATGTCGTCGGTCGTGTCGTTGATCGCCGTCATATGGACCTTCGGGTTCTCGGTCATGCTGGAGCGGGAGATCAACATCATGATCTCACTCGTCCCGGTCGTGATCCTGGTGGTCGGCTTCTCCGACGTCGTGCACCTCTGCTCGGCGTACCTGCTGGAGCTCGGCCTGGGACGGCCGAAGAACAAGGCGATCCTGCGTTCGGCGGAGGACGTGGGCCGGGCCTGCGTGTTCACGTCGGCAACGACCTTCGCCGGCTTCGTGTGCCTGTCGTTCATCCCGACACCGATGTTCCGCGTGATGGGGGTCGTGCTCGGCTTCGGCGTGGCGGTCGCGCTCCTGTTGGCGATGACCCTTGTGCCGATCCTCTTCTCCTGGATGCCCGAGCCGAAGCCACTCCGTGGCGGGGCGACATCTTGGGTGCAGCGTGGGCTGGACTGGACGCTGGCGGCGGCACACCGGATCTCGACGCGGTGGCCATGGTGGGTGATCAGCGTCTTCGGGTCGATTACGGTGGCGGCGCTGGTGGGCATGGCGGGGTTGAAGGTGGAGGCAGACTTCGCTCGGCGCCTCGATCCCGGCAGCGACATCCGGCAGGACATCGACTGGTTCGGCGAACACTTCGCCGGCACGAGCGCTCTGGACGTGATCATCACGGTACCGGACGACGGGGGGCTTCTCGATCCCGAGCGCTTCCGGAGCATCGCGGAGTTCCAGGAGCGCCTGGTGGAGCTCCCGGAGGTGCACCAGGCGGTCAGCCTGGTGGACATGATGCGCACGCTGTACGCCGCCTATAGCCCGGACCGGGCGGACCGCGATCCGCTCCCGGATTCGCGTGCCGGTCTGGCGCAGCTCCTGGAACTCTTCCAATCGGGAGACGGGCGCGACCTGGACCGTCTCGTCGACTTCGGCCGACGGTCGATGCGCATCACCGTCCGCATGGCAGAGGACGGCGTCAGCCACCACAGCGAGGTCGGGGAGACGATCCGAGCGCTTGCGGCCGAGACGCTGCCGCCCGACGTCGAGGTCGAGGTCTCCGGCCTGCTCTACCTGCTCGGGGATTGGGTCCGCGAGGTCATCGCGGGTCAGCGGGTCGGCCTGTCGGTCTCGTTCTTCCTGATCACGCTGATGATGTGGGCCGCCCTCGGCTCGTTGCGCGTAGCGGTGGTTTCGATGTTCCCGAACCTGTTGCCGCTGGTGGTGATGCTCGGTTGGGTCGGCGGCACGTGGGACTACGTCGACAGCGACACCCTCGCGGTGGCCCTGTTGGCTATCGGCATCGGGGTCGACGACACCATCCACTTCCTGGTGCGGCTGCGGGTGGAGCAGGAGCGCACGTCGCGGACCGAGGCCGCGCTCGGCCGCACGTTCACGTTCGCCGGCCGGGCGATCGTGATGACGACACTCATCCTCGGCCTCGGCTTCTTTCCCTTCGCCACGAGCGATTACTACAGCACCCGGATGATGGGCACGCTGCTGCCCTTCTGCCTCATCGTCGCCCTGCTCGCCGACGTGCTGCTCGTGCCCGCCATGGCGAAGGTCGGGTGGATTGCGTTCCCGGCGCCCGAGGGGAACGTCACCCGCAGCAATCCGCGGGTGGCCGACTGACGGCTGCCGCCGAACCCGAAGTTCGGCGCAAGCCCACCGCCCCCCGCTGCCGCCCGAGCCGGGACGCTCACCCCGATAGCTGTGTTCGCAACTCCTGCACGGCCGGGAGTCCGGCCGACATCTCGTTCGGATGGGTGCTTCGCCAACGCTCGATCGCCGCGAGCGTGGGCTCGATCCGGTCCGGGTGGGCTGCCAGCGCGGCGTACACCGTCGACTTCGGCAACCGCAGCAGTGCCCCCTCGGAGGAGGCGATGTAGCGACCGAGGCGCGGGTTCCCGTCGCCGAACACACCGTCGACACCGAAGAGACCGCCGACGCCGATCTCCTTCGTCGGGATCTGGGGAGCACCAGCGAGGAATCGAGCCCGCCCCTCCGGGTCGGGGATCTCCTGCGCCAGAATCCGGCGCAGGCGCCCGGGGTCGGCGGTCAGCGCGGCCGCCCGCGGCACCAGGAACTCCGCCACGGGCCCGACGTGTTCGATGAGCAGCGACTCCACCCGCACCAACTCCTCGGGTGACCACGCCTCGACGTTGGCATCGAGCGGTCGCAGCGCCAGCGTCTGTCCGGCAGGGGTCCCCGGGAGCCGGGCGCTGATGCGGCCGGCCACGACGAGGAAGAGCGCCGGACCGGGGTCTGGGAGGTCCCCGATCGGGTCGTCCTCGGTGTACAGGAGCACCTTCGCCCGATCGACGAGCGCGCCAGGATCCGGGCCAGCGAGCGCGGCGAGCAGCGGGTCTTCGGACAAGCGCCGTACCAATTCGCCGCCATCGGGCGCCCGCCCGGGTGGTCCTCCGGCCCCGGATTGGTCCACCATCGCTGACGCCCCGAGCTCGTGGCGGACGAGGCGATACCATGCGCGCCGCCGAATCTCTGCCTCGATTCGTTCGAAGTCGAGGTACTCCACCGGGAAGTATTGGACCTCGTACACGCGGCTGCCCAGCCACTCTCGGAGCCCCACCGGATACACCTCCGGTGCTGGATGGCTCGCGACCCCGGGGATCCCGGCGACGAGTCGTTCGAGAAGGGCGACGACACGACCCGGCGGCGCCGCGGGGTGCGCATCGACTTCGACGGTGCGCTCGACGAGCTCATCGCCACCGACCACCTCGACAGCCTCCTCTCCCACGACGCTGTTGGGGACGACGACCAGGCTCTGTTCCTCGGTTCGCAGATGCACCGCGCGCCAGGTCATGGCCTCGATTCGGCCAACGGCGTCACCGATCCGAACGATGTGCCCGATCCCGAACGGTTGCTCGGCCTGCAGGGCCAGTCCCCCGAACAGGTTCCCCAGCGTGGCCTGGAGGGCGAACCCGGCGACGGCCGTCAAAATGGCCGAGCCGGTCAGCAGGGTGGTGACGTCGCGGTCCAGTCCGAAGCGCACGATGGTGATCA
>CAZFPM010000247.1:0-6192 GCA_964520965.1 uncultured Myxococcales bacterium
AAATACCGTGCGTTCCAGGCGCGCCGAGCGGGCATACGCTTCCGGGACGAAGACGGCCGCCCGCAGTTCATGCACACGCTCATCGGCAGCGCGCTGGCGGTGGGCCGAACGTGGCTGGCGATTCTGGAGAACTTCCAGCAGGCCGACGGCTCGGTGACGATCCCCGACGTCCTGCGGCCCTACATGGGGGTCGATCGGATCGCGCGGTCGGACTGAAGCGGCGTTGCCGGGCGCGTCCGCGCCCGGTGCCTGAAGGTCGGTGGATCGGGGTGCGTTCGGGACGATACCAGGGGTTGCACAGACCGCGCGGCCCGTGGTAAGACGCGCGTCCCCCACCGTGGAGGCGTGGCCGGGCGGTTGAAGGCGGCGGTCTTGAAAACCGTTGTACGCAAGTACCGGGGGTTCGAATCCCTCCGCCTCCGTTCGGGTCTTTGACAAGCTGGTAGTCCGGAAAGGAGTGGTGGCCGAGTGGCTGAAGGCGCTCCCCTGCTAAGGGAGTATAGGCAACCCCTATCGAGGGTTCGAATCCCTCCCACTCCGCTACCGACCGCGTTGTGTTTTTCGCCGTTGACCGACGGTGACGGACGATATACAGCGGCGGTCCGAGTGCGCACCCATAGCTCAACTGGATAGAGCATCGGTCTACGGAACCGAAGGCTTCAGGTTCGAATCCTGATGGGTGTACTGGAAAGAGAGGGCGGCAGATGACGGACCTCGACGGAGACGCAAAGTTCATGCGCGAAGCGCTCCGCGAGGCCTGGGCGGCCGCGGACGATGGCGACGTCCCCGTGGGCGCCGTCATCACGATCGGCGAGCGAATCGTCGGACGCGGCCGAAATCGCCGTGTGCTGAACGGCGCCCCCCTCGCTCATGCCGAGATCGAGGCGTTGCGCGAAGCCGCGACGACCCTCGGCAACTGGCGCTTCGACGGTGCGACGATGTTCGTGACCCTCGAGCCGTGCGCGATGTGCGCCGGCGCGCTGGTCCAGACCCGCCTCGCTCGCGTCGTCTTCGGCGCCCGGGACGAGCGCGGCGGAGGTGTGCGATCACTCTTCCAGATCTGTGACGACCGACGCACCAACCACCGCGTCGAAGTCGCCGAGGGACTGCTCGCCGACGAGTGTGCGGCGGTCCTGAAGAAGTTCTTTGCGGATCGGAGATGAGGTTCGGAGATTGGAGAGGTGTCCGAGTGGTTGAAGGTGCCTGACTCGAAATCAGGTGTAGGGTTCCCCCCTACCGTGGGTTCGAATCCCACCCTCTCCGCTTTCTCCGACCGCCCCCACGCCCCGCGCGTGGGGGCGGTCGCCCGATTCGACGACCCCGCCTGGGGAGGTGGCCGAGTGGCTTAAGGCGCACGCCTGGAACGCGTGTTTAGGTAAAACTAACGTGGGTTCGAATCCCACCCTCTCCGCTCCAGTTATGCTGGACCCCGCGACGTACGACCGTGAACTCCGCCAGGCCCGGGAGGGAGCAACGGTAGCGGTACGACGTGTGCGGGGTCCGGCACCCTTCACCCGTGCCTGAGCACGACGAACGCGGACCCCGAATCCGCGCGCAATCTCCGGACACCGGCTCGCCGAGGCCCATGACCGGTCCCGTCGGGGATCGGGCCCCTCGACCCGCCTGACGGCGGTCCCGGGGCGGTGCGCATCGCGTCCCACGCTCGCCCCACCGCCGGCAGCTGCACCTCGTCGACAGGGCATCGTCACCGGCGCTCGCCGGTGGTAGGCTCCGGCGCAGCATCGCGTCCGTGGACCTCTGCTCCGCAGCCCGCAAGCGCGGGAGCGCGCCGCCCCAGCCCTCGCGACTGCCCATGACCTACGTCGTCCTCGCCCGAAAGTGGCGCCCACAGACCTTCGAAGACCTGACCGGCCAGGAGCACGTCGCGCGCACGCTCGCCAACGCGATCGAGCAAGAACGTGTCCCCCACGCGATGCTCTTCACCGGCGCCCGCGGGGTCGGAAAGACGTCGACCGCGCGCATCCTCGCCATGGCGTTGAACTGCGCCGAGGGCCCCACCGTGAAACCGTGCGGCACGTGCGACGCCTGCAAGGAGATCCAGCAGTCGAATTCGCTGGACGTGTTGGAGATCGACGGCGCGTCGAACCGCGGAATCAACGAGATCCGCGAGCTCCGCGACGGTGTGCGGTACGCCCCCCACCGGGACGGGCACAAGATCTACATCATCGACGAAGTCCACATGCTCACGACCGAGGCCTTCAACGCGCTGTTGAAGACCCTCGAGGAGCCGCCGCCGCACGTCGTGTTCATCTTCGCGACGACCGAGGCGCACAAGATACCCGTCACCATCCTGAGTCGCTGCCAGCGCTTCGACTTCCGCCGGATTCCCTTCGCCGCGATCGTCGGCCGGCTCGAGCGGATCGCGGCCGCCGAGGAGCTCGCGGTCGATGCGGAGGTGCTGGGCGTGATCGCCCGTCAGGCGGCCGGCGGCATGCGCGACGCGCTGAGCCTGATGGACCAGGTGATCGCGTTCGCCGGCACCACCGTTTCGCTCGAGGCCGCGTCGTCGATCCTCGGCGTCGCCGAGCGCCGACGGCTCTTCGAGCTGTCGGCCGCCTTGCTCGCGCGGGACGTCGACAAGGCGCTGTCCGTCATCGACGAGGTGGACGCGTTCGGGGTGGACCTCGCCCATTTCGCGTCGGAGTTCGTGGCCCATCTCCGCGACCTGGCGGTGATCGCCGTGACCTCGGATCCGGAGGGACTGACGAGCCTGACGGACAACGAACTCGCCGAAGCGCGCGCACAACTCTCCGGCACCGACGCCGCGACCGTCCACCGCATGTTCGACCTCATGGTCGGGGCGGCGGAGCAGATCAGCCGGTCGGCCCACGCCCGGCTGGTGCTCGAGATGTCGTTGGTTCGACTCGGAGCGCTCGAGCCGCTCCACGCCATCGAAGACCTCGCCGCCCGGCTCGAACAGTTCGCTCGGGGCGAGAAGCTCCCGGCACCGACGGGCGGAGGCCAGTCCGGGACGGGCGGAACGTCCAAGCGCCGAGAACCGGCGGAACCCGTGGCCACCGACGCCGCGACGCGGTCCGCGAGCGCGTCGGCGAACGCCAGCGATCCCGCCCGACCCGTCGCCGAGGTCACCCCTCCGCCGCAGCCGGATCCGCAGCCGCAGCCGGAGCCGGTCGGCGCATCGGAACCCATGCCTGCCGAGGCGGCCCCATCCGACGCGGGGTCGACGAACGACCGCGCGGTCGATACGCCGCCGCCGATAGAACATGACAGTGCCGAGTCGCCGACAAGCTCGCCAGTCGCGGACTCGGAGGAACCCGCGGCAACGGCAGCGGCGGAGGTTGGCGCCCCCGATTCGACCGCTTCGCTCGATGCGACCCATTGGCGCGAGGTCGTGGATGCGATGCGGGGCGAGTCGGCGCCGGGTGGCGAGCTGCTGGCGAGCGTGACCGCGCTGCCCGACGACAACGGGCGGGTGAAGCTGGCTGTGAACTCGGCCCTGGCGGAGCGGGTGGACGAACAGCTGATCGTCCGGTTGAACGCGCTCTGCCGGTCGAAGGTCGGGCACGATCATGAGTTCGACATCGTCCACGCGGAAGACGTCGACGAGGTCACGCTGGCAAACGGCTACAGCGTTGCTCGCGACGAAGAAGAGGCCGAGCAGCAACGTCGCGCGACGGCGGCGGAATACGTCCGCGGCCACGCGGCCACTGCGCTGGTCATGTCGACCTGGCCGGGCAGCCAGTTGCAGGAAATCCGGATTCCGGAACCACCGAAGGAGTCGATCCGATGAGCACGGCAAAAGGCGGCCTGGGCGGCATCGTCAAGCAGGCCCAGAAGATGCAGCAGCAGATCTCCCGAATTCAGGACGAGATGGCCGACCGCGAGGTCGAGGCCACGGCGGGGGGCGGCGCAGTGCTGGCGGTCGTCAACGGCCGTCAAGAGCTGGCGAAGCTGAAGATCGATCCCGAGGTGATCGACCCGAAGGACGCGGAGATGTTGGAGGAGTTGATCCTGACAGCGGTCAACCTGGCGATGGAAAACGCCCAGGAGATGATCCAATCCGAGGTCAACAAGGTGACCGGCGGAATGGCGATCCCGGGATTGTTCTGAGACGACGAGCCCGCGGCGTCGCGGCGGGCGGTGGAGGCGCAGTCCGATGGCCGATAGTCGGGACCCGATCACCGAGCTCGTCAACCAGCTGGTCCGTCTGCCCGGAGTTGGGGAGAAGACGGCGACGCGGCTCGCGTTCTTCGTGCTGGATGCTCCGCAATCTCTGGCGGAGGAGCTCGGTCGGGCTCTGGTCGATGCCCGCACGCGGGTGCATCGGTGCGCGACGTGCGGCAACCTGACGGAGTCCGATCCGTGTCGGATCTGCGCGGACGCCCGGCGTGACCGGTCGTTGGTCTGCGTGGTGGAACACACGCCCGACGTCTTTGCGGTGGAGCGCACGGCGGAGTTCGCCGGTGTCTACCACGTGTTGCACGGGCTGATCCGACCGCTGGACGGGATCGGCCCCGACGCGTTGAACCTGGCGTCACTCGTCACCCGTGTGGGCGGCGGCGAGATCGAAGAGGTGATCGTGGCGACGAACCCGAGCGTGGAAGGGGAAGCGACGGCGATGTACATCCGCAACCTCTTGTCACCCCTGGGAATCTCGGTGACGCGGATCGCGAGTGGGCTGCCGATGGGTGGAGAGTTGGAGTACGCGGACCGTGCCACGCTCGGACGGGCACTTGCGGCCCGGGTTCGACTCTGAATGGTCGGCGGTGTCGGACCGGAAGGGGACGTCGGGGAGCAGTGGGGCACGGCGTGGGTCCGACCCGCGCCTGCAAGACCGGGGTGGCGCCGAGCGCCGATGCGCGGAAAGCGCTTCGGTTGCAGGGACTTGGAGCGCCGCCGATCGCCGCGGCGAGCGGCGGCGCTATTCTTGCCGGTGAGCTTGGCGCTGTGTTACCGTCGGGCCTGCGGAAAGGCTGGCTCCATACCCGGTTGGGCCGACCCGAACCTTCCAGGCGAGATTGACGACTTCATGAACCCGCGCATCGTGATCTTCGAGGAGGAGCAACGGCTCTTGGAAGAGCTGTGCGCGAAGCTCGCGCGGGCGGCTCTCGCCAAGTCGATCTTCCTCCTCGACAAGAACGGCCAGATCATCGTCGCACTGGGTGAGATCGCAACGGTCGACACGACGAGTCTGGCGAGCCTGGTGGCCGGAACGACCGCGGCGACGAGCAGCCTCGCGAAGTTGCTCGGCGAGGAGGAGTTCCCGGTCCACTTCCACGAGGGCAAGCGGGACAACCTGCACATCTCGCTGGTGGACGCGGAGCACATCCTGGCAGTGATCTTCGATCAGCGCTCGAGCCTGGGGCTGGTTCGGCTCCGGGTAAAGAAGGCGAGCGAGCACCTGGTCGAGGTGTTCGAGCAACTGACGAAGAAGCAGGCCGAAGACCAAGGTGGCAACGTGTTCAGCGAGATCACGGACGAGGACATTGACAACCTGTTCAGTGACAGCTTCTAGCTCCCCCGCTCTCTCGGCGATACCGGGTCCGAGAACCTGAGGCGACAATGTCGTTCATCAACTACTCCTCGCGCGAAATCATCCTCAAGATCGTGTATTACGGTCCTGGGTTGAGCGGCAAGACGACGAACATCAAGTTCATCTACGCCGCCACGAACCCCGACGCGCGCGGCAAGCTGATCAGTCTCGAGACAAAGGCGGAGCGAACCCTCTTCTTCGACTTCCTTCCCCTGTCCCTGCCGGCGATCCGCGGATTCAAGACCCGCCTGCACCTGTATACGGTGCCGGGCCAGCTCTTCTACTCCGCGTCGCGAAAGCTGATCATGAAGGGGGCCGACGGGGTGATCTTCGTCGCCGACAGCCAGGAGGCCCGATTCGAGGCCAACCTGATCTCGATGGACGACCTGAAGGACAACCTCGGCGCCTACGGCTACGACATCGAGAAGATCCCCTTCGTGATCCAGTACAACAAGCGCGACCTTCCGGCGATCAGCCCCGTGCCCGAGCTGCGAAGCGCGTTGAATCCGTGGGGCGTGCCCGACTTCGAGGCCGCCTCCGCGGGTGCTGACGGCCCAGGCGTGTTCAACACGCTCAAGGCGGTCGTCAAGATGATCCTGCAGGACCTCCGCAACGCCCAGTAGCGACCAGCGGTAGGCGACCAGCGGTAGGCGACCAGCGGTAGGCGACCAGCGGTA
>CAZFPM010000247.1:6292-8752 GCA_964520965.1 uncultured Myxococcales bacterium
GCGACCAGCGGTAGGCGACCAGCGGTAGGCGACCAGCGGTAGGCGACCAGCGGTAAGCGGCGACCCCCGACAAAGACGCTCCGGCCGCCGATCAAGCGTCCGACTCAGCGACGTTCGGGCCCGGCCGTGGCGGTCGGGGCAAAAACGTCAGATGCCCCTTGACGGAGCGCCTGGTAATAGCACGCACACCTTACCAACGGCCTGGGGGGATGTACATGGACCGTCCGCCAAGAGGCACGTATACAGCTAGTATCCCCCAGCCGGGCTGGCAAGTCCTTTCGCGCGTTCAAATGTCGGAAACGCCACTTTTTTCGATAACGTTCTTCGTGTCGACTGCGGCCGCCTTCGCTATCGCGGGATGCGGCGCCGCGTCGCCCCCCGCAACAGGATCGCGAGCCCTTCTCTCCACCGATGGATGGACCATCGATCTCCGGGGTGACGACGGCGGAGGGTGGCACGTCGAGGTCGACGACGACGGCGTATACGCCATGGGATTTCACGTAGATCCAAGCGCGTTGGAGGTCACGGAGCCCCGGGTGACCCTACGCCGGATCGATCCGCGAGACGGGCAACCGATCTGGGACACACAGCTTGCCGAGAACACCGGGATCTCCGCCCGGATCACAGCCGAACGGGATGTCGTAGTCGTGACGCTGAGCGGCCGCATCGAGGTCGTCGATGCGAGCTCCGGCACGCATCTCTGGACCCGGCGGGGTCTCGGCGCCGGGGTCGACCAGCTCGCGGTGCACCGAGGACGGCTGGTCGTAGTGCTCGGCGACGGGTCGGTCGTCGCCTTCGACCTCAGATCCGGTCGGGGACTGTGGCGCGCCGACCTCGCCCCGTGGACGGTCGGCCGGCTCCGCAGCGTGGGTTCCCGCCTCTACGCCATCGTCGGAACCGACGACGACCGCATCCGGGTGGGCGTTTTCGACCTCACCGACGCGCCGGGCACGGAGCCGCTCTGGACCCGCCGAAGCCTGAGCCCCGTGTCGGAAACGTGGGACCACGAGGACCTGCTCGTCGGACGACTCGACGGCTATCGACTCTCCGGCGCTCGCCTGAACGACGGGCGTCAGGTGTTCGAAGAGGTAGAGGCGCCGGCCGGCGCTCGCTGGGTCGCCGGTCGGTTCGTCGTTGACGAGTCGGTCGAGGGGGTGGTCCTCCGGATGCGCCGACTCTCGGCGTACCCGGCGAGCGCTCCTGATACACCGACGTGGACGACCGCCGTGGTGAGCTCCGGCGATCTGGCTACGCTGGAAGAAGGTGTCGAGGGCGCGATTCTGGTCGGAACGCGGGGTGAGTACTCCCTGCTCGACGCCGCGACCGGCCAACTCATCTGGCGCACCGAGGCGCCGGAGACCGACACACAGGGCCGGTCGTGCACGGTGGTGGGCACCGACGGGAGCCTGCTGTACCAAGCGTGTCACGACTTTCAGAGCCGGGTCCTCGTCGCCCGCACGGTTGTTGCAGCGGACCGCTGAGACGGGCACTCTGGTAAACTGAAACTGTGCGGGCTACCATCTCGCAGCGATTCACAGGCACGCCTTGCAAGGCAGGTCGCGCGCGAGCGCGCGATCTCTTTCGGTTGGACCCCGACTACTAGGACGGATGAAGCTGGAGTACGCCGGACAGACCGATGTCGGGATGAAGCGGGGTCACAACGAAGACACGTTCCTGTTGGCTGCGGAGCATAACCTCTACATGGTGGCCGACGGAATGGGCGGGCACAGCTCCGGCGAGGTTGCTTCGCGCATGGCGTGTCAGGCGGTCGTCGACTTCTTCCGCGAAACGGCGGGCGACGACGAGATGACCTGGCCGTTCAAGATGGACAAGGGCATCAGCTACGAGGCCAACCGCCTGGCAGTCGGAGTGCAGCTGGCGAACCTGCGCATCCACGAATGCGCCCAGTCGAATCCCTCCCAGCGGGGCATGGGCACCACGCTCGTCTCGCTCCTCTTCGTCCAAGACGCGATGATCGCCAGCCACGTCGGCGACTCGCGGGCGTACCGACTGCGTGATGGCGCCGTCGAGCAGCTGACCGAGGACCACTCGCTGCTCAACGACTACATCAAGATGAAGGATCTCACCGAGGAAGAGATCGAGAACTTCCCGCACAAGAACGTCATCGTGCGCGCGTTGGGAATGAAGGACACCGTCCAGGTCGACACGCGCACCGAGAAGCCGAAGGTCGGCGACGTGTACATCCTCTGCTCGGACGGTCTGTCCGGGATGATCTCCGACGACACGATCCGCGATCTCGTGGCCGAGCATCAGGACGAGTTGCAGACGGCCTGCGCCGAGCTGATCGCCGCGGCGAACGATGCCGGCGGCACCGACAACATCACGGTTGTCCTCGTCAAGGTCGTCGACGACTGACGACCGGGGCCGGCAGAGGCGATCCGGTCAGGGGAGACGGCACACCAGATCGTCGAGGACGAGTCGGCGGTGGATGGTGCCGGC
>CAZFPM010000248.1:0-8693 GCA_964520965.1 uncultured Myxococcales bacterium
GCCACGGTCTCGAGCAGTCCGATCGTCTCGTCGGCCACCTCGGCCCAGCCGCACGGAGGCGTACGCCCTGGGAAGGGCTGTCCGGGCACGATCTCGGTCACCAGGAAGGGAGAGCCCTCGTGCAGTCCGTCGTCGAGGTGGTGCACGATGCCAGGCAGGCGGAGCAGCCTGAGGACGGACACCTCACGGCGGAAGCGCTCGAGTTGCACCGCATTGACGCGGCGGAGCATCTTCAGCGCGACCGTCTCCCGAAGCGTTCGATCCCAAGCGCGGTAGACAGCCCCGAAGCCCCCGACGCCGAGCAGGTCACCGAGTTCATAGCGACCGGCAATGGTCCGTCCGCCGAGGCCGGCCAGATTCGGCGGTTTCGGCGTCCGTTCGAGCGTGGGGGCGTTGTGTTCGTCGTGCATCACCGAACGAGGTGCGGGGTCCCGGCCGCGCGGGGGACACCCCTGGATCGCTATCATCCCACGACGCGCGCCGCCAGCACCTACCCTGCCGCGGGGGGCGTCCGGGCACTGGGAGGAGGACGACGGGTGACGCCCGGATGCCGGGGGCGCGAGGAGCGTATCCCCCCGAACCGTTGAATCACTTCGGCACCCAACGTATCGTCGGCGGACCCCTCACGCAGGCCCAAAGGCCACCGGAGTCGTCATGAACGACCGCCCGTCCTCCGCGCTCGGCGCCTCGCTGATCGTCTTCGCTCTCTCCGCCTGCTCGACCGGCGACCAATCGCCCGACGACGCGGACGACGTCATCGGAATCGACGCCACAGATGGCGCCATCGGAGTCGACGGCGACGACGGCGGAGACGGGACCGGCGACGACGGTGAAGACGGCGAGGACGGCGCCGCGGAGCCCGACGGAACCGGCGACGACGGTCCATCGACGGACGACCTGCTCGACTTCGGCGAGCCCTGCTTGGCGGACAGCGAGTGCGCGGGTGCGCTCTGTCTTCGGATCCAGGCCGGCCTGGACGAGGGCTTCTGCTCCGGGTACTGCGTAGACGCGGACAACTGCCCGCCGGACACCTGGGACTGCATCTTCCTGCAGAATTCCGGCGGCGATGCCGCGTTCGTCTGTGTGCCCGACGACCTGTGCATCGACGGAGACGACGATCACTTCGGCATCGGACCCGGTTGCGACGGCCCCGACTGCGACGACGACGACGACCGGGTCTTCCTCGGTGCCGACGAGACGTGCGACGGACTCGACAACGACTGCGACGGCAATATCGACGACAACCCGTTGGACGCGAATGTCGAATGCAACACGGGCTTTCCGGGCGTGTGTACCGAGGGGCGCGCGTTCTGCGTCGGCGGGCTCGTCGACTGCGTTCCCCAGCGGCCCTCGGGCGAGGAGGTCTGTGACCTGCTCGACAACGACTGCGACGGACTGGTGGACGAGGGCGAGGACGGAGAGCCGCTCCAGGAGTCCTGCTACGGCGGCGCTCCCGAAACGGTGGGGGTGGGACAGTGCGCGCCGGGCGCGCGGGTGTGCCTGGACGGCGAGACGACCGCTTGCGTGGGCCAGGTGTTGCCCTTCCCCGAGTTCTGCGACGGGTTCGACAACGATTGCGACGGCGAAGCCGACGAAGGCGACCCCGGCTCGGGCGTGGTGTGCGACACCGAGCTCGACGGCGTCTGCGCGGCCGGCGTCACCCGCTGCGACGAGGGGGTTATCTCGTGCGTGCAGCAGCGCGAGGCCGAGGAAGAGACCTGCGACGGGCTCGACAACGACTGCGACGGCGAGATCGACGAGGGTGAAGACGGAGAGCTACTGACCCGCACGTGCTACACCGGGGAGCCGGACACCGAAGACGTCGGGACCTGCCACGCCGGCACCGAGACCTGCACCGATGGCGAGTTCGGCCGCTGCGACGGCGAGGTCGTGCCGAGCATCGAGCTCTGCAGCACGCAGGACGAGAACTGCAACGGTGAGATCAACGACGGCAACCCGGCGAGCGGGTTCCTCTGCGAGACCGGCGACCTCGGGTTGTGCGCGTTCGGCCGAACCGAGTGCGACGCCGGCGAGGGCGGCGCCGAGTGCCTGCCCGACTTCGAGCCCGAACCGGAGATCTGCGACGGGTTCGACAACGACTGCGACGGTGACGTGGACGAGGCCGAAGACGGCGGTCCGCTCATCCGGCCGTGCTACGACGGCCCCCCCGACACGATCGGCACGGGCGTCTGCGAGGGGGGCACCCAGACCTGCGCGTTCGGCGATTGGGGCGGTTGCATCGGACAACGGCTCCCGGGGGTCGAGATCTGCGACGGCCTGGACAACGACTGCAACGACGCGCCCGACGACGGCGACCCGGGCGGTGGGATTCCGTGCACGACGGGCGATCCCGGGGTGTGCAACGTCGGCATCACGCGATGCACGGACGCGGCGCCGAGATGCGTCTCTACCGAGACGACGAGCGACGAGGTCTGCGACGGACTCGACAACGATTGTGACGGCGACACCGACGAGGGGAGCGCCTGGGTCAGCCTCGGCGCCGTGTGCTTCGTCGGCGACGGTACCTGCCGAAAGGCGGGCGTCTTCATCTGCGACGCGGACGACTCGGACGGCCCCCCGGTGTGTTCGGTCACTCCGGGCGACCCCGACCCGGAGATCTGTGATGGGCTCGACAACGACTGCGACGGAGACACCGACGAGCCGTTCCCGAGTCTCGGCGACACCTGCTTCTCCGGGCTCGGTATTTGCCGGGCCGCGGGGGTGGTCGTATGCGACGGCCCGGACGGAACCCTCTGCGACGCCGTCGCCGGAACGCCGGACTCGGACGACGAACTCGAGTGCGACTACATCGACGACGACTGCGATGGTTCGGTGGACGAGGACTTCAGAACCGACGGCGTGTACGGGGGAGTCGAGCACTGCGGCGGCTGCGGCGTCGCATGCGCGGAGCTATGGGATGGCGGTCCGGCCGCGTTCCAGGTCGTCCCGGTCTGTGACGTGGTGTTCGGGATCGCGAGTTGCGACTACGAGTGTGAAGACGGCTGGCACGACCTCGATGCCGATCCGTCGAACGGCTGCGAGTTCACACCCGACGAGAGCGCGGTGTACGTCGCAACGGCTGCAAACGGAGGAGTCGACAGCGGAAGCTGCGGTGCCTGGGATGCGCCGTGCCGCACGATCGGTCACGCGATCACCGACCGCGCGGACCCGGCATCGCGTCCCCGAGTCCGCGTCTCGGATGGGTCGTTCCGCGAGAACGTGACCCTCCGCAACGGCGTCAGCGTGCTCGGCGGCCACAACTCCCTGAACTGGGTCCGGAGCCCCGCGGTGAGCGTCACCGCGATCACGGGATTGAACACGGCGACGGACAACGCTGCCGTCACTGCGATCGACATCAACGCACCGACCGAGCTCAGCGGGTTCACGATCAACGCGGCGCCGGGACGAACTGGCGGCGGCAACAGCTATGGCGTCTACGTCCGAGATGGTGACGACGACCTCGTGATCCGAGACAACGCGATATTCGCGAATAGCGGCGGCGACGGCGGTGCCGGAGACGCCGGTGCCAGCGGAGACAACGGAGTCACCGGAAGTCGGGGTGGCGACAGCGAGCTGCGCGGCTCGTGCACCGGCTCGATCGACGGAGGCGCGCCCGGCCCGAATTCGTGCACGAACCCCGGAGGTGGCGGGTCGGCGACGACCAGTGGAGGCACCGGGGGCTCCTCGACCTGCCCCGTCTTTGGCGAACAGAACGGCTCAGGCGCCGCGGGCTCGGGACCAGCGCCAGGTAGCGGCGGCACCGGAGGCTTCAACATGTTGGGTGCCGGCACGTCGTGCTTCGTCGACGGCTCGATCGACCCGACCCCCGGGTCGCCCGGTTCGCCGGGCGTCGACGGACCCGGCGGCTCTGGGGCGACGAGCGCCCTGGGTGCTGTCTCGGCGACCCGATGGGCCGGCGCAGCCGGCGCGGAGGGCTCGGCAGGGGCCCACGGTTCGGGCGGCGGCGGAGGCGGCTCGGCGGCCGGCGTCGAGACCGACGGCTCCGACTACTTCGGCGCAACGGGCGGCGGCGGCGGGTCCGGCGGGTGCGCGGCCTGGGGCGGCGCAGCCGGGGTGGCGGGCGGCGGCTCGTTCGCGATCTTCGTGACCTTCTCGGCGACACCCGCGTCGGCGGCCGATATGCCGGTGCTCGAGGATAACGAGTTGACGCGCGGCCAGGGAGGTCGCGGTGGCTCCGGGGGCAACGGCGGCGCCGGCGGCGAGCCGGGCGCGGGCGCGAGCGGCGGCGACGGTGTCAATACCGGGAGCTTCGGATTCTGCATGCTCGCCGGCGCGGTCGGGGCCGAGGGTGGCCGCGGCGGCCACGGCGGCGGTGGCGGCGGTGGAGCCGGTGGCGTCTCGTTCGACGTCTACGTGTGGAACTCCGGGGGACATGACCCCGGGTACGGCGGCAACACATTTGCCTTGGCCGGCGGCACGGACACCGGCGGCGACGGCGGTGACGGCGGCACATCGAACAACACGGAGAACGTCGGCACCGCAGGGGTGAGCGGAGACTCCGGCAACGTCCAGCTCGCCGCGCCCTGACCGGGCGACCCCACCAGGAGATTGTCGCCGCCGCGACCACCGGCGCGCTCTATCCCGACTTCGGGGCGAGCGGCCGGTAGCAACGGCAGCGGTTCGAGGCTCGGACTTCGGGTCAGTCGGCGCAGACGGTTTCGATCATCATCCGCGTGACGACGTATGGGTCGCAGTTCGCGTTCGGACGCCGGTCCTCGATGTATCCCTTGCGCTCCCGGGCGACCTGCCACGGGATGCGGACGGACGCTCCGCGGTCGCTGACGCCATACTTGAAGTCGGCGAACGAGCAGGTCTCGTGATGGCCCGTGAGTCGGTCTTCGATGCCGTGGCCGTAGGTAGCGACGTGCTCCGGGGCGCGCTTGCCCAGTGCCTCGCAGGCAGAGACACACGCGTCGTAGGATTCGCGCATCTCCTTGGTGGAGAAGTTGGTGTGACAGCCGGCGCCGTTCCAGTCGCCCTTGACCGGCTTTCCGTCGAAGCTCACGGCGACCCCGGTGTCCTCGGCGATCCGGTGCAGGAGCCAACGGGCGACGGTGAGCTGGTCGGAGACCTCGACGGCGCCAAGCGGTCCGATCTGGAACTCCCACTGGCCGGGCATTACCTCGGCGTTGATTCCGGAGACATGGAGCCCGGCGTCGAGGCAGGCGTCGAGGTGCTGCTCGACGATCTCCCGCCCGAAGGTGTTGGCGGCGCCGACACCGCAGTAGTACTTGCCCTGGGGTCCGGGGAACCCGCCCGTGGGCCAGCCGAGGGGCCAACCGTCGAGGAAGAAGGTGTACTCCTGCTCCATGCCGAACCACGACTCGTGGCTGGCGTAGCGCTCGGCGACCGCTTTGCAGGCGGCGCGCCGGTTGGACTGGTGGACCGTCAGGTCGGTCTCCAGGACCTCGCAGAGAACGATTCTGTCTCCGGGCCGGTTGGTCGGGTCGGGGCAGACGAACACGGGGCGGAGTACGCAGTCCGACGCTTCACCTGGGGCCTGCTGGGTGCTGGAGCCATCGAATCCCCAGATGGGGGGTTCGACGCCGTCGTCCAGGATCCTGGTCTTGGAACGCAGCAGGGGGGTGGGCTCGGTGCCGTCGATCCAGAGGTACTCGGCCTTGTATCGGTTCATCGTCTCGTCCTGGAGAATGGGTTTGGCGCGGCTTGCGATGCGCGGCTTGCGATGCGCGGCTTGCGATACGCGGTTTGCGATGCGCCGTTCGCGCGCACTTGCGTGCCCATTGTGCACCTCTGGTGCCATGAACCGTCGGTGCACGGATCATCGTACGTTTCCAGGCACTTACGCTGGCCTCGGCGCTGGCGCCTCCCGCGGGTGCGATGAGCGGGGGACAAATCCTACCGCTGTGTAGGGTCGACAGGAGCCGTCCTACATCCTGGTAGGAATCGTCGTACCTATCTGAAATTCGGTCGCCTTATTCCTATCACCCGGCGCGCACGGGCCGAATTCCCACAATTCGGTAGGATCCGTTCACGGACGGGGCGGGCACGACAGAGCAGCGGCGGCGCGAGGCAGGCGCGCGACGGGGGGCTGCTGGCCACCCCTTGGGCCCGGACGGCGCACCAACGTCGAGATGCGGCATCGGACGCCGGTGGAGCCTCCCGGCTAGAAGTTCAACTCGGCGATGAGCATCCGCGCTTGTTCGGCCTGGTCTTCCTTTCCCGCCCGATCGGCGAGCTGCGCCAGGTACTCGGCCTGCTTGCGCGCCGTCGTCGCCTCTCGCTCCGGGACCACGCGTGCGCGCCACGCGAGGCGACCGTCCAACTGCGAGAGCACATCGGCGGCCTCCGAGACACGCTCGACGCACGGCGCGAGGTACTGACGCATCTCCTCGTTGTCGCCGGCCTTCTTCAGCCGCTTGTTGACCTCCGCCGTCAAGCTGGCCTTCGCCTCCGCGATCACCGGCTCGGTGGCCGTCCAGTGGAGTCCGAGCACGTCGAAGGGGTTCGTCGCGAGACAGCGTCGGTAGAGCTCCATCGCCTCTTGCAGTGCTTCGTGGTCGATGTCGTCCTTCTCGCGCGCAGCGTCTTCTCGCCGCGACTCGAGCGACTGAAGCCAGAGGTCGAGCAGCCGGTTGTCCGTGCTCCGACGCGGCCACCACTCGAGCATCGTCTGCCCTTCGAACCGTCCGACGATTCGGAAGAGCAGGCCGACGTGGAAGGGGACATCGCCGACACTGAGTTCGAGCACGACCTCGGAACCCGCAGGCTCTTCGATGTCGGCCTCGAGTTTCAGCGCCCGGTCCTTCCGAATCGCCTGGGCGTCCTCATAGGCCCCGGCCGCGTCACGGTAGGTCACGGCGAAGATCGGCAACGTCTCCCGCGTGACGCTGATGACTTTTCCCAGGGGCTGGGGAGCGACCGGCTCCCGCTCACGCCGAATGGCACGGATGTCGATACGCGCTAGATTGGAGGATGAGTCATCCGTGCCGTTCGTCACGACTCGTCACACTCGAGGATATCGTAGTTGAAGCAGCACTCGACCTCACAATCCCACGAGTAGCCCGACCGGCCACAGGTGGGCCGACAATCACTCGGCGCACATCCGCAGGTCGTGCAACACACGGCGCCGGAAGACTCCATGCAGGTCGGGTCGCACTGACCGCTCGGCTGGGTCGTGTCCTCGGGCGGCGTCGTATCTTCGGGAAGCGTGGAATCCCCCGAGGTCGTGTCCTCGGGCGGCGTCGTGTCCTCCGACGGTACGTCGCTCGACGGGTCATCGCCCACGTCGTCGACCACCTCGTCGTCGATGACGTCGGGTTCCGTGTCGAGGCCGACATCAGGCTCCGGTGGCACGATCTCCTCGCACGCCACGTTGCGTCCCTCGACGGTGCACGGCGCGCAGTACTCCGCGTCGCACAGGGTGCATACGACGGCATCGTCGTAGGTGCACACGAGGCCGCCATCTTCGCCGCAGACGACGTCGATGTACCAGGCCGTCGCTCCCTCGTGCCAGGTCAGCCGGCAGTGCCCCTCTTCCTGCCACGCCAGGTATGCCGAACGCCCGGTCGGGATGAACACGGACAGGGTCTCGAGCACGTCGTCCCGATCGATATCGTACTCGATCGAGGTCTTTTTGCCGGCGGTCACCTGGTAGATCGCCGTCTCCCCCAACACGGACGGCGGCAGAACCCCGATCCCGGCGAGGTTGGCCGCCGAGTCCGACGCGTCGCGAAGCCCGATGATCGCCGTCGCTTCGGCGACACCGGCCTCGATCTGCCGCGCGTCGAGGACCTCGGTCTCCAACACCACCGTCGGACCCGGGAGGGCGATCGGCTCCTCGTCCTTGCACCCGACGACCACGCACGTGAGCGCGGCCGCGAGCACGAACCCGTGAACCATCTCGAAGCGAGCTGCCATGGTCATCTCGGTCGCGTGTTCGCCCGCGACGGAACTGTCCCATCGCCGGCCGCGCCGAATCCTAGCACCGCCGTCTGCCAAGTGCCACACCTCCGTGCACCTACATGGCGCACATTGTCCTACATGCCGAAAATTTGCCTCTGTCCTCCGATCGGCCACGATGGAGTCATCGGACGACCCTGAAGAAGGTGGTGTCATGGAATGGGAAGAGATTCGCACAGATAGGAACAAGACGCTCAAGAGGGCCCGGGTCCAACGCGGCTGGCTGGTCGCCTCTGCGTACGCCGACAAGGTGCCCGGAACGCTGACGTTCTACTTCGACCCGGAACACGACTGGGACGGAGAGGTCGTCGAGCTCGGCTGAGCGAGCGACGACCCGCGGCGCCGCGGGTCCCGCCACCTGAGACGCGCGGAGCCCAGCCCCCCCCACCTGCGGGCCGCCGGCGGGCCGCGTCGTCTGACGCTGCCCCCCCGAACGACGGCATCCCGGAGAGCCCGGACCCGGCCGTCTCGGGACCATAGACGAGCACGCGGGGACGCACGCCGGGGGAACCTCGGTTCGACGGTGTTGCGCCGGCGCCCGGCGCCCGCGACACTCTGGCCGTCGGCGACGCACGCGCGGCGCCCCCACCCGGTCAGCGGACAGCTCCCTGAACACCGTCTTCGACCAGCTCGCGACGATCGCGGACCAGAAGCCGTTACTGCTCGTCGCCATCCCCCTGCTTCTCATCGCCGGCGCGTTCGTCGTGCGGGCAGTGGTACGCGCACGCGGCCGTCGGCAACCGGTCCAG
>CAZFPM010000249.1:0-4625 GCA_964520965.1 uncultured Myxococcales bacterium
CGACCTGCATCAACCAGAAGCCGATCGTCCGCGCTGGCGAGCGCGTCCGCAGGGGTGACGTCATCGCCGACGGACCCGCGACCGACCGCGGCGAGCTGGCACTCGGCCAGAACGTGCTCGTCGCGTTCATGCCGTGGAATGGCTACAACTTCGAGGACTCGATCCTGATCTCCGAGCGCGTGGTCAAAGAGGACCTCTACACCTCCGTCCACATCGAGGAGTTCGAGTGCACCGCGCGCGACACCAAGCTCGGCAAGGAGGAGATCACCCGCGACATCCCCAACGTCGGCGAGGAGGCTCTGGCCGACCTCGACGAGTCGGGAATCGTGCGCATCGGCGCCGAGGTCAGCTCGAGCGACATCCTCGTCGGCAAGATCACCCCCAAGGGTGAAACCCAGCTCTCCCCCGAGGAGAAGCTGCTGCGCGCCATCTTCGGCGAGAAGGCCGGTGACGTCCGCGACACCTCGCTCCGCATGCCTCCCGGCACACGCGGCATCGTCATCGGCGCCAAGGTCTTCAGCCGCAAGGGCATCGAGCTCGACGAGCGCGCCAAGATGATCCTCGAGGAGGAGAAGAAGAGCCTGCTCAAGGACGAGCACGACGAGATCACGATCCTGCGCGACGCTGCGTTCCGCCGCGTAACCGAGCTCCTGCTCGGGCACAAGCTCGCGACCGACCTGATCGACGACAAGAAGAAGGTCATTCTCAAGAAGAAGGCAAAGCTCGACCGGCCGACCCTCGACACCGTCCCGCGGCGATTCTGGAAGAACATCCAGGTTTCGCCCGAGGTCGAGGGCAAGCGCGACGTGATCTTCGAGATCCTCGAGAACGAGGTCCAGGACATCCGGATCAAGACCGAGGAGAAGATCCAGAAGCTCGACAAGGGCGACGAGCTCGGCCCCGGCGTCATCAAGATGGTCAAGGTCTACGTCGCCGTGAAGCGCAAGCTCCAGGTCGGCGACAAGATGGCCGGCCGTCACGGCAACAAGGGCGTCGTCTCGCGGATCCTCCCCGAGGAGGACATGCCCTACCTCGCCGACGGAAACCCCGTCGACGTCTGCCTGAACCCGCTCGGCGTCCCGAGCCGCATGAACGTCGGCCAGATCCTCGAGACCCACCTCGGGTGGGTCGCCTGGAACGTCGGCCGCAGGGTCCGCGACTTCATCGACAAGGAGAACTTCGCCGAGCTCCGCACGCTGCTGAAGACCGTCTTCGCGGTCCAGCGCGTCGATGAGCTGGTCGACTCCCTCAGTGACGACGAAGTCGTCGCCGTCGGCGAGACCATGGTCGAGGGGGTCCACTTCGCCACGCCGGTCTTCGACGGCGCGACCGAGGACGACATCCAGCGGCTCTACGGCATCTGCGGCATCCAGCCGGACGGCAAGAGCTGGCTCCACGACGGCCGCAGCGGTGAGCGCTTCTCCCAGAAGGTCACCGTCGGGCTCATGTACGTGCTCAAGCTCCACCACCTGGTCGACGACAAGATCCACGCCCGGTCCATCGGGCCCTACAGCCTCGTCACCCAGCAGCCCCTCGGCGGCAAAGCACAGTTCGGCGGCCAGCGGCTCGGCGAGATGGAGGTGTGGGCGATGGAAGCCTACGGCGCCGCCTACAGCCTCCAAGAGTTCCTCACCGTCAAGTCCGACGACGTGAACGGTCGAACCCGCATGTACGAGAACATCGTCAAGGGCGAGAACGCGCACGAAGCCGGGCTGCCCGAGTCGTTCAACGTGTTGATGAAGGAACTCCAGAGCCTCTGCTTCAACGTCGAGCTCCTCGAAGACGCCAGCTGACCCCATCGCTCCGCCCTCCAGGGCGCTCCGTACGGCCGAGGCCCCGCCTCGTCCCCGCCCGCCAGGGCGGCCACCCCGCACCCGCGGTGACCCCATGAAGGACATCTTCAGCTTTTTCGAGAAGCCGAAGGATCCGCTGAACTTCAACGCGATCCAGATCAGCCTCGCGTCTCCCGAGCGTATCCGTGAGTGGTCGTTCGGCGAGGTGAAGAAGCCCGAGACGATCAACTACCGGACATTCAAGCCGGAACGTGACGGGCTGTTCTGCGCGCGCATCTTCGGGCCGATCAAGGACTACGAGTGCATCTGCGGCAAATACAAGCGCATGAAGCACCGCGGGATCGTCTGCGAGAAGTGCGGCGTCGAGGTCATCCAGTCCAAGGTCCGCCGCGAGCGCCTCGGGCACATCGATCTCGCCACCCCGGTCGCCCACATCTGGTTCCTCAAGAGCCTGCCGTCGCGCATCGGAAACCTGCTCGACATCCAGCTCAAGGAGCTCGAGAAGGTCCTCTACTGCGTCTCGTACGTGGTGACCGATCCCGGTGACACGGAGCTGCAGCTCGGGGAGATCCTCTCCGAGCAGAAGTTCGCCTCGTGCATCGAGGAGTACGGCTGGGAGGGCTTCGACGCGGGCATGGGGGCCGAGGCGATTCGTATCCTCCTCGCCGGCCTGGACATCGACGGTCTGTCCGAGACCCTCCGCGTCGAGATGCGTGATGCGACGAGCGACGCGAAGCGCAAGAAGATCGCCAAGCGGTTGAAGGTCGTCGAGGCCTTCCGCACCAGCGTCAACAAGCCGGAGTGGATGGTCCTCGAGGTCATCCCCGTGCTGCCGCCGGACCTGCGCCCCCTCGTGCCGCTCGACGGCGGTCGGTTCGCCACCAGCGATCTCAACGATCTCTACCGGCGCGTCATCAACCGGAACAACCGGCTCAAGCGTCTGCTCGAGCTCAACGCCCCCGAGATCATCATCCGCAACGAGAAGCGGATGCTTCAGGAGGCGGTCGACGCCCTCTTCGACAACGGGCGTCGCGGAAAGACGATCACCGGCCCGAACAAGCGGCCGCTGAAGTCGCTCTCCGACATGTTGCGCGGCAAGCACGGCCGCTTCCGCCAGAACCTCCTCGGTAAGCGCGTCGACTACTCCGGCCGCTCCGTCATCGTCGTTGGCCCGGAGCTCAAGCTCCACCAATGCGGTCTGCCGAAGAAGATGGCGCTCGAGCTCTTCAAGCCCTTCATCTACAACAAGCTCGAGCAGCGCGGCCACGTCTCGACCATCAAGTCCGCCAAGCGGATGGTCGAGAAGCAGGTCGCCGAGGTCTGGGACGTCCTCGACGACGTGATCAAGGAACACCCCGTACTCCTCAACCGCGCTCCGACACTGCACCGCCTCGGTATCCAGGCGTTCGAGCCCGTCCTGATCGAGGGCAAGGCGATCCAGATCCACCCGCTGGTCTGCGCCGCCTACAATGCCGACTTCGACGGCGACCAGATGGCGGTCCACCTGCCACTGTCGATCGAGGCGCAGATGGAGGCTCGCGTCCTCCTCCTGTCGACGAACAACATCCTCTCGCCCGCCAGCGGCAAGCCCGTCATCGGACCGACCCAGGACATCGTCCTCGGCTGCTACTGGATGACCCGTGAACGGCCCTTCTCTGCCGGCACCGGGCGGCGGTTCTCGTGCATCGAAGAGGTGCTCGCTGCCCTCGACGCTGGCGTCGTAGAGCTGCAGGCGAAGATCTTCTGCCGCATCGACGGCGTGGTCGTCGAGACGACGCCGGGCCGCATGCTGATGGCCGAGGTCCTGCCCGACTCCCTCCCCTTCGCCCGCGTCAACAAGGCGCTCAAGAAGAAGGACCTCGCGAACCTGATCGACGACGCGTACAAGACCGCTGGCGAGAAGGCGACCGTCCTCTTCGCCGACCGCATGCGCACCCTCGGCTACAAATGGTCGACCCTCGCCGGGATCACGATCGGTCTGAACGACATGATCATCCCCGCTGAGAAGTGGTCGATCCTCGACCAGGCCAAGGAGGAGGTCCGCCAGATCGACACCGAGCAGCGTCACGGAGCGCTGACCGCTGGCGAGCGGTACAACAAGGTCGTCGACGTCTGGGCAGCCGCCACCGAGCAGGTCGCCGAGGAGATGATGGCGGAGATGCAGGCCGACGAGGTCGCCGGTCCCGATGGGAAGTCCGCCCGCGTCGAGTCGTTCAACTCCATCTACATCATGGCCGACTCCGGTGCTCGTGGCTCCGCGCAGCAGATGCGGCAGCTCTCCGGTATGCGCGGCCTGATGGCCAAGCCCTCCGGCGAGATCATCGAGACGCCGATCATGGCGAACTTCCGCGAGGGGCTGACCGGGCTGGAGTACTTCATCTCCACCCACGGCGCCCGGAAGGGCCTCGCAGACACCGCGCTCAAGACCGCGAACTCAGGCTACATGACCCGTCGACTGGTCGACGTCGCTCAGGACGCGATCGTCTCCGAGCCCGACTGCGGCACCCTCGACGGCATCGAGATCGGCGCCCTGATCGAGGGTGGTGAGATCATCCAACCGATGAGCGACCGTATTCTCGGCCGTGTCACCCTCGAGCCGGTCTACCACCCGCGTACGGACGAGATCATCGTCCCCGAGGACAGCGAGCTGACCGACGCGTACATCGACGCGATCGAGGAGGCCGGCATCGACCGGGTCATGGTGCGCTCGCCGCTGACGTGCCAGGCGATGCGCGGCATCTGCGCTCGATGCTACGGGCGCGACCTCGCGCGCGGGCGCTTGGTCAACGTCGGTGAGGCCGTCGGCGTCATCGCCGCCCAATCCATCGGTGA
>CAZFPM010000249.1:4635-8607 GCA_964520965.1 uncultured Myxococcales bacterium
GCCGGGCACCCAGCTCACGATGCGGACCTTCCACTTCGGCGGCGTCGGTACGCTTCAGGCCGAGTCCTCCAGCATCGAGTCTCGGCAGCGGGGCACGGTGCGCTACGAGGACGTGCGCCGCGTGAGGACCGACGGCGACAACTGGATCGTCATGAACCGAAACGGCAAGGTCCTGGTCCAGGACGACAACGGCTACACAAAGGAGTCGTTCCCGCTGGTATACGGCGCCAGGCTCTTCTTCGACGACGGTGATGCCGTCGCCGCGGGCACGACGCTGGCCAAGTGGGACCCCTACTCCAACCCGATCCTCGCCGGCTACGACGGTGTAGCGCGCTTCGAGGACATCAACGAGGGCGTCACGATGGAGGAGTCCATCGACCAGACGACGTTCCTCGCCCGCATGATCATCACCGACTCCAAGGACCCGAACGCCCGCCCGCGCATCACGATCAAGGCGAAGGAGGGCAACAAGGTCCTGGCCACCTACCAACTCCCGACCGGCGCCGTCATCGAGGTCGCCGACAAGGAGGAGATCCGCGCCGGCCAGGTGCTGGCGAAGGTGTCCCGCGAGTCGCAGAAGACGAAGGACATCACCGGCGGTCTTCCCCGCGTCGCCGAGCTCTTCGAGGCCCGCAAGCCGAAGGAACTCGCCGTCGTGTCGACGATCGACGGACAGGTCCAGTTCGGTCGCGAGACCAAGGGCAAGCGCTACGTCAACGTCATCCCCGACGCCGGCGAGAAGGGCACGTACGCAATCGCGAAGGGCAAGCACATCGTCGTCCAGGAGGGCGACTACGTCCGCGCCGGCGAGCCGCTGACCGAGGGCTCGGTCAACCCCCACGACATCCTCGCGATCTCCGGTCGCAAGGAGCTCGCCGCATACCTCACCGACGAGATCCAGCAGGTGTACCGCCTGCAGGGCGTACGCATTCACGACAAGCACATCGAGACGATCGTCCGCCAGATGATGCGGCGCGTAAAGGTGGGCGATGTCGGTGACACGAACTTCCTCGTCGAGCAGCACGTCGATCGCGAGACGTTCAACCGGGAGAACGACCGGGTGATCAACGACGGCGGCAAGCCGGCGTACGCCGAGGACCTGCTGCTCGGGATCACCAAGGCCGCGCTGTCGACCGAGTCCTTCATCTCCGCGTCGTCGTTCCAGGAGACGACGAAGGTTCTCACCGAGGCGTCGATTCACGCCAAGGTCGACTACCTGCGCGGGCTCAAGGAGAACGTCATCATGGGCCGCCTGATCCCCGCCGGCACCGGCCTCGACGCCTACCGCTGGCTGGATCTCGTCATCACGCCCGACGAGGACGAACTCGCCGAAGAGGCGTACGCCGAATAGGCACGTCGTCCGGGGGACGCGGATCCTCGGAGGTGCTCCAGGCACCTCTCGAGCCCCGCGTTCGTGCGCTTCCGACGTCCCGGAACCCTGCGAAAGAGCAAAGAAAACGCTCGGAAGATCGGCGCTCTCGTGCCGCGCTCTCCAGGGCCGCAAACGGTGCTTGACAGTCGGACTTCCCCGGATATAGTGCCGCTCCCCTCAGCGTACGCCCCGGTGTGCGCGGAGTCTTCGACCGAAAACACGAACGAACCGACGATGCCCACCATCAACCAGCTGGTCCGCAAGGGCCGCAAGCGCAAGGTCACCAAGACCTCGGCGCCGGCACTGCGTGCGTGCCCCCAGAAGCGCGGTGTCTGCACCCGCGTCTACACGACGACCCCCAAGAAGCCCAACTCGGCGCTTCGCAAGGTCGCCCGTGTGCGCCTGACGAATGGCATGGAGGTCACGTCGTACATCCCCGGTGAGGGGCACAACCTCCAGGAGCACTCGGTGGTCCTGCTCCGGGGCGGTCGTGTGAAGGACCTGCCCGGCGTTCGCTATCACATCATTCGTGGCGCCCTCGACGCCGTCGGCGTGACGTCTCGCCGTCAGGGTCGCTCCAAGTACGGCGCGAAGCGGCCCAAGTAGTCGGCCGATAGAGGGAAGCTCCAATGCCCAGAAGAAACGCAGCGCAGAAGCGGGAAGTCCTCCCCGATCCGAAGTACCACGATCGGATCGTCACCAAGTTCGTCAACAACCTGATGTTGAACGGCAAGAAGAGCATCGCCGAGGCGATCCTCTACGGCGCCTTCGACATCGTCGAGGAGCGGACGAAGGGAGAGGACCCGGTCGATATCTTCAAGCAGGCGATCGACAACGTCCGTCCGGGCGTCGAGGTCAAGTCGCGGCGCGTCGGTGGTTCGACCTACCAGGTCCCCGTCGAGGTTCGCCCCGATCGGCAGACCGCGCTGGCGATGCGCTGGCTGATCACGGCCTCCCGGTCCCGCAGTGAGCGCACGATGCGCGAGCGGCTGGCCAACGAGCTGCTCGACGCAGCCAACAGCCGCGGCAGCGCCGTCAAAAAGAAGGACGACACCCACCGGATGGCCGAGGCCAACAAAGCCTTCGCCCACTACCGCTGGTAGTTGCCCACCGGCGCCCCGAGAACAACCCCGTAGGGGCGAGGTCACGCCTCGCCCCCGGGCGGCTCAGCCGCCCGGCCCAGCCCGGATCCCCCGGGCGGCCAGAACGACCCGACAACCGTCCGCCCCGCGCGGAGATCAACGTACCCGGCCGCTACGAGCGCGACAGCGCCAGGACGGGGCGTCAACACAATCGCGGCGACGATCGCGAACCATCCAGGACTCAGGTTAGCCGTAGTGGCGCAGAGCCTCCCACTCCGCCAGCTCCGTAACATCGGCATCATGGCTCACATCGATGCCGGGAAGACCACGACCACGGAGCGTGTGCTGTACTACACCGGTCGGACGCACAAGATCGGTGAGGTGCACGACGGCACGGCGACCATGGACTGGATGGCGCAGGAGCAGGAGCGCGGCATCACGATCACGTCGGCCGCGACGACCTGCTTCTGGGCCGATCACCAGATCAACATCATCGACACGCCGGGCCACGTCGACTTCACCATCGAGGTCGAACGGTCGCTGCGCGTCCTCGACGGCGCGGTGGCCGTCCTCTGCGCCGTCGGCGCCGTCCAGCCCCAGACCGAAACCGTCTGGCGCCAGGCGGACAAGTACGGCGTCCCCCGTATCGCCTTCGTGAACAAGATGGACCGCGTCGGGGCAGACTTCGACGAGGTCCTCGAGCAGATGCGGTCCCGGCTCAAGGCGGTGCCCGCGCCGATCCACTATCCGATCGGACGCGAAGACGGGTTCGTGGGCCAGGTCGACCTCCTCACCTTGCAGGCCTACACCTACGACTCCGAATCCCTCGGAGCCCAGGTGCTCGTCAGCGACGTGCCGACCGAGATAGAAGCGGAGTGCCGCGCCGCGCGCGAGACCCTGGTAGAGATCCTCGCCGACATCGACGACGATGTGGCCGAGGCATACCTCGAAGGCAACGATGTCAGCGCCGACGCGATGCGAGCCGCGCTCCGCAAGGGATGCACGACCCTCGGCCTCGTCCCGGTGCTCTGCGGTTCCGCCTTCAAGAACAAGGGCGTGCAGCCCCTGCTCGACGCCGTCGTCGACTACCTGCCCTCGCCGCTCGACGTGCCGTCGGTCGATGGCTTGAAGCCCTCGGCGATCGCGCAAGTGGACCGCACCGGCCGCGACTTCACCGACGCGGACCACGACCACCGCGACCCCGATCCCGACGCGCCGTTCTCGGCCCTCGCGTTCAAGATCGCCAACGACCCCTTCGTCGGTCAGCTGACCTACTTCCGGGTCTACTCCGGCAGCCTGGACAAGGGCGGCTACGTCCTCAACCCGGGCAAGGGCAAGCGCGAGCGCATGGGGCGGCTGCTCCAGATGCACGCCAACAAGCGCGAGGACGTCGATGTCGTACGCGCCGGGGAAATCGCCGCCGCCGTCGGTCTGCGGATCACGACGACCGGCGACACCCTCTGCGACGAGAAACGCCCGATCGTCCTCGAACGGATGCAGTTCCCCGAGCCGGTCATC
>CAZFPM010000250.1:0-8483 GCA_964520965.1 uncultured Myxococcales bacterium
ACTGCCCATCTCCCATCTGTCTACGATCCCGGGCATCGAATCGAAGACGATCTCGCGGTCGGGTTCGTCGGCACGGCGCTCTATTGGTGGTCGTTCGTCAGCCCGACGGACCGTGCGATCGAGCAGCGCTTCGCGCGCGAGCCCGTGACCCTCGAAGGCGACGACGCGGCGGCGGCAGGTTGGCTACGGCGTCATGTCGGACCCGAGGAGATCGTCTACCGGGAGTCGTTCCGCGCTTCGTTCGGCTACGCCGAGTGGGCGGGTGTGTCGACGCCGTGGACCGAGAATCGGGCGGTAGCGTTCGGGTTCCCCGTAACGCGGCTGGAGCAACGCGAGGCGGTGCTCTACGCACCACCCGAGGCGTTGGGCGACTATCTCGGTGAGCGGATCCTGTGGCTCGTGCACACCCCGGGCGACGCGCATGTCGAGCGCTTGTTGAGGTCGTGGATCCCGCGTGGCCTGGTCAATCAGGTGGCCAGCTTCGGGGAGCTGCGCATCTACCAGCTCACGGCCGACGAACAGGCGATTGGCACCAACGCCACGCGTCCCCAATGATCGTGTCGAGGTCGGCGTAGCGGGGCTGCCAACCGAGCTCGGATCGGGCGCGGGACGCCGACGCCACCAACATCGGTGGGTCGCCGGGCCGTCTCGGGGATTCGGTCGCGACGATCGGAGCCCCGGTGACGCGGCGCGCCGCGTCGATTACCTCGCGCACCGAGTTCCCACCTCCGTTGCCTAGATTGAAGGTCGCGGAGGCTGAGCCGGCGAGCAAACGCTCGACCGCGAGGACGTGGGCATCCGCCAGATCGGCGACGTGGACATAGTCGCGGATGCACGTGCCGTCGGGCGTCGGGTAGTCGGCGCCGAAGATGGTGAACCTGTCGCGGTCGCCGGAGGCGACCTGGAGCAGGATCGGGATCACGTGGGTTTCGGGGTCGTGACTCTCGCCGATCTCGCCGTCCGGATCGGCGCCGGCCGCGTTGAAGTAGCGGAGAACGACGGAGCGAAGGCCGTGGGCGACCTCGAAGTCTGACAGAACCTGCTCGACGCAACGCTTCGACCAACCGTAGGGGTTGATCGGGTCGAGGGGGTGGCTCTCGGCGATCGGCGCGGCGGCGGCGGAATTGCCGTAGACCGCGGCGGTGCTGGAGAACACGACGGCGCCCACATCGGCGGCGACGAGCGCTTCGAGCAGATTCAGGGAGCCGAGCACGTTGTTGCGGTAGAAGCGCCCGGGATCGACGACCGACTCTCCAACCTCGATGCGAGCCGCGAAGTGGAGCGCGGCGACGGGCCGGTGCTCAGC
The DNA here is from genome assembly GCA_964520965.1 of uncultured Myxococcales bacterium. Classification (GTDB taxonomy): domain Bacteria; phylum Myxococcota_A; class Bradymonadia; order REDH01; family REDH01; genus CAZFPM01. Next base: position 1,307 of record CAZFPM010000250.1, read on the forward strand.
GACCGCCCGCTCAACGGCGGCGCGGTCCAGCAAGTCGCCTCGGACGAGCGGACCCCACTGGACGGCCCACTCGTAGCCCCCGGAGAGGTCGTCGAAGGTGACGGGGAGGAATCCGGCGGCGGCCAGGGCTTTGCAGGTGTGGCTGCCGATGTAGCCGGCGCCGCCGGTGACGAGGACTGTGGGGGCCATTCGGACCTCTGGAGGGCACACGGACGGAGCCAGTGGGAGCCCACGTGGCACACGCACGGCGCTTACCGGCTACACCCATGTCGGAGCGCCGTCCACGCTGCCGGACCGGGACGCGGGGGACGGCTCGGGGCAGGCGGGGCGGGGCGGACTTCGACCGGTCGGCAGGCCGGGCGCCTGCCCCCCGGACGCCGCATCTCAACGGGCGAGGCCGACCATGGCGGCCGCGTATCCCAGCCGCCGCATCAGAGCCGCACGCGCCTCGGCAGCGCGGCCGGGCCCGGTGACGCCGATCGCGCGGATCCAGTGGCCCGCCAAGCCTCCGGTCGAGGCGGCCTTCCACATGGCGATCGCCGCTCGGCGAGGTGCTCCGTAGCGGTCTCTGGATACGGTCGCGACGGCGTCGGAAGCCCCCTGCCAATAGGCGCGACGCAGCAGCCAACGCTGGTTGACGCGCTCGGCGTGGACGGGGTGGTCGATACGGACCCGGGGGTCGTACCAGCGCTCGAGGCCGAGCCCGTCGATGCAGCGCTGCAATGACAGTTCCTCATTCGAGAGCAGCGAGTTCGCCCCTTTCCGACCGAGCTCGACGTCGAACCCGCCCACCGCCCGCAGGGCGCCAGCGGAGTACGCCGCGTTGCCGCCGAACACGATGCGGTCGGGCCCCATCGCGTGGGCCGTGTCTCCGAGATCCAGCACCGAGTAGTAGCCGAGCAAGTAGTCGGTAAGCCACGCGGGCCTCGGCCCCTCCCACAGCGGCGCGATCGGCCCACCTACCGCCCCAATGCGCGTGGGGGCGGTCGCGAAACGCGCGACGATGCCTTCGGCCCAGCGTCGAGCGGCTACCGCGTCGTCGTCGAGGAAGGCGATCCAGGGGGTCTGCGCGACGGCGATACCTGCGTTGCGCGCGTGCGAGAGGCCGAGTTCATCTTCTCGAACGACCTGCAGGCGCGCGCCGCACCGCACCGCGTCGTCCAGGTACAAGGCCGTACCGTCACTGCTCCCATTGTCGACGACCACGACGTCGAGGGCGCCAGGGTCGAGAGACTGGGCCGCGAGGCTCTCGAGCGCGCGCCGCAGGTACGCGACCCGGTTGTGGGTGCACACCACGACAGTCAATCGGGTCATCGACGCCTCCTGGCGGCGGCGAGTGCCTCCGTCCTTGGAGCGTCGACGCCGGATGGGGGTCGCCCCACGGCTCTAGTGGTTCGCGAGTCCAGCAATGACCCCCCTGCCTCTCGCACCGAGATATCGCTTGAGCTGGCCGGCCTTTGGCCCGAACCGACGCCACCGGGTCACGAGACGTCGGCGGGCGAGTTGCCAGTCTTCGAACGTCAACGCGTGCTCGAATTGGTAGTCGAGCGTCACCCGCTCAGCTTCCCGCTGGATCGCGGTGGTCTGCAACAACGCGTCGACGTCGAACTCGGCGGCACCGTCCCGCCGCGCCCGATGCAGCGCCCTGGCGGCGGCGGCGAAGGCCGACTGCTCGACCGCGCGGGTCTGGCCGATCGTCTGGGCGTCGTCGTGCCGGGTCACGAGGAGCTCGGGGACGTTGGCCAACCGCACGCCGGTGTCGAGCGCACGGAGCGCGAGATCGTAGTCCTGCGCCAGCCGAAACGCGGCTCGATAGCGAAGATCGGGCGTGTTCGTGAACAAGAGGGACGAGTGGACGAAACAATTCACGACCGGCAACGCGACCGCGATCCGGTCGTGTCCGGTCGGATTTAGCAGGTCGCGACGCATGCCATCGCGCAGCCATAGGGCGCCGCTCCCGATGAGCACGCGTTCGGGCTCCCCGAGCGCGCGATGGTGTGCGAGCTGGACCGCGAGCCGATCGGGCGACGCCTCGTCGTCGGCGTCGAGTCGTGCGACGAATCTGCCCCGCGCACGATCGTGGGTCTGGATCAGCGCCGCGGTCAGCCCCCGGTTTTCGGCGAACCGCATCGGCACGATGCGATCGTCCCGCGTCGCGAAGCGTTCGAGGACCGCGAAGGTCCCATCGGTGGACCCGTCGTCAAGTACGAGGACCTCGAAGTCGCGGAAGGTCTGCGCCAGGATCGAGTCCAGCGCCCGAGCCAAGGTGGCCTCGGCGTTGAAGGCGCCGACGAGCCAGCTGACGGCCGGCGTTGTCACGGCGCGAGCCCGAGTCCGATCCTCGATCGAAGCTGCAACGCGGCGCGCGGCGGCGGAGCCCCCAACGCCGCATCGACGAGCCCAATCGCTGCCATGCGGAGCCACGTGCTCCACACGTCGGAGATGCGGCGGGGAACCAGCATCTCGGACATGCCGCCGCAGGCCCACTGGTGGACCGGAGCGTAGCGGGTCCACGGCAGGCGCGACCGGACGCTCGCCTCGACCGAGCGCTTGAAGTCCCGCGGCGCATCGAAGAGCAAGTCGAATCGGATGTCCCGTCGCAGCCCGGCGATCCGACCGACAGGATGTAGCGCCCAGCAGAAACCGCCGTCGAGCCCTTGCAGTCCGGTCAGGCCACTCCGCGCGCGGCTGAGCGCCGCCTCCGCTTCGACGCGGAGTTCACTCGGCACCTGCGGGCGCGCACGCACGATCAGATCGATCGCGCCCACGTCCTCGCACGCTCCTCCGGAAGGGCTGTACGTGAACAGCCCGTCTCGGTGCTGGGTCGTCAGGGCGGTCGTGAGCATCTGCTCGGGTCGAGGTATCGGTCGTCCTGCGTATGAGTAGAAGAAGACGAAATGCGACGCGGAGGTGACCCTGTGGACGCGATCGGCCCGAGTGCCGAACGACCACAACCCGTCGGCATCCTGGCTATTGCTGAACCAGTCGAGGGCAGCGTCGAGGAGCGGGCTGGTCTGACCGGGCGGGATACCCTCGCGTCGGATGATCGCGTTGCAGAGGAACATCGCCCGGTTGCTGTCGTCGGAAGGAGCGGCCCAACGGAGCGACTCGAGCCGCCGGACCACGTCGGCAGGTGTCGCGATGTCGTCCCAGGAGGCTGCGACTGGGATCGCCTTCTGGCCGAGCGCCTCAAGCGCCATGAAGACGAAATCCTCTGCCTGCTCGGAGCGATAGGCGTCGTCGTGAGGGCCATCGTGCCCGGCGCCTGCCCGGGGCGCCGCGTACGTGCCCGCAATCCCGTCGTACGCCTCAAGGAGCCGCGCGGCGGTCAGGTCGCGCCGCAGGAACGTAGCGCCGATCTCTCCAAAGGTCTCCGAGGCCAGGACGCCGAGCGCGGTCGACAAGACGTTTCGCGTCCTGCGCTTCGGGCTGAACGCGAACGTCCCATCCGTGGGGTCGTGGAGTGAAGCGAGGAAGCCTCGTGCGGCGGTCAGGTCCATGGCCGCACGCGGACGTGGGCCAGGAGATCGGACCAGAATGTGACCTGACCAAGCTCCGCCTCCGCGACCAGCGCGCGGAGCTCGGACCGGGAGTACACCCGCTTGTGGAACTCGTTCTCCGCACACAGGTGCGCCGCCTCGATGGCCGACGGTGGGAACACCGAAGACAGCAACAGGTGCCCGCCACCCGGCATCAGCGCTCGAATGTCGGCGAGGAGCGCCCGGGCTTCCGAGACATCAAGGTGCTCTATCAGCTCATACGCGATCACGGTTTCGGCGACGAACCCTTCGCCGACCAGAATCCGACTCGTGGCGACCCGGTACTCAAACGCCTCGCCGAAGAGCGCTCGGCTTCCGTCACGCGCGGCCTCGGCGGAGTCGAGGGCCGTGTAGCGGGCGGCTTTGGGTGCCAGCAGGTACGCCCCCCATCCGTATCCCGCACCGATCTCGAGAACGCGACGACGGCGGACGAACGGAATCGCGGCGACGTAGCGACCCACCATATAGTGGTTCCAGCCATCCCGCCGGTAGGCTGACTGCCCTGGCACGGCACGCTCCTCTCGACCGCCCACATCGCCGCCCACTGCGTCGTCGCCGATCCTGTATACCGCCCGCAGCCTCTCCCCCAAGAACAGCGGTGCAGCGGCACCGAGCAGTCGGTGAGCGAGTCGTCTGAGACGCACGGGATCAGCCACTTACCGGGCAGAATGGAGGCGGGTCGACGTCGCGTCCAGCCAGATGATCGCACTAGCATGTACGACCACGGTGGTCCAGATGACACCGGGGAACCCGAAGCGCTGAAGTGCGAGCCAAGACAGCACGACGTTTGCTATCCCCGCCACCACAGTGGCCCGGGCCACGCGCGGTGCTTCGCCTGTCGGAACGAGGTAGGCGTGGGTCAGGTAGACCCCCCAGAACTTGATCGGGATCATCGGGAGAAGGGTGGTTGCCGCAAGGGCGAACTCCTCCGTATCGTACTCCGGTAGCACCCACCGGACGAAGGCCCGCATGGCGACGTAGGATGCCGTTCCGGCGACGACACCGAGCGCACCAACCATTGTCCGGATACGCCACGCGGGGACTGCTCGACCCAGCCCCCCGCCGTAGTCCCGCGCGTGGCCGACGCCCACGACGCGAGCGAGCGCGATAGCTGGCAAGACCGCAACCGACACAACGCGCGTCGCAAGTTCGTAGGCAGCGATCGAACTGTCCAACCGCTGCGAAGCCAGAAGCAGCACGTCAGCGCGCGTGTAGAGGAAGTAGCCGACGCCCGACGCCCCGATGTACAATGAGTACTCTAGCAGGTCTCTCGCGACCCGCGTCGACCAGTCGCCAGCGACCAGATCGTGTCGGAGCCGCCCCCCGTGCCAGAGAAGTGAGGCGACCGGCGGCGTGGCGCTCAGCGCGATCGCCCAGTCAATCGTGAGGGCGGATGGCGCAGCGAGCCACGCGCAGACGACCGTCACGGAGCCGATCAGCGTCCCCCACGCGAGTCGATCGAACCCGGCCCGACCCTGGACGAACCCCTCGAGCAGCCCGGCCGACGCCCCGAGCATCGCCCACAGGCCGGCGAACACGAGCGTGGTACCGGCGAACGAGAGCGCGTTCCAAAGGGACGCGACAGCGACGGTCGCGGTGACGACTGTGCCACCACCCAACCAGAGCGTTGTCACCGCTACCCGCAGTAGGCGACGCTGGGTGTCCACATCGTCTCCGGCGGACGCGACGCGCTGCGCCAACGCGGTGGACAATCCGAAGTCCGCGAGCATCTGTGCCAGCATGACGATGCTTGCCAACGTCACGAATCGGCCGAACAGGATCGGATCGAGGTCGCTGGCGAGGAGCATCGGAAGCAGAAAGCCCACGCCTCGACTGACGACGAGGTGCATCGCGGAGAACGCGAAGGGCAGCCGTGCGCGAAGCGGCGTCTTCACCAAGCGTCCGCGTCGGAGAGCCCGCGGCTGCCGCCTCCCCACGGCCCGGACGCTGACCGAGTTAGCCGTGTGAGCGCGCGCACGCGGAACACTAACGGCCTTGTGTGCATGTCCCTGGACGGGAACCGATCAGACACATGGGAAGTCGGGATCATCCATCGGGGGTGCTCGGCGGCGGGCAAGGCGCCATCTAGTCTCGCGCTAAAGTCGCACCGAGGGCCCGCGGCCGCAAGCCGGTCAGGTCGGTGACGGATCAGGTGGATGCCAGAGGCTCTCCAATCCGCGCAGCGGAACTCCGCTGACGCGGCGCGAGGTACGGCGTCCGAACCATGTCCGCGCTCCCTCTCCCGGCGACTTCCGGCGGCGGCGTCATCTGCCTGGAGGGGTTCGAGCACGCGGACCAAGAGAAGAAGCGAACCGACCCAACGCCGCCGCCACGCGGAGTCGCTCGGTACGCAGCGTCGCGTTGAGCGTGTCGATCGTCGGCCGCCGGCGGCGCTGCCGGGCGCAGCCCGTCGCGCCCCAAGTCGCGGCGCCCTTGACGGTCGCACCGCGCGTCCTACTGTGCCGCAACCACGCTTCTTCACGCCTGACCCGGCCGCTCGTGAATGTTCTTCTCGTCAACAACGGCAACTCCAACGCCAACTTCAACACGTCGGAGCGCCGTTTTCCGATCGGCCTCGGGTACCTATCGGCGGTGATGAAGCAAGCCGGCCATTCGGTGGAGCTCTGCGATCGGTTCGCAGACCGTGGCGCGTGGGTCGACGACGTGAGCGCGTACGACTTCGTGGGGGTTTACACGTCGACGCCCTGCTACGAAGATGCCCTGACCGTCCTCGATCTCCTCGGCGAGTACGACGGCCCGATCGCGTTCGGTGGCCCGCACACGACCGCGTTCCCGACGACGGTACCGCCGCGCGTCGACTACGTCGTCCAGGGCGAGGCGGAGCGTCTGATCGTCGGCCTGGTGGAGGGCAAATTCGAGCGCGGCACCATGGTGCGAACGCAGCGGGTCAACGACCTCGATGAGCTGCCGTTCCCCGACTACGAGATCTTCCTCGACCGGAAGCGCGATTACACGTGGAATATCCCGTTCACGAAGCACGAGCCGATATTCTTGATGAACACGTCTCGAAGCTGCCCCTTCACGTGCTCCTTCTGCAGCGTGCGGGACATCTGGGGCACGCTCTGGCGCTCTCAGAGCGCCGAGTACGTCGTGGATCAGATCGCGTTCTTGAAGCGCAAGTACGACATGGCGGGGGTGTACTTCCGCGAAGACATCTTCACCGCCAACAAGCAACGGGTCCGGGAGATCTGCGAGCTACTGCTGGAGCGCGACATCAAGATCGTGTGGGCTTGCGAGACCCGCGTCGACGCCGGCGCGGAGGAGGACTTCGTCGCGCTGATGGCGCGGGCGGGCTGCCGGGGCATCTACGTCGGCGCCGAGAGCGGTAGCCAACGCATGCTCGACCACTACAACAAGCAAGTGACGGTCGAGCAGATCGAGCGCACCTGTCTCAACGCCAAGCGCCACAACATCGTCGTCGCGATGTCCCTCATCGTCGACCACCCGAAGGAGACGCTGCGCGACAAGTTCGGCACGTGGAAGCTCATCAAGGTCACGCAGCCGGACATCGTGTGGAAGAACCCGTACAGGGATGACGTGGGCCGCCACGGCACCGTCGACTTCCCCGAGTACGAAGCGCGACCGCTGGTCAACGTGTCGTTCGCCAACGGCACGTG
>CAZFPM010000251.1:0-8478 GCA_964520965.1 uncultured Myxococcales bacterium
GCACCCCAGGATGTTAGGTCTGGGTGACGGTTAAACGCGCGCGAAAATCGGTGCTTAGTGGGAATCCTGGCCGTTCAGAGCGGCCCTGATCCCTCCGCGGATTGCGGCTCCCCGGATCCCTCGCGCTGCTCGGCGCCCCTCGACGAGACGAAGAAGAGCTGGCGCCCGTCGGGAGTGAGGTGCAGGAAATCGTCGTAGATAGCCGCGTTGATCGCGTCCGATATCGACCGCGGCGCGCCGAAGCGACCGTCCGCGCCACGCTCGGCGACGTAGATGTTCGTCGTAGCCCCGTAGACGTCGGCGCCCGGCATCCCCTCGTCCAGGTCGGCGGCTTCGCCGACGAAGAGGGTCGCGTCGTCGGCGGTGAGGTGCCACACGAACCCGTCGGCGCCGGGCCGGTTCAGCGCGGGCTCGAGCTCGGGCGCGGACCAGCCTCCATCGTCGTCGCTCCACCGGCTCACGTAGAGGTTCTCGTGTTCGCTGTCGCGCGATGACGAGAAGTAGAAGGAGCGCCCGTCGCTCGTGAACACGGCATCCATCTCGTCTTCGGGGGTGTTGATCGGCTCCCCGAGGTTGACCGGCGTGGACCAGGCGCCATCGACGTGGCGGCTGGAGAAGAGATCGTCGCCGCCCAGACCTTCGAGACGTGACGAGGGGAAGTACGCCGTGAGCACCCCGTCGACGCCCTGCACCACGTTGAGCGGCGCGTGCATGTCGCCACTCTGGTGCATCGCCGTCGGGGCGATCATCTCGAACAGGCTCTCCATCATGGCCCGGTCTTCCGGCGGAGGCGGGCCCAACGGATTGAGGGTGTCCGTCGACTCGGGATCGGCCCGCACGAAGATCCGCCCGCCGTGATAGCCCCACACCTTGTCGAGCGCCCACCCTTCGATGGCCATCTCCGGCTTCGACCAGACCCCATCGTCGCCGAGAGAGGACACCCAGACGTCGAAGACGACCAGCCGGGGCGAGCGATCGATGTCGTCTTCCCACTCCGGTTCGCCCGGGAGCAGCGCCACGATCAAGGCGCACACCAGAGCCGCGCCACCCCCGATCAGCCACCACTTTCGTCTTCCTGAAATCATGCTCGCTCTACCATGGGGTGTCCGTTCGGCTCGATCGCAATCCGACTTCCGACATCGACCCGCGCAAACGGAAGTGCGCTCCTCCGGCTCGATAGCCTCACCGACTGCGGTTGCCCAGCGTGGTCGACGATCACGGAAGTGCCGACAGTTGTAATGAGCGACGTGGCGTCGCACAAGCCGAAGCGCATCGTATTCGCCTGCAACCGACGGCCCGGCGAGAGAGGGCGAGAGAGCACCGGGGCGGGCGGCGGCGGGCGATAGGCGATCAGGGGAGCGTCAGCGTCCCGGCCGGCGACAGGTCCTCGACGTTGGGGCCGACATCGATCGCGTATTCACCCGGCTCGAGCACCCAGGCGGCCGTGGCCTCGTCGAAACGTCGGAGGGATTGCGTGGGGACCGCGATCGACACCGTGGCCGAGACGCCGGGTTCGAGGGTGACCTGCCCGAACCCGCGGAGATCCCGCGGCGCGCGCGGGAAGCCGCCGTCGGGAGAGCCCACGTACACCCCGACCGTCTCGGTGCCCGCGACATCGCCGACGTTCGTGACCTCGACGCTCACGGTCAGGGACTCACCCTCCCGCTGCATCTCGGCGTCAGACCAGGAGAAGGCGGTGTAACTCAGGCCGTACCCGAAGGGGTAGAGCGGCGGCACCGCCTCGCGCTGCAGGTGGCGATAGCCGTGGAAATAGCCGTATTCGACCTCGTGCGAGACGTTGTCGAAGAGCGGGTGGTCGTCATCCCGAACGGCGAAGGTGATCGGCAGCCGGCCGGTGAAGTTGGCGTCACCGAACAGGAGCTCGGCCAGCGCAGCCCCGCCGCGCGCACCGGCGTACCAGGCGACGACCAGCGCCTCGATCTCGTCGCCCCAACCCTCGGTGACGAACGATGAACCGCCGACGACGACGGCGACCACACGGTCGTGAAGCGCGGTCACCTCGGCCAGGAGCGCCAGGTCGTCGTCGGGCAGCGCGAGCGAATTCCGGTCGCCCGCCGCGACCTGCCCCTCGCCCTCCTCGTCCTCCGAGTACCCGACGACGGCGACGACCACGTCGGCAGCGGCGACCGCCGCGCGGGACTCCTCGTCGACCAGGTCGCCGGACACGTGCACCATGTCGGCGGAGCCGGCCGCCGCCAGGAGCCCCTCGATCGGCGTGACGACATCGGACGACCTGACGTCGCTGCTGCCCTGGTCTCCGGTGTTCTCCGCGTCGGCCAGGGATCCGACGACGGCGACCCTCGGCGCCTCCGCGCGGTCGATCGGCAGGGCCCCGGAACGGTTCTCCAGCAACACCATGCCGCGGCGGGCGGCCTCTTGAGCCAGGGCCAGCGCCTCTTCGCTCTCCCGCTCGGAGAGAGTCGATTCGAGCAATCGCTCGCGCCAGCACCACTGGCCGCGCAGGATTCGCCGCACGGACGCATCGACGAGCGCTTCGTCCAACGTTCCGTCGCGCACGCCCGCAACGACCGGCGCGCCGTAGAATTGGGGGTACTGCATCTCGACGTCGAGGCCGGCGGCGAGCGAGCGCGCCGTGTCGTGCATGCCCCAGATGAAATCGGACACGGTGTAGCCGGCGAATCCCCACTCCTCGCGCAGAATCTCGGCGACCAGGTGAACGCTCTCGGAGCTCCAATCACCGTTGACCTGATTGTAGGCCGTCATCACCCCGGCGACACCGGCGTCCTGCACGATGGTGCGGAAGTGAGGCAGATAGATCTCCCGGAGCGTGCGCTCGTCGACCGTCACGTTCACCTCGAGGCGGGTGTCCTCGATGCTGTTCGCCGCGTAGTGCTTCACGACGGCCATCACGTGAGTCTGGGCGCCCTCGACGAACGCGCGGCCCATCACGCCGACGTGGAGGGGGTCCTCGCCGTAGGTCTCCTGCGCCCGGCCCCAGCGCGGGTGGCGGAGGATGTTGACGGTCGGTGCGAGCACGGTGTCGGCGCCGACGAGCCGGAGCTCGGCGCCGATCGTGCGCCCGATCTCGCGTTCCAGCTCGGGATTCCACGTCGCTCCTCGCGCGATCGACACCGGGAAGGCGGTGCCGGCGAGGCCGGAGAAACGGTTCAACCCGCGCGGCCCGTCGAGCATGTGGAATCCGGGGATGTCGAGCTCCTCGACGCTGCCGGTGCCCCAGGTTCCATCTGTCGGGATCGGCGACAACCCGTGCATCAGCGACGCCTTCTGCTCCAGCGTGAGCTCGGCGAGCACCGCGTCGATTCGGGCCTCGATCTCGACGTGGCGGCCGTCGCAGTAGCGTTCGAGGTCGACCGTGGAATCACCTGGTTCTGCGGCGTCGGCGTCGTCCGCGTTACCTCCGTCGCGGGACAACGCGTCAGCATCCGAGGCGCTGACGTCGGCGTCTCCGCCGGATCCGTCGGCGGACCCGGTGGCGTCCGCCGCAGCGGCGCCATCGCTCGGGTCGCATGCGGCGAGCATCAGCATCAGCGCGACGCCCGGAAGAGCGAGGACGCGGCGGAGTTCGTTCATCGAAGCATCGGGGGCGGATCGGGTGGCGAGGTGCGCCATCCTATCCGGCTCGCGCGCTGCGCGCACCCGACCGTGCGCACCCGTCGTCTCGCCTGACACACGTCGAGGCGCCGTCGATACGAGAGAGCCGTTGATCCCTGGTATTACTGGTCCAGGTACCAGTCCTCGACGTCCGGGTGCGCGCCCACCGCTTCGTGGAGCGCCAGCAACCGATCGTACCCGACGAAGAGCGTGGACGGCATCGGCCCCACGTGGCCGGATCGCAGGATGTCGATCAATACGAAGAGCTTCAGATCCGCGACCTGCATCGCGTCACCGCCGACGAAGGGTCCGCGCACCTGACGCTCGAAGCGGTCGAACCAGGCCGGCAGGGGTCCCTGGGCCAGTTCTTCTCGAATCCGCTGCCGCTCGCCGTCCCCGTGGAGGCGATGGATGACCTCGATCTCCACGTTCACCTCGTCGATCGCGTCCATCAACGCCTCGTGGCGCGCTGCCTCCCAGGGGTCGGTCGGGTGCAGGCCGTGCTGGCGGCCGATGAGCGCGAGGATAGCGTTCTCCCGCCCGATCGGGGGCTGTCCATCGACCTGGTAGATCGGGAGCTGGCCGTAGGGGGTCCCCTCCTTGAGATCGGGCCAGGCGATGCCTCGCACGCCGTCCGCCTCGTAGTCGGCATCGGCCACGCAGAGGGCGAGCCGGCAGACCTCGCCGCGGCCGCGGGGAACATCGAAGTAACTGAGCTTGGGTCGGGACATCGGGCGTGTCTTGGGGGACCGGCCTGGCGGGCCTGGACGGGTGCCCAAGCTTGGGGCTCCGGGCCACTGTCGGCAAGGTCGGCGGAGGGGTGGCGGGTGGCGGCGCGAGTCGCGGCAACGTCGACGCTCACGTAGACTCCGCGAACGTCGACACGCCGGTGACATTGCCGGCGCGGTGTCGGACGGAGGCAACCCGGGAAGGAGTCTCGTCGTGAATCTGCCGAATCCTCGATTGCTGGTGTGTTCCGCTCTCGCGGCTTTCACGATCACGTGCGGCGCCGAACTGGAACCGGCCCCCGGCGGGGCGGTCGACCCCGCGACGAGCTCGCCTGGCGGTGTCGCGTCGACCGGGGAGAGCTTCGTAGCCCTCGCCGAGTTCACCGGACGATTCGATGCCGCGACCGGCACGCTCGATCTGCGCACCTCGGCTCCGGAAGTCCCACCCGCGGCCTCTTCACGGCAACAGTCGCGAATGCGCACGCTCTCGCAGCCCCTCTACTGCGAGTTTAGGGTCGCGTTGGGACCGGACGACACAGTCTCCCTCGAGACCGTGTCGGACTCGATGGGCGTAACCCCAACGCAGTGCGGTTACTCCGGGTTCCCCTACTCTGTGCTGGGGATGCTCTGCGTGACGATCCGCGTGCGGTCGTCCTTCACGACGATGCTCCACGATGTGTTCGCAGAGATCGTGTACGTCGAACCGGTCGACCACTCCGGCTACATGAGTCCGCTCGGAAACGGAGCCGACCTGAGCGAGTTCGAGGACGGCCCCGGCAAGCCGACGGACCTCGCGGGGGGAGCTTTCTACCACGGAGATCTCGGTCCGGGAGTCGGGCGGGCGGCGGTGTGGACGTTCCGGAACAGCGGCGGCGGGTTCTTCTTCCGGGGCCGCGTCGTGGGGCGCGTGCCAGAGTTCGACAACGGCGTCGACGACAACTGCGACGGCCGGGTCGATGACCGCTTGCGGGAGTACCCCGAGGGTGCGGAATGCCTCGTCGACATGGACTGCGTTTCCGGCGCCTGCCGCGAAGGGGATGACGCCGTGTACCAGTGCACGGCGCCATGATGGTGTCTCGCAACAACCCGGCGCGGCGGTCGTCCCGCCGACGGAAGTCGAGGTGGGTGATGGTCGAGGCCCCGGATCGGATCCGTTGGTCGATGTTGGTGGTATCGCTCAGCCTGTTCGGGTGCGCCGACGGACCGGCGGTGTACCGGGCGTGCATCGAGGACGACGAGTGCGCCAACGGAGAATCGTGCGTCTCCGGCAGTTGCGTGGCACGCGACGGCGGTGGAAGCGAAGTTGCCGACGCCGCCGACCGGGATTCCGACGCCGATGGTTCGCCCGGAGCGGATGGAGCCCCGGGGGACGCGACGGCCGACGGTCTCGACGGGTTCGAAGGACCGAACGCCTGCGGCGGCGTGCTCCCACTTGCCGACGACGGCGTACCGGTGACTCCCGGGGACAGATGCGGATGCGGAGGCACGTACGCATGCAACGGGCCCGAGGCGGTCCGGTGCGCCGGACGGCAGCGCCGAACGCGTGCGGCGGATGTGGGTATTCCGGCGGTCTCCCCGGAGACCCTTGCGGGCCGTGCGACGAAGGGGTGTTGCGATGCGACGGCGATACGTTGATCTGCCACGGCGCCGGATTCCGGAACGTCTGCGGCGACTGCGGCTACCTCGACGGCGCGCCCGGAGCGCCGTGCGACGCAGAGGCGCCGGATTCGATTTGGACCTGCACGCCGGAAGGCGGTGTCGGGTGTCGAAACCCCGCACCCGGAAATGCCTGCGGCGGTACGGGAGTCCTCGAAATCGACGGCGAGGAGGTGTCGCCGGGACAGCCTTGTGACGCCGAGTGCGGTGCCGGGCGTGTGGCCTGTGATCGCATCGAGGGGGCCGGCTGGTGCGAAGGCCCGGGCACCAACGCGTGCGGGGGGTGTGATACCCTGAACGCCGAGCCGAGAGCCCCCTGCGGCTGCGACTCCCGCGGGGTCTTCGTGTGCGACGAATCGGGCGACGATGTCGCGTGCGACGGGCCCGCGACCAACACCTGTGGGGGGTGCAGCCCTCTAGCCGACCCACCGGGGGTGCGGTGCGGTGTCGCCGGGATGCGCCTATGCGAGAGCCGCGACGCCACCATCTGTGTGGAGTCGGTCGAGGAGCGGAACGCCTGCGGAGGCACCGAAACGCTGGTCGCCCTCCCCGGACTTGCCTGCGGCGCGTGCGACACGGGGAGTTACGTTTGCGACACCGTCGACTCCGTCGTGTGCGACGGGGACCGCGGGGCGGCCGCTTTCGATGCCTGCGGGGGATGTGAGCCCGTCGGAGGCGCCCCGGGCTTCCCGTGCGGAGTCTGCGGTCTCGGAGTCGTCGCGTGCGGCGAAGCCGGAGAGATCTACTGCGACGGCGATCCTGGAGTCTCGGGCCGCAACGCGTGCGGGGGGTGTGTCGAGCTGCCGGGCGCTCCCGACGAGCGGTGCGGATCATGGGCGTCGTGGAGGTGTGCCGATGGCGGGATCGAGTGCTTGTTCGACGGCGGGCGCGTCTGCCTCCCGCCGCCGCTGGCACCGACCGACGTATCCGCGACGACGACGCTGCCAGGTGCTGTCGAGGTCACGTGGAGCGCCGTCGTCGGCGCAACCCTCTACGAAATCGAGGTCGGGGGCTCCGGCGTGTGGACCGACATGGGCGCCGAGACCGTCTACACGGACACCGGTGCACCGCCGCCGACGATCACCCCGTGCGAGGGAGATGGGCTCACGGCCTCGCAAGGCACCTCGGTGGACCACGTGCTGCTATCGTGCACGGGCGCCGTCGTGCACGACGGACCTGAGGTCACCTACCGCGTGAGGGCGTCGAATCCGAGCGGGCCCGGCGCGGCATCGGGCCTCACCTCCGGCCGTCGCGCCGGCGGCACGGTCGGCTACGCGTGGGAGTGGGCCGAGAGCGAGTTCGGCGCGTTCGCAGCGTTGCCGGACGCCACCGCATCGACACACGAAGACGCCGACGCTCCGGCGGACGGAACGGTTCGGTGGTACCGGGTCCAGCTGACGGCGGACGGCGCAGACCCCGTGACGTCGGCAGCCGTGTCGGGGTTCCGCTCGGACGTGCCGTACGAAGGGTGGGTCGCATACGGCGTCACCCGTACGGGCCGCGCCCACGTCGTCTCGAGTGATCGCGCTCTCGGCCCCTACCAGCTGCCAGGCGAAGAGCTCCCGTTCGGGCTCGCGTCCGGCCCCGACTTCTCCCCCGACGGAACTCGGGTCGTGTACGGCTACAACGACCTCTCCGGTGCCGTGCTCAGGATCTTCACGCTCGCCGACGGAACCCACGAAGATCTGCTCGGCGCGGCCCCGTTCTTCGCGATCACATTCCCCGATTGGTCTCCAGACGGGACCCGAGTCGCGTTCCGCGCGAAGCTCCCGCCTACAGTGTACGTGTTCAACATCTTCGTGTTGGACCTCGACTCCGGTGTCGCCGCGCCGATCACATACCTCACGGACCGCGACGCCGAATCCCGCTTCGTGTCGGCTCCCTCGTGGTCGGCCGATGGCACTCGGCTCTTCTACATCACGGGCTCGCCGAGCACGTCCGAAGGCTTGTCCGATGTGTGGATGATGAACGACGACGGCTCTGGCGCCGAACGGGTCACGTCGGGCGCCAATCCGCTCGGCGGCGTCGCCGTCCGCGCCGATGGCAATGAGATCATGTACTTCAGCACTGTCGAGGGCCGCCACCGGCAGGTGCGCCGCGGGATCAACCCGGACCCGCCGGAAGGGGCGCTGGCGTTCGGCGTCGAGGTCGATGTCCACGAGCCCACGTCCGACGACGTGGCCGCGTGCGAGTACTTCGGAGCGACGGACCGAGCGGTGTGCGAGCGCCGCGTCGATGGGGTCAAGGACGTGGTGGTGATCGACCTCGAAACAGGCGAGACGCTGATCAACCTCTCCGAATCACCCCTCGCGGTCGAGAGCCACCCGAGCGTATCTCCGCTCCCGTACACCGACCGTCCGCTCACGCCCCCGCCCGATTGACCACCGGGCGTCGGCGCGGTTCCTGGACTTCGAGCGGCGTCGGAGGCCGACGGCCGCTGATCCCGCGCCGCTGGCCGTCGCGTTGACCCGCACGCCCCACCCGATACAATGCGGTCTTT
>CAZFPM010000252.1:0-2988 GCA_964520965.1 uncultured Myxococcales bacterium
GCGTCGGGTCGAACCCGGCCTGAGCGAGCCAGGCGCGAGCTGGGTCGGTGAGACGGATGCGGACGTTCTTCTCCGCCAGTTGGCCTTCGAGCTGGCCGATGAACTTCTCGACGATCCGCTCCATGACCTCAGGATGGAGGGCATCGAAGCGAACCCGGGCATCGAGCCGATTGCGGAACTCGGGACTGAACACCCGCTTGAACTCGCGCTCGTCGCTGCCGAGTCGAACATCCTGACTGAAGCCGATCGGGGACTGTTGCAGGTCGCGGGCGCCGACATTCGACGTCATGATGAGAATGCAGTTCCGGAAGTCCGCGGTGCGGCCCTGCTTGTCGGCCAGCTTTCCGTGGTCCATGACCTGCAGGAGGATGTTGAAGACGTCCGGGTGCGCCTTCTCGATCTCGTCGAGCAGCACGACGCAGTGCGGATTCTGGGTCACTGCGTCGGTGAGGATTCCTCCCTGCTCGAATCCGACGTACCCCGGGGGGGCGCCGATCAGCCGACTGACGGCGTGGCGCTCCATGTACTCGCTCATGTCGATGCGCACGAGCTCGACACCGAGGGTGATCGCGAGCTGACGAGCGACCTCGGTCTTTCCGACACCGGTCGGTCCGGTGAAGATGAACGAGCCCATCGGACGGTCGGGATATCCGAGGCCGGCTCGCGACATCTTGACCGCGGACACGACCTGGTCGATCGCGGCGTCCTGGCCGTAGACGACGGCCGTCAGGTCGGCCTCGAGCCCCTTGAGACGGTCTCGGTCGCTGAGGGTGATCTCCTGGTTCGGGATCTTGGCGATCCGCGACACGATCTCCTGGATCTGCGAGCTGCCGACGACCTTCTCTGCCTCCGGGTCCAACTTCACGAGCGCGCCGGCCTCGTCGATGAGGTCGATCGCCTTGTCCGGTAGGCGCCGGTCGTGGAGGTGCTTGGCGGAGAGGTTGACGGCGTCTTCGAGCGCATCGTCGGTGTACTCGACTCCGTGGAACTCGGCGTAGACGGGACGCAGCCCCCTGAGGATCTCGATCGAGTCGCCGATCGAGGGCTCGTCCACGTCGATCTTCTGGAAGCGTCGCAGCAACGCACGGTCTTTCTCGATGTACTGGCGGTAGTCCCTGAACGTCGTCGACCCGATGACGCGGATGCGGCCCGAAGCGAGCGAGGGTTTCAGCAGGTTCGACGCATCCATCGCGCCGCCCGAGACAGACCCGGCACCGATGATCGTGTGCAGCTCGTCGATGAAGAGGATGGCGCCCTCGACATCCTCGATCGCCTTGACGACGGCTTTGAGTCGCTCCTCGAAGTCGCCCCGGTATCGGGTGCCGGCGATCAGCGATCCCATGTCGAGGCAGAAGATGCGCGCGTTCTCGAGCGCTTCGGGGACCTCGCCACGAACGATCTTCAGCGCGAGTCCTTCGGCGAGCGCGGTCTTTCCGACACCGGAGTCGCCGACGTAGATCGGGTTGTTCTTCCGTCGGCGGGCGAGCACGCGGATCGTGCGTTCGATCTCCTCGCCCCGCCCGACGAGGGTATCGATCTTGCCCTGTTCGGCGAGGGCGTTGAGGTCACTGGTGTAGGCGGCGAGCGGATCGTCGGCGAGGTTCTGCTCGTCGTCGTCGTCGGCGGCGGGTCCCGGGCGGCTGTCGGGCGCCAGCAACTCCGGGCGCCTCCGACTGCCTCCGTGGCTGATCTCGGACACCAACTTCAGGCGCGTGACGCCATGCTTCTCGAGCAGGTAGACGGCATTGGACTCCGGCTCGGAGAACATCGCGACGAGCAGGTTCTCCCCTTTGACCGTCTCCTTCCCGGCCCCTTGCACGTGCCCGGCCGCGCGGGCGATCACGCGCCGGAAACCCATCGACGGCTCGGGGTCGTCGTAGAGGTCCGGGGAGATCGCCTCGATGCCCTCGGTCAGGAACTCGGAGAGCGCGTTCTTGATCTGGTCGGGGTCGGCGCCCGCGCGCAGGATCAGCCGGCGGGTCTCGTCATCGAGCAAGAGCGCGAGAAGCAGGTGTTCGACGCCAGCGAACTCATGGCGGCGGTTTCGCGCTTCGATCAGCGCAAGGTTGATCGCGATCTGAACTTCTTCGGAGAGCATCATGGCGGGGTCCTCCACACGACCCGTCGGCAAGGTCACGCCTGCGTGGGAACATCCACGGAGACGTGCGGACCCTCACTCGGGCTCCATCGTCAATAGCAGGGGGTGGCCGGTGGCCCGGGCAACGCGGGTCACCTTCTCGATCTTCGACTCCGCCACGTCGTAGGGATACGCGCCGGCGATGCCGTGCCCCTTCATGTGGACGTCGAGCATCAGCTTCGTCGCCGTGATCCGGTCTTTCTGAAAAAAGCGCATCAACACTTCGACGACGAACTCCTGCGTGGTGTAGTCGTCGTTGTGGAGCAAGACCTTGTACAAGCGGGGCTTCTTGGTCCGCTGGCGGGTCTTGAGAGCGGTCTGGCCCTTGCCCTTTTGATTGGTGTCCTGCTCGCCCATCGAATCTCGGTCGGGGTGCATCGGCGTGGCCGAGATTAGCGCATCACGCATTCGCGTCGAAGAGGGGACGCGTCAGCCCCGAATCCTAGGAACGCAGGCGCCCGAGGCAACGCGCAATGCGTCATCCGGATGGAACCACGAACCAGAGCGATGCCCAACCGGCGATCGAGGCGAGACATCCCAGCGGTGTGATCGCCCCCAAGACACCGATATTCGACAGGCGCAGCCGCCGACGGAGCGTTCTGTCGTCCGAGCGGCGGCGTGTCGGTCTGGTGTTGGGGGGGGGCCTGCGGGTAGAACAGGCCGCGCAGTGACCGGTAGTCCGAGACGCTCCGACCGCCCGACCACGACGCCCCGCAACATGGACACTGTCCCCGAACGTTTCAACCTCGCCGCGTACTGCCTCTCGAGCGGCGCCGACGGCCACCCGGACAAACCCGCACTCGTCATCGCGGACGCCGAGGGGGAGCGGAGTCTGAGCTTCGGCGAGTTGG
>CAZFPM010000252.1:2998-8467 GCA_964520965.1 uncultured Myxococcales bacterium
CTCGGGCTCGACGTCGGCGACCGCGTGATGCTGCGACTCCCGAGCAACGACGCCTACGCGGTGAACCTGCTCGGGGCGATCGCCGCGGGATTGGTCGCGGTGCCCTCGACCGACCGCCTGACTCCACGCGAGGCCGGCGTGTTGGCCGTCGACTCCGGCGCTCGCATCATCGTAAAGGAGCCGTGGTGTAGGGCGCCCGACACGCACGCCCCGCACGCGACGTTCGTCGACGGCACCGTGGCAGCCGCGATCGGCCAGGCGTCGGACAAGCCCCTGGGCTACGCGTCTACGGCGGCCGACGACCCGGCCTTCCTCGTGTACACGTCCGGAACGACGGGCCGACCCAAGGGCGTGCTTCACGCACACCGCGCTGCGTGGGGCCGTCGCCCGATGCGCGCGGGATGGACCGGCATCGGACCGGACGATGTCGTCTTGCATGCCGGACGGCTGAACTGGACCTACGCGCTCGGCATCGCCCTGATCGACACCCTCTCGGTCGGGGCGACCGCGGTCCTCTGGTCCGGAGAGCACGAGCCGGCGGTGTGGCCGCGCCTGTGCCGCGAGCACCGGGCGACCGTCTTCGCGGCGGTCCCGACGGTGTATCGCCAGATCCTGAAGTACGGCGAAGACGTGCACGACGCTTTCGCGACGCTGCGGCACGGATTGACGGCCGGCGAGCCGCTGCCCGGCCCGGTGCTCGACGGCTGGACCGAGATCACGGGCAAGCCGCTCTACGAAGCGCTCGGCATGAGCGAGATCTCGACGTACGTCAGCTCGGGGCCCGACACCCCGACCCGCCCGGGCTCGCCGGGACGGCCGCAGCAGGGTCGGCGCGTAGCCGTCCTCCGGGTCGACGGCGGCGACCAACCCCTGCCGAGCGGGGAGACGGGCCTGCTCGCAGTCCACCGCTCGGACCCCGGGTTGATGCTCGGCTATTGGAAGCGCGACGACGAGGAAACCGCGGTGTTCCGCGGGGATTGGTTCGTCGGCGGCGATCTCGCGGAGGTCGATTACGACGGGTACGTGTGGTTCCACGGTCGCAACGACGACCTGATGAACGCGTTCGGGCACCGGGTGTCGCCGCTCGAGGTCGAGCCGGTCGTCCGATCGCACCCCCGGGTCGTCGAGTGCGCCGTCGCCGAACGGCAGGTCCGCCAAGACGTCTCCGTGATCTGCGCCTACGTCGTGACCGATGGCGGTCGGGTGACGGAGGGCGAGCTCCTCGCGTGGTGCGAGACCCGGATCGCAGACTACAAGCGGCCGCGCGCGGTCGTGTTCACCGACGCGCTGCCGCGGGGGCGAAACGGCAAACTGTCGAGACGCGAGCTGGCGGCGGTCCGGACACCCGGATGATTCGATACGTCCAGGTCTTCGCCGACTCCCTCACGGGGTACGCGCGTTTGCGGTTCGCTGCGCACCTGCGATTCCACCCGACGGAGACCGTCGTCTACCGGGCCATCGAGTACATCCTCCTGGCGATGCTCGGCTTCGGCATCCAGGATTTCTTCGTCGTCCACCTCGGCGCCACCGCCTTCGGGCACAGCAACCGCGCCAACTCCCGACCGGTGCTCGGACCCCTCCGATACCTGGCGAGCTCGCCCCAGATGCACATCTGGCACCACGCCAAAGAGATGCCTCGTCCCTCCGGCGCGAACTTCGGAATCAGTCTCGCTGCGTGGGATTGGCTCTTCGGGACGGTCTACCGGCCGTCGACGGCCGCGACGAACCGCTCGGCTTCGAAGACGTGGAAGCGTTCCCGAGCGGGTTTGGTGGCCAGCCCGCCGTCGGATTCCGAAAAGCACCGTCGTAGCGGTCGTTCAGCGGGCCAGCGTGATCCCGCGGCGACGACGGCGACGGACGACGGCGACCATGCCGGCGAGCAGCCAGCTCGCTCGCGGAGGCTGGCGGCCGCTGACGCCGCACCCGCGCTTCCGCGAGGTTCCCGGCGTCGTTGCACCCGCGTCGGGCCGAGGGTTGCCCGCGTCGGCCAGGTCGGAGCCCGCATCGGCGCCGGTGTCGGGAGTCGGTTCCGGGCCCTCGCCGAACTCCGCGGGCACGTCGGTCACGACACCGTGCACGACCTGGCCGTCGCGGCCTCCGCGTCCGTCGAACCCGTAGACGACGGCGAGGTACTCGCCCAGCGGGGCGTCGAGCACGAGGAGCGGGTCGGAGGTCGGCCCGAGATCCGGATCGCCGTCGTAGTCCAGGTCGACGACGTAGACGACCTCGTCGCCCTCCGCATCGGTGGTTCCGCGCGCATCGATCATGACGGCGTTCGATTCGACGACCGCGAGACCGAGCTCCGGCGGTGCGTTGTCTTCGCGTAACGCCGGGTCGATGGCGTCGAAGAAGCGGAGCTTGCCCCATCCGATGTCCGGGTCTGGCAGGTCGCCGGTCGCCAGGTCCTGGAGCGCTGCGTCGATCAACGCCTGCTCGAGCTCGGCTACCGATGCGCTCGGCCTCGCTTGCTTCAGGAGCGCAAAGGCCCCGGCGACGTGTGGCGCCGCCCCGGAGGTCCCGCCGAAACGGCCGTACCAGCCGTACGAGGCAGGCTCCACGTCACCGCCCGGGACCGGACTCAGCGGATCGTCCGGCGCCACCATGTCTACCCCGTGCGCACCGTCCATCCGCGGCCCCCGCGAGCTGTAGTGGCGCAGCTCGCCCCGGAGAGACCCAGGCTCGTCCCACGGCTGGTCCTGGACCCCTCCGTAGGCGCCGACTGCGAACGCAGCGTCACCCGTCGACGGCCAACACATCGTGGTCGTGGGGTCCGGCTCTCCGACCCCCGCCCCAGGTGCCCAGCTGGACCAGAAGTCGTCGATGAAGACGTGCATGTCGAACGCGCCCGCTGCGGCGGTGACGTCGAGGCGGTAGGAGCCGTGCCGCATCGAACCCGTGCCGTCCTCGGTCCCGAAGTAGACGAAGACCGTCTCCGTGCCGCCGGGCGTGACGTCGCGGATCTCCTGGACGACATGGTCACCGAGCCAAAGGGCTCCCGTCGCCGCGCTCCCATCCAACGCGAAGCGGTCACCGGCCGGGGCGACCAACTCCATCGTCGGCGCCTGCCCGGCCTCGGCGCGATTCCAGTGCAGAGAGAGAAGGACCGCACCGACCGGTACGCGGTCGAGAACGTGGCTCGGCACCTCCAGCGCGATCGAGGTCCCGGCGGTGTCGATCGTCCGACGCGTGTGTTTGCCCGAGCTCGCGAGATTGCCCGTCGCCGCCACCTGCACCATGCCGCCTGCACGGAGCGTGCTCATCGCGACCTCGACGTTGCTGCTCCCGTCGAGGGGCACGAAGTTCCAGCTCGCCAGTTCGTAGAGCAAGACGTCCACGCCGAGAGACTCGGCCGCGTCCATCACCGTGACCATCGGGTCGCCAATCACGTCGTCCATCTGGACCAGCGACACCAGGTCCGCATCCGGAGCGACGCCCGTCAGGCGGCTACGGCCGGGTGCGCCGGCGCCGAGGACGCCCGCCACGCCGGTGCCGTGTCCGGAGACGAGCGGCCCGTCATCGTTCCGCAGATCCTCCCGCGTATCCGCGTAGATCAGGTCGCTCCCCCGGGTGAACCTCACGTCGCCCCAGACCAGGGAGGACACCTTCGGGCTCTCCAGCTCGATCAACCGCTCGTCCGGGTCGAGGACCCCGTCTTCGTCGACATCGTCGGCGAGGAAGATCGGTTCGCCATATCCCGGATCCCGCTCGAAGTAGCCGGCGCCCACGCCATAGTCCCGATGCCCGTTGTCGTTTCCGTCGATGTAGACCCAGTCGAGGTCGGGCTGGAACACGCCATCGCGGTTCTCCTCGTAGCGCCGCACCGGGTCGAACCAGACACGTGTGCTGTCGAGCACCCGAATCCGCTCGTCGGCGTCGGCTCCCCCATCCCGGTCGCGATCGACCGCGTCACCGGTGCCGAAGACACCGTCTCCATCGGCGTCGATCCACGCGAAGAATCCGCCGTCAGCGCGCAGGAACGCCGGATGGAAGACGTCGATCGGCTCGTCGATATCGCCGATCGTGACGCCACTCCCGGTCAACGTGCCGCCGCCATCCCGGGTGTGGGCGTGGCGCCCGCCGACCTCGCCGACCGTCTGGAAGAGGGGGCGACGCCGTAGGGCGATCCACCCGGCCTCGACCCGCTCCACCCCGGGCGCCGCCGCCAGCGCGTCGACCGAGTCGAAGGGGGCGTATGCGCCACAAACGCGACCGACGCAGACCGGCTCTCCGTCGCGGTGGTGCAGCACGACGCCCGTCTTCTCCACCTCGGGCGCCCACCGGGCGATGTCGTCGGAGACGAACCTGATGGATACCCCCAGGCCCTCCGCACCGACCGTGCCGTCGAGGACGGGCGCGAGCGGCCCCAATTGTCCGCCCGACCCCACGACGGCGCGGAGCCGACCACCGAGGACGGGCGCTTCCACCTGGGCGGCTGCCGAGGACGCCATCGCGAGCTGCGCGACAACGATGAGAATCGGCCACCGCATCACGGCACCTCCGGGGCGATCAGGATCCGCCGGTCGGCTCGCTCCAGGTAGATGACGCACTCCGCCTCGCGGACGCGGTCGAGATCGGTCTCCGCCACCGTCCCCGACACGATCGGACCGACCGACACGACTGCGTCGGACGGGTCACGCGCGGGCACGAACCCACTCTCCACGGCTGCGCTCATGTCCGACTCGGTGACCGCCTCGACGCAGAAGCGGACAGTCACCGGGATCGCCGCGTCGACAACGAGCGTCGCGGCGTCGGTGTCGACAGGCTCCGGTGCGGACTGGCCTCCACCGCAGGCGGCTGCGGACAGCGCCAGGGCCAGGGCCAGGGTCAGGGCCAGGGGCACGAACAAGACTCTCCGGACGATCATCGGGCTCCTACCGGGGCTGAGGTGGGCGGCGGGATCCCCGGGCCGACGACCGACGTGCGCGCTCCGGGGTCGCGGCACCCTGGCGGACGGGCAACAGAAGATCAACGCAGCCGTGGCCGCCGATGACCTCAGTCGACGACCGTCACGGTGACGCGGCGTCGATGGGGCGACATCCGGTGCTCGAAGACGTACACGCCCTGCCACGTGCCGAGATCGCAACGCCCGTTGGCGATCGGGATCCCGATCGACGACTGGGTCAAGACCGAGCGGACGTGCGCGGACATGTCGTCGGCGCCTTCCATCGTGTGTGTGAACCGATCGTCGCCGTCCTCCACGGCCCCACCGAGCCAGGTCTCGAGGTCGTGCAACACCGAGGGATCCGCGTTCTCGCAGATGATCAGCGACGCGCTCGTGTGGTGCACGAATACGTTGCACAGCCCGTTGGCGATTCCCGAGGCGCGCACGACGTCCTGGAGATGGGCCGTGATTTCGTGGGTCCCGCGGCCGTGGGTCGCGACGGTGAACGTTTCGGACATGACGGTCATGGCATCTCCACTATCCGATCCGGGAGCTGTCGTCAGCGGCGACGCAATATGCGCCAACCG
>CAZFPM010000253.1:0-6850 GCA_964520965.1 uncultured Myxococcales bacterium
GTTGCCGGCAACGCCCGCGAAGGGCAACCATGTGAGGGTGGGCAGGCGGGACGCTGGCGCCGCGGACGACGGCTTCACGTCAAGCACCGCACACCGCCGGGTCGATGCCGCGTCCTCGAGTGGCGGGGCCGGCGGCTCGCAGCGGGCGAAGCGGGCGTCGTCGAGCGTCGCACCGTCGAACGAGACGCGTTCGAGGCGGGTCGCGACGAAGGTCGCCGCACGCAGCGACGCACGCGCCTCAACGTCGACGAGCGACGCGCCCTGCCACGTCGTCCGGTCGAGCACCGCCCCGGTGACGTCCACCGCGTCGAGCGTCGCATCGGAGAAGTCCGCCCCGGGCGCGGTGAGGTGCCTGCCGTCGACCTCGCGCCAGGTGCTCCCCCGCAGGTCGGCGTCTCGTGCAACGGCCGAGCCGAGGTCCACGCGTTCGAGCGTCGCGTGGGCCAACGCGCACTCGTTGAGGTCGGCGCCCGACAGGTCGATCTCCTCGAGGCGGGCGCCGCGCAGCTGCGCGCGCGCCAAACTCGCCCCGGACAGGTCGGCGTTGCGGAGGGCCAGCGCCGCGAGGCTGTGGCCGCCGAGCCGCGCCCCCGACAGCCGCGCGCGCCCGGGGAGCCATCCGAGCAGCCGCTCCCGCACCGCGTCGGCGTGGGCGCCGAAGTCTTCGTCCACGGCCGGGGCCCGACGCGAGCCGAGCAGGGGACCGAAGGCAGACCAGGCGTGCGCGTGGAGCAGGAGCAGGGCATTCTCCGAAACCCGCGAGCGGTATTCGGCCTCGAGCACGTGCCGGGCGAGAGTTGGGATCGCGGCGGCCTGCGTCTCCCAGAAATGCAGAAAGTAGAGCACTTCGCGGCTGAACGGGCGGGTGTCCAGGAGCGCGGCCGCCTCGGCGAGCGCAAGAGCGGGGTCGCTAGCCGCCGCGGCGTCGCCCGATGCGGGCGCAGCCTCCCCTTCGTGGGCGGCGATCCCCACGAGAGCCGAAAGTGCGCGGCGGAGGCGCCGGGCGACGAAGAACTCCAGGAACGATCGGTGGCGGAACCGGTAGTATCCGTCGGGGGAGCGGTTCAGGAAGAGGGCCGTTCGCACCTCATGGTCGATCGCCTCGCGATCGGCCCCCTGGGGCGTGACCCCGTGATCTTCGAAGAACACGATCGCCCGCTCGTAGAGCCGGCCGTAGTGCAAGCGCGCGTCGGGCTCGCCCCAGATCGAGATCGCGAGGAACTCGACGAGGTCGTTCTTCAGCGCATGCGCCTTCCGGAGCTTTCGGAGGTCGCGCTCGAACCAGCGTCGGGCGTACGCCTCGTAGAGATCGGCGAGCTGAACGTCGCCGGAGCCAGACGCCATCTCGGGCAGGGTCCTCACGACGAGGTCGAGTAGGAACGGCGTCCGCGCGAGCTCCCCGACCCCGTGCGTGTCGCGGATCTGCTCGGCGAGCACACTCCAATCGGCGGGTGGCGGCACCGCGCGCTGCAGAAACGCCTCGATCTGGGGCTTCCCGAACTCTCTCAGGAAGCCGATGCGCGTGCCGGGGCGTTCCGTGATCAGGTCGTAGAGGCGGGTGGCGCCGGCGGCGGGCGAGACCTCGGCGGCGTCACCGACGAACTGTCGCAAGACCTCCGGTCTGTCGCGGAAGAAGTGGGTGCGACAGGTGACGATCACCTTCGCGCGACCCTCCGCCGCCCGGAGCAGCTCCTGCAGGTTCCCGGCGTGGCGGTCGGGCTCGGCGTAGGCGATCGTCTCGTCGAAACCGTCGAAGATCAGCAGCAGGTAGCCCTGGCGATTCAGCTCGACGAGGGCCCGGGTGTTGACCGCGCCGACGCCGAGCTGCTCGAAGTGGTTCGAGAGCAGGTTCTCCAACTTGACGGTCGTGGAGCCGGCCCGCGCGAGGTCGACGACGACCGGCAGCCGGCACGACCCGGGTCGCTCGCTCCACCGGTCGGCGAGCTCGGCCGCGATGCGCCGGCAGAAGCTCGTCTTGCCCACGCCGAAGTCGCCGAGCAGCGTCAGGAGCGGGTGGCCGGGCAGCTCCAGCCACTCCAGCACGGCCTCGGTGAGCGGGCGTGCGGGCACCGGGCGCTCGCGGAGTTCGTGCTCGTAGACTACGTCCTGCTCCACGTAGAGGCGACCGATCGGGCTATCGTGGAAGCCTCTGCTGGCGGCGTCGAGGTTGCGCTCGAAGTCGACGAGCGAGGTGATCAGCCGATCGTAAGTGAAGAGCTGCACGCGCTTCAGCCGTGCCTCTTCGTGGGCGTTGCCGGAGAAACCGCTCCGCGACACGATCAAGCCCTGGTAGGGGAGCGACTCCGCTCGCACGAGCGCTTCGACCTTGCCGGCGAAATCCCGGACCTCGCGCCGGCTGACTGGCGTGTCTCGGTCCTTGCATTCCACGACGCCATACTGGCGACCGAAGGTACCGAGGGAGCGCTCGATACGAAGGTCGAACTGGTCGTCGTTCTTGCGGTAGTCGACGACCACCTCGAAGGCATCGAGGCGGTAGATGTCCCCGACCCGCTCCTCGAAGCGCCTGGCCTTCTCGTAGATACCCGCGCGCCGCAGCCGCTCGAGCTCGCGGGCGTCGCCGTCGCGAAGCGCGCGCTCCCGCTCCGCGTCGCGCTCGTCGTCGTCGCCGCGCCGCTTGTCGTCGAAGGCCTTCGCCACAGCGGTCGCCAACGCGTCGTAGCCCTCACGGCGGTGCGCTTCGCCGGGTGGCGTCTCGCGCTCGGGGCCCGAGCCCTCGGCCGCCGAAGCGCGCGAAGCCAAGCCGCTCACCCGCTCGGAGATGATCAGCTCGGGGCAGAGTGGGAGCTCGTACGCCCCGCGGAGCCCCCGCTCCTCGAGCTCCGTCCGGCGCGGCTCGACGAGCTCGTCGCCGAGGCCCGGGACCATGTTGAGGACCAGCAGCCTGTCCGTCCTCAGCTCTTCGAGGCGGCTGACGATCTGCTGCGCGCCGCTCAGGTTCTGGTGGTTCAGGGTGAACACGAGGACGACGAGGTCGGGCAACGTCAGGGTGCATGCCGCCGACATCGGTGTGTATCCCGTGCGCGAATCGATCAAGACGATGTCGTAAGCGTCCTGGAGCCGCTCGGCGATCAGCCCGAGGAATCCGAGCCCCAACGACTCCTTCGGGCTCCACATCAGGTCCCAGTGGACCGCGCCGAACTTCTGGGCGTACCCGTCGGGGTAGCGCCCGGGGAAGATGAATTCGACGCGGCCACGGGCGCCGTCGAGCCCGGCCGGCAGTTCGTCGTCCGAGAACGCCACGACGGCCTTCCGGCCGCGGCTCGGGATCACGCCGAGCTTGCGATCGAGCTTCGGAAAGGCCTTCCGCCCTTCGTGCTCGCCCTCTTCGATGGTGAAGCGCTCACCGGTCTTCCGTCCCTCACCGCCGAGGGCGCCCCGCTGGAAGTCGAGCAGGAGGTCGATCGTGCCGTACTCGACGCGCTCGGCCAGCGGCGCGAGATCGGGGGTCATCTGCATCCCCGGCGCCTTGAGGTCGAGGTCCCAGACGAGCACGTCGAGCCCGTGGTCCCGCGCGAGGCGCGCGGCAACCTCGAGCAGCGAGTGCGTGCGACCCACGCCACCCTTGAACGAGTAGAACGTGACGATCATCGCCCGCTCCCGCCCCCCGCCGAGCCCGCCTGACCCGACCACGGGAGGAGCTCGGTCGACAGCCCCCGGTTGGCGAAGACCCGGGTCGCTTCCTCGGCCGCCCGCGTCAATTCCCGACGGTCCGCGTCATCGATCCGAAGCGCGCGCCCAATCCCGGACAGCGCTGTCCGGAGGCGGCCCTTGAGCGCGGAGTCCCCGACGCCGAGCACGGCGAGCACGTCGGCGAGCGCCGCGTCGTCCCAGCGCCCCTCGATGCACTGTTCCAGTAGCTCGGCCAGGCGCTCCAGGGCGTCGCGGCGCGCGGGGTCGTCGACGAGGGCGCGCCCATCGGGCAGGAGGACGACATCGACGGTGCGCCCGTGCGGCTCGCGTTCGACGAGGTAGTGATCCTCGAAATCGCCGAGGAGGCGCGAGAGCATGGAGTCCGATCGCTTCGGCATCCCCACGCGCTTGCGCAGCTCGCCGCGCGGCAATCGCCCCTCCGGCGCGTCGGCGAGGGCGGCGAGCACCCTGAGACCGTACTTCTCGTGGCTGCGCAACACCATCGCCGCTCCGGCCGGATTACGCTGCTCGATGGCCTAGTACGCGATCTCGTGCACGACGGTCCACGCGGCGATGGCCGCGGGGGCGCTGGCGCGGGCCGCGTCGCCAGCGTCGGAGTCGAGCGCGGCGCCGACGACCTCGGTGAAGTCCAGGAGCTCGTCGCGCGTGCCGCCGCGAAGGGTCACGAGCACCCGGTCGATGAGCAGGTGCCCAACCTCGTCGATGCCCTGGGAGCCGGCGGCCAGCGCCGCGCCCAGGAGCAGCTTCAGCTCGTCGGCTGGCGCCGCGATCCACCACGTCGGGTCGGCCAGCAGTTCTGTCAGGGATTCATCAGACATTTATCCCACTCCTGACAAATACCTTACTCGTTCATCTGCCGGAGATCGAACAAAGCGCGCAGATCAAAGATCAGCGCCTCGCCCTCGGCCTGCGCACGCCACCCCGGGCGCTCGACGGCGTCGCCGTCGGGTCCTGCCCCGTCTGGACTCGGGGCCGGAGGGGCGCCCGGGACGAGGAGGAACGACCCCCGCGCCGGGGTCCAATCGCCGTCGGACGCGAACCAGCGGTTGCAGACGAAGGTCGACGCGAGCCCGTCGACAGCAGCGATGCGCGCCGCCTGCTCGTGGGCTGTCGTCTGCGGGCTCAGCGAGGGGACCAGGACGATCTCCGCGCCACTGCCGTTGAGTACCGGCCGATCCTCACTCTTCAGGATGTCGTAGCAGATAGGCGCGACCAGGCCGCCGATCGGAGACTGTAGCACCGCGATCTCACGTCCAAGCTCGATCCGCTCCCCGAAAGGCTCCGGGCCTACGGGCGATCGCTTGCGGTGGCGGTGAAGCTCCCGCCCCCGGCCGTCGAGCACCACCGCCTCGTTGACCGACAACGGCGAGCCGCCCGGTGCGGCCACATGGGCGAGCCCGGCGATGGTGAGCGCGGGCGCGCGTCCCTGTGCCGCTGCGAGGTGGGCGCACAGCCTCTGCAGCATGCTCGGCGTGAAGCTGAGCTCGGGGAAGACGAGGACATCGATCGCCTGCTCTACGGCGGCATCGACCGCGACGCCGAGCTCGCCGAGGCACGTCGACTCCGATCCCGCGCACTCGACGTGCGCCCAACGACGCTCGGGGTCGTCTGCGTGAGTCACCGCTCCGGCCTCCGTCTCCCAACGTACGTCAGCTGCCATGTCGAGCGGCAGCCCAAAGGGGTATAGCAGCACTCTCAGGCGCCGCTCCTCTCGACATCGCTGCAACCGGTCCTTTGCCGATGACCGGCCGCACCACGCTTCGACCGGGAGGTGCCGGACCTCGGTGTCATTTCGCGGCCGGGCGCGCACGACCAACCAGTTCGGCGCGTATCGACGGACGTTCCCGCTCTGGGAGCCCCGCCAGCCGGGGAGCGCTGTCGTGCGGCTCCTTGCTGACTTTCCGGCTCCAGACGCCACGACCTCGCGGACCAGCCAGTAACGCGTTTCGACCACGACGTGTTCTTCACCGTCGACGCCTCGCTCGGGGCGCAGCGGACGCTGGTTGATCACCGTCGACAGGTGGCCGAGGCAGAGCGCAGCTCGACCGTCGAGCTCCCCATCGGTCTGCGCGTCGTCCAGCCAGTCGACGAGGGCGGTCACAGGCCGGCCTGCGGGCACCCGCACCGGGACCGGGTGTCGGTGGGGGGTCGCGATCCCTTCCGCCATCAGCCATTCGTCGGCGTCCGTCGCGCCGCGACCCTCCAGCCAGGTCCACAAGAGGACGAAGGCCCGTCGGGCCGAGACCCGGGGCCCGCGGAGCGCGTCGATCAGTTGTGTCCGGTCGACACCCATCGACCCCCTTCGAGGCAGGTGCCGGCAGTGTGCCGCCGGTCACGTGCCGGGCAAGCACGCCGTCGCGATCCACGAGCGCCGAGATCGCCGCGGGATTCGGAGATCGCGGGCGCGACCGGTGTCTACATCGGCGCGTGAACCAGACGCATGCCGGCCCGAGACCCGGAGCGCGCCGAGGCCCCTACGGTGAGATCCTCGTTGCCAAGGTGGACCCGACCGTCGCGATCGGCGCTGCCGGGTCGGGTTGCGGGCGCCAGGGCGGCGCTCGTCAGAGGGCGCAGACCCAGACCTTGACCGAGACCTCGACGTCGGCGTGGAGCTTCACCGAAACGTCGTAGATCCCGAGCGTCTTGATGGGCTCCTTCATGACGATCCGACGCCGATCGATCTCGATTCCGAGAGCGGCCAGGGCGGCTTCGATGTCGCGATTGGTCACGGACCCGAAGAGGCGGTCCTCGTCGCCGACCTTCTTGGCGATGGTCACCGACATCTCGCCGATGGCACCGGCCTTCTCTTCGGCCGACGCCCGCAGCTTGAACCGCTTGTCCTCGATCTGACGCAAGACGTGCTCGAACTGCTTCTTGTTCGACCGTGTCGCCAGAACCGCGAGCCCCTTCGGGATCAGGTAGTTGCGTCCGTAGCCCGGCTTGACGGTGACGACGTCGCCCATGTTCCCGAGGTGCGGAACGTCTTCGGTGAGGATGATTTCCATAAGATTCCTCCGCCCGGAGCTTGCTCCGGATACTCGGGGCTAGGCGTCGCTCTTGGCGTCGCTCTTGGCGTCGCTCTTGGCGTCGCTCTTGGCATCGCTCTTGGCATCGCTCTTGGCATCGCTCTTGGCGTCGCTCTTGGCGTCGCTCTTGGCGTCGCTCTTGGCGTCGCTCT
>CAZFPM010000253.1:6950-8359 GCA_964520965.1 uncultured Myxococcales bacterium
GGCGTCGCTCTTGGCGTCGCTCTTGGCGTCGCTCTTGGCGTCGCTCTTGGCGTCGCTCTTGGCGTCGGCCTTCGGTTCGGCGGGCGCGGCGGGAGCGGCGGCAGGGGCCGCTTCCGCGGGTTCGGCCGACATCACCAACGTCTTCGACGGGCCGATCGGCTCCTCGGCGCCGTCGAGCAGCTCGAGGCGGACGGTGAGGTACTTCATGACCGGATCGGTGATCCGGAGGATGCGCTCCAGCTCGCTGACCGTGTCCCCAGGCGCCGAGTAGCGCGTGTAGACGTAGATCCCCTGGCGGAACTTGCGGAGCGGGTACGCGAGGTCGCGTCGACCCCAATCGTCCACCCGCTGGATCTCACCACCGAACTGTTCTTCGATGATCGACTTCATCCTCTCGGTGACCTTCGCCTTGCCGGCGTCGTCGGTCTCCGGGTGCAGGATGATGGTGGTCTCGTAGTCTCGTGCTTCTGGCATGGGTCTCCTTGTGAGCATGGCCCGCCCGGGGGACGAGCAAGGAGTGAGGCGCTAGCGTCTAGACGTTGTCGCCTCAGCGATCAAGCTCCGTGTTGGTTTCGTCGAGCGCGAGCTCGCCGGCGGGTGCCTCCTCGGCCTCGACCTGCTCCACCTGCGCGGTGGGGGCTTCGATGTCCGAGGTGGCGGCATCGACGGCGATCATCGGCGCGATGACGAGCGCGACGACGCTCATCAGCTTGACCAGGATATTCAGGCTCGGGCCGGCGGTGTCCTTGAACGGGTCGCCGACGGTGTCGCCGGTCACGGCAGCCTTGTGCGCCTCGGAGCCCTTCTCGTGCAGGGTACCGTCGGCCATCCTGAAACCACCGCCCTCGAAAGACTTCTTCGCGTTGTCCCAGGCGCCGCCCGCGTTCGACATGAAGATCGCCATCAGGACGCCGGTGACGGTCACACCGGCCAGCAGGCCGCCGAGGGGCTCGGCGCCCATCGCGAAGCCGATGACGACCGGGGTCAGGACGCCCAGCAGGCCGGGCTTGATCATCTCGCGGATGGCCGCCTTGGTCGAGATGTCGACGCAGCGCGCCGGATCCGGATCTGCCTCGCCCTCGAGCAGGCCCTTGATCTCCCGGAACTGGCGACGGACCTCTTCGATCATGTCCATCGCCGAGCGACCGACGGCGTTCATCGCCATCGAGCTGAACAGGAAGGGCAGCATGCCGCCGATGAACATGGCCGCGATGACGCGGGGCTTCGAGACGTCGATCGACGTGATGCCCGCCTGCTGCATGAACGCGGCGAAGAGCGCCAGCGCCGTCATGGCCGCCGAGGCGATCGCGAATCCCTTGCCGATGGCCGCCGTCGTGTTGCCGACCGCGTCGAGCTTGTCGGTGCGCTCCCGAACCTCGGGGGCCTGGCCGCTCATCTCCGCGATGCCG
>CAZFPM010000254.1:0-8255 GCA_964520965.1 uncultured Myxococcales bacterium
TCGCGCTGCACCACGTCGGCGTGCGGGACACGGCCGAGAGCACGCCCCACGGCATGGGTGGCTACGCACTGTCGGTGCGCGATGGCGCCGAGGCCGTGATCGCGGCGACGATCATCGAGCGGGCCACCGAGATCGGCATCAACGTCCGCGGGGCCGGCGCCTCGACGACGTTGACCGACGTCGTGATTCGCGACACGCAAGGTCGCCCACTCGACGGCGAAGGAGGGGCGGCGATCGTCGTCGCCGAGGGTGGCGCGCTGATCGCCGACCGGCTCGTCGCCTCACGGAACCGCGAGCGTACCGTGTTCGTCTCCGACGCCGGCAGCTCTGCCACCCTGCGCGACGCCGTGCTCTACGACACCCTGCAAGCGGCGTCCGAGGGCGACGGGGGGAGCGGATGCGACGTCGAGTGGGGGGCGACCCTGTCGCTCGAGCGGTCGATCGTGGAGCGCAGTCGTGGGGTCGCCATCGTCGCCTTCGACCCGGAGACCCGGCTCGACCTCATCGACGTGAGGGTGCGCGGAACGTTGGCCGACGCGCGCAACGGACTGGAGGGCCGTGGTCTGGTCGTACAGGAGGGCGCTCACGCGGATCTCCAGCGCGTTCTCTTCGAGGACAACCGCGAGGTCGCGGTCTTCGTGGCAGGGGTCGACGCCGTCGCGTTGCTGCGGGAGGCGGTGATCCGAGAGACACTCGAGCGACTCTGTGCCGACCCGGAAAGCGAGACCTGGCTGGAGGAGTGCACGACGTCTTCCGCCGGCACCGGCGTCGTCGTCATCGAGTCCGGTCGGGTCGAGCTCACCGACTTCGCGATCGTCGACAACGCGCTCATCGGCGTCCAGCTGGTGAGCCAGGGCGTCATCGACACGGAATCGGGCGTCATCGGCCGGAGCCTCGTCGGGGTGAACGTCCAGGTCGAAGGGTTCGACCTCGATCGCTGGTTCCGCGACGTGCGAATGGAGGGCAACACGATCGACATCGACTGGGACGCGCAACCGGTGCCAGGCGTGATGCGCTGAGGAGCTGACCGGGAGTCCTCCCGGCGGTCAGGGGGATCGCGGAGTCGAGGGTCTTGGGTTGCCTCGGGGGTGTAGACCGGCTCTGCGAGCCGGGGGCGAGATAGGATCTCGCCCTTGAGAGCGGGTGTTCCGGACTTTACGACCGCCCTGTCCCGTCGGCGCCAGCGCTTGACCGTGCGTCGAGGCGACCACTACGCTTTCTCCTGACCTTCCCCCCGAGCGGCCAACGACGGTTTCCGACGATGCAGCTCTCGACCGACCCCGCCCACGCTTCCGGGCAGGCGCGACGCTTCTTCGAGTGGCTGCCCGGCCAACTCGCGACGCCCGGATGGGTCACCGAGTCGGCGCGGATCGAGTCGGACGGTACGGTCGTGTTCCAGGTCGCCGCCGCCGAGGGGAAGGGCGAGATCAAGTGGCACGTGCCCGGCACGGCGGAGGCGGGCGGGCTAGAGCTGGACGGACTCCGAGGGCTCTTCACCGCGAGCCGGCACGGCGGAGACATCCTCGCCGAATTCGGCGCGCGCCTGTGCGAGATCGTCGAACGTGACGACCCCGAACTGCTCCGCTTCGGCCCCCCGTCCGGCGAACGGGTCGGATTCCTGCCCGAAGAAATCTGGCCCCTGCTCGGCGACGGGTTCGCAGACCGCTCCCTGACCTGGGCGTCGCACCGCATCGCCGACCTCGGCCACCCCGACCCCCAACGCCTGATCGTCGAGTGGCAAACCACCGCCGAAGGCATCGACTCCCAGGTCGTCGTCGGCATCGCCGTGCGCGACGCCAGAGGGCGTGACGGCGACGAGTCGATGGAGCTCTACTTCCGCCCCCGCGACGTGGACGTCGCGCTGGACGAAGACGCGAGCTCAGACGAGTTCGACGCCGACCTGGCCGCCGAGCTCGTGACCCTCGTCGCGTTTCGTGTCGCACGGGCCCTCGGTGCCGACCGCGAGATGTGGGTGCCGGCGTTCACCGCCGAAGAGCGCGAGCAGCTCGAGCGGCGCGACGACGACCGCAAGCAGTCGCGACTCCGACACGAGGCGTTCAGCCGTCGCTGGGCCGCCGAGTACCGCTGGCATCGCTTCCTCTACCCGCCGAACCGCTGCATCACCCAGCTCTTCCGTCTGGGCAGCGACGAGGCGTTCGTGGCCCACGAGAGCCTGGAGTGCGTGCTGAACGAGCCCCCGTGGGCTCCCCCGGACTCGACGATGTTCGCCAACCGGCGGAACACCCTGGTCGGTCAGTTCTGGCAGGACTGCCGCATGCTCGTCACCGACCTGCAGGGCCCGGACGTCGTCGGCGGCAACAGCATGCGGCGACTGAACGACGCCCTCGGCGCCGCAGCCGAGCTCTCCCCGGAGCGCGCCGTCGTCGTGAAGACCGGATGCCTGCCGAACGTCATCGGAGACAACCCGCTCCCGGCGATGAAGCGCCTCGGCAAGACCACCGACACCCGCTTCTACTGGATGTCCAGCACCAACGACTACTGGCGCTACACCTCCGGACTCATCGGCGACCGCCTGCGCGAGGTCGCCCCCGCCGACGCCCCCCGAGACCCCCTCGGCGTTGCCCTCGTCAGCGGCGCCAGCCCACCCGAGAACGACGAGCTGCTCGCGCTCGTCGGCCGCATTGGTCTCCACCCCCTCGGCGTGATCCTGCCCGACGTCGACTACCGCGCGTTCGAGCGGGCCGCGAAGGCCTCGGTCTTCGCCTGGGCGAACCAGTCCGGCCTGCGCAACATCGGCGAAGTCGTCTTTGAAGATCTGCCCGTCGCGCTCCTGCGCCCGCCCGCACCCATCGGCCTCGAGGCGACCTTCGCCTGGCTCGCAGAGATCGCAGGCCAGTTCTCGTCGGTCGCCGAAGTCGGCGCGGCGCTCGCCGAGCTCCAGGCCGACGAGGCGATGGGGAAGAGAGCCGAGGCGATCCGCACACAGGCCGCCGCATACGAGCTGGCCTTCGTCGTCGACGACTCCGAGATCGAGCTGATCTGCGACACCACGCCGATGTACTCCTTCTCCATCGTCGAAGCCGTCTCGTCGATGGGGTTCGGGGTCCGCTTCGTGACCCGGGCCGGTGGAGAGGTCGCCGCCAGGGTCGAGGAGAAGATCCGCGCCGACGGACTCGGCGATCGCGTCCGATTCACCTCGTTCGCCGACCCCGTCGAGCTCGTCGCCCGCCTCGCCGCCCCGGAGGTCGGCGCCGTCTTCTCCGACTTCAGCGCCGACCCGCGCGCCATCGCCGCAGGACGCGGCACGTTCTCCGAGGTCGACTTCGAGCTCGGCATCGAGGGGTTCTTCCGAACGGCCGAGACGATCCTGCGGCGCTGTCGATTCCGCCCGCTGGTCGGCTACGAGCAATTCGACGGACGGGTGTCCTGATGGCGCAGCACGGCCTCAGGCTCAACCTACCGTACCTCAACGGCGTCTACGTCGCCGTCAGCGCGATCGCCGATGCGCGGCTCGTCATCGACGGGCCGTTCTGCATCACGTTCAAGGCCGAGCTGCACTCCGCGCACGACCCGACCTCGACCCTCGTGTCGCCCACCGAGCTGCCGCGACTCGTGCACAGCGACATCCAGTTCGACTCCAACGTCGTCTTCAAGGCGGCCGTCGACCGCGGCGAGGACATCGTCGACGTCCTCAGCCGAATGTCGACGACCCCCGACACCGGGATCGTCCTGATCACCTCGATGGACCTCTACGAGGTCGCCGCGACACCGCTCGAGCGCTACGCCCGGGCCGCTCAGACCGACGGCGGCGCCCCCCTCGTCGTGCTCGAGTCACGCAGCCTCGAAGACGACTGGCTCTCCGGATACGCCCGGGCCGTCGACCGGATCGCCGAGGCAATCCCGCTCCCCGACCCCGACCCGGCCCCCGATCGCGTCGCCATCGTCGGTCACCTCATGGATCGCAACGAAGGCGACCAGCGCGGGAACCTGGCCGAGTATCGACGCCTGCTCGAAGCACTCGGCCTCGACATCGTGTCGATCTGGCTCGACGGCGGCTCGGTCGCCGACCTGCAAGCCGTGCAGCGGGCCGGCACCATCATCGGTCTCCCCTACGCCCGCACAGCCGCCCGACGCCTCGCCGACCGCCTGTCGATCGCGTGCGTCGAGCTCGACCTGCCCATCGGCCTCGACGGCACCGCCCGCTTCATCCGGGCCATCGGCAACGCCACCGACCGGGCCGCCCAAGCCGAGACCGTCGTCGCACACGAACTGCACCGGGTCGTACCTCGCATCAGGAACCTGGCGTTCCGGTTCCTGACCGGAAGAAACGCCGTGCTCGCCGTCGATCCACACATCGCGCAGGCGCTCCCGCCCGCCCTGCGCGAGCTCGGCGTCGACACCGTGTCCCTCTCCGTGCAGGGCGGCGCCGGCTCGCTCTCCGAGCAGGACACGGCCGCCCTCGACGCCCTCGACGCCGCCCTCGAACCCCTCGTCGACCTGCACGAGCGCGGCCCCCGCGGGCTCCAGCTCGACCGCGACTTCGACGCCGACTTCGTCATCGCCACCACGCTGCTCCCCCACGACCCCATGCGCGCCACGTGGGTCCCGTTCGGCTACCCCAACTACATGACCCACCCCACCGCCGCTCGCCCGTTCCTCGGCTTCGACGGATTGTGGTACTGGGTCGATTCCCTCGTCGAAGCCGCACAGCGCACCGACGTCCGGAACTCGACCACCCCGCTCGGTGGCACCGCCGCGCGAGTCGACGACACCGAAGAACGAGAAGGCGATTAGGTATGCTGCAGGTCGTGCTCTACGGAAAGGGGGGAATCGGCAAGTCGACCATCGCCGTGCACCTCAGCGCCGCCTACGCCCAACAGGGCAAGCGCGTGCTTCACCTGGGCTGCGACCCGAAGATGGACTCGTCGCTCCGCCTCACCAACGAGCTCGACGCACCCTGCCTCGTCGATTTCATCGAAGACCGCTCGCTCTCCCGTCGCACCCCGCAAGACCTCGTCATTCCCGGCAAATGGGGCATCGACGCAATCGAGACCGGCGGCCCCGAGCCCGGACTCGGCTGCTCCGGCCGCGGCGTCGCCACGCTCCTCGACTTTCTAGCCATCCATGACGACTTCCAGGCCGGCTACGACGTGACCCTCTTCGACGTGCTCGGCGACCTCGTGTGCGGCGGCTTCGTCGCCCCGCTGCGATACGGCATGGCCGATCGTGTCGTCATCTGCGCCTCGGGCGAACTCATGGCGCTCTACGCCGCGAACAACATCTCCCGCGTCGCTCTCAGCCACGCCGAAGACGGCGCCCGCCTCGCCGGCATCGTCTTCACCGTCAAAGAGCTCGACGCCACCATCGAGAAGGCGCTCCACACATTCTCCGAACGCATCAACGCCCGCGTGCTCGGCTTCATCCCCTGGGACCCCGTCGTCAAACAAGCCGAGCGCGAAAACCAAACGACCTACGAGTACGCCCCCGACTCCGCCGCCGCCCGCGGTTTCGCCGAACTCGCCGACCTCGTCGCCGCACCCCTCCCCGACGACCTCCCCACCCCCACCCCCCTCGGCCGCCGCGAATTCATGGCCTTCGCCCGCGGTCTGGACCTGTAGAGAGAAGCGAGGACGGTCGGCTTGGGGCTTTGCCCCAAACCCCAGCAGGAAACTGAGTTTCCTGCACCTTCCATCTTTGGAAATCCGAAGGATTTACAAAGAGGTAGAGGGTCAAGGGAACTCAGTCCCCTTGCGGGGTGTGGGGCAGAGCCCCACGCACGATCGCTTCTGCTTCAGCGGAGGAAGATGCGGCCGGTCCACCAGGGGTACCAGCCTTCGTGTTGGCCGCTGCCTTCGCCCCAGCCCATGCGGAACGATGTGGTTGTTTCGGCGAAGGGGTAGATGGTGCGGTCGGCGGGCCACGGGATCTCGCAGCTGTTGCACTCGGCGTTCTCGCTGAG
Source organism: uncultured Myxococcales bacterium (assembly GCA_964520965.1). Classification (GTDB taxonomy): domain Bacteria; phylum Myxococcota_A; class Bradymonadia; order REDH01; family REDH01; genus CAZFPM01. The sequence goes on from CAZFPM010000254.1 coordinate 5,921, forward strand.
GAGGTTGGCGTACGTGATCACCGGGCCGTCTTCGGTCGCGGAGCCGAACCCGATATCGCCGGTGCTGCCGACTCGCGCGACTGTCCAGACGGTCATGGCCCTGTCGGCGTAGATCTCGGAGGTGTGGCCTCGCTCTGCGTTCGCTCGCACGGCGTAGTCGGCGAGGTAGAACTCGGTGGCGGAGCCGCCGGGTACGTCGAAGGTGTAGTGGTACGTATGGTCCCCGGCACTGTCGCGGGTGTAGGGGCCGCGGACCGGGTCGATGCCCGCGAACGTCGCGGCGTCGGCCGACCGCAATACGCCGCCGAGGCTCTGATCGGCGTCGGGGAAGCGGAGGCCGGTCCAGCCGCCGCCGTCCGTCGACATGTCGCAGTAGGCGTCGAACGCATCGCCCGTGGTTCCGGCCACCCAGTACGGGCCGTCGCCTCGGGAGCAGTCGAGGGCGAGGATCGCGGCGCACGACGTCGCGGGGTCGAAGGCGTCGCGGCCGGGGCAGGCGATGCAGACGCCGTCGCCGCAGTACGCATCGCGGACACAGTCGTCGTTGTCCCCGCAGCCCTGACCGACGTCGCAGGGCTCGCAGGAACCGCCGCAGTCGATGTCCTTCTCGTCGCCGTCGCGGATCCCCGTTCTCGCAGGAGTAGCCGATCTCGGCCGTGGCGGTGCCTTCCGGCCCGCGTTCGAGGAGGTCGTCCCCGACGACGACGCAGGTCCACAGGTCTTCGGGCGTCAACCACTCGGCGAGCACGGTGGTCTCGCCGTCGAGCTCGGGCACGTCGACATCGTTCCTCCGCCAGGAGAAGACGTGCTCGACGACGTCTCCGTTCGGGTCGGAGGCGGGGGTGACGATCGCGCAAGTCATGTCGTCGAGGGCCGTGGGAGACGCGGGTGTGATCTCGACCGTGGGGGCCGTCGGCGGGCAGTTCGCCTCTTCGGCGCAGACCGTGCTTTCGGGGCCGTCGCAGACGAAGACGTCGCGCTCGCAGGGGCCGCAAGGCGTGTCCGGGGCGTCGGCCAGGGGGCCGCAGCCGCCGCACGCGTTCAGCGCGGTGTCGCCGGAGCAGGCGACGAGGTCGTCGCCGTCGCAGACCAGGACGTCGATGCCGCAGCGACCGCAGGGCTCGCCTGGCCCGGGATCGAGCACCGCGCATCCGCCGCACGTGTTCGCCCGGGTCTCGCCGGAGCAGGCGATCTCGTCGACGCCCACGCAGGAGAGGGTGTCGAGACCGCAGGGTCCGCAGGTGTCGCCGGGGGCGCCGTCGAGCACCGCACATCCGCCGCAGCCGTTGCGGGCGTCGTCGAGGAGGTCGCCCACGCAGACGACAAGTTCGTCGCCTTCGCACGTCCAGGTGCCGCTGTTGCAGGTGCCGCATGCCGTACCCGGCTCGGCGGCCAGTGCGAGGCATCCGCCGCAGGCGTTGCGGCGGTCGTCGCCGGGGTCACCGTCGCAAGCGACATCGTCGGTGCCGTCGCACGCCCAGGTGCCTTCGCCGCACGTGCCGCACGCAACCCCCGGGCCAGCGCCGAGCGTTGCGCACCCGCCGCAGGCGTTCAGGGCGTCGCCGCCCCGGTCGCCAGCGCAGCGGATGGAGTCCGGCGTGGCGCAGACGAAGACGCCGGAGTCGCACGCGCCGCAGGGGGCCTCCGGTACCGCGTCGAGCTCGTCGCACCCGCCGCAGATATTGGGCAGCAGCCCGCACGTGCCGCAGAGATCCGGGCCGTCGAGGTCGGCTTCACAGCCGTCGAGGTCGTCGCCGTTGCAGTCGTCCCACCCCGGGTCGCAGTCGGCGACCACGCAGGTGCCTTCTTCGCAGGCCGAGGCCGCGTGCGGCAGCGAACACGCCTAGCCGCAGGCGCCACAGTGGTCGACGTCGGTGAGGACGTCGAAGCCCTCGTCGATGACTCCGTCGCAGTTCTCGTCGCGACCGCCACAGAGCTCCTCGGCACCGGGATTGATGTCCGGATCGCTCTCGTCGCAGTCGTCGCCGGCGCACTCGAGGCCGATGCCGTAGCCGTCTCTGTCGGGGTCGAAGCAGTCGGCACAAACGCCGAGTGACGGCACGCAGAGCTCGCGGACTTCGCCGTCGATGTTGATCGGGTCGCATTGGGCGCCGCTGGGGCACAACCCGTCGCCGGCGCAGTCGGTGGCGCAGAACGTGCCGTCGACCTGGTCCAGGCAGGCCGCGGTCAGCGAGAAGCAGTCGCGGTCGTGTTCGCAGGGGGCGCAGTAGGGGTCATCGGCGGGAATGCACAGGCGCACCGCGTCGCCTTCGGTGTTTTCGAGCAGCTCGCAGGTCCAGCCCTCGGGGCAGTCTCCGTCGCACAGGTCGGTGCA
>CAZFPM010000255.1:0-8250 GCA_964520965.1 uncultured Myxococcales bacterium
AAACTCAGTTTCCTGCTGGGGTTTGGGGCAACGCCCCAAGCTGCCCGAGGGTCACCTTCAGAAGTGCCAGGGGAACTTCGTGTATTCTTGGGGGCGCTTTTCGAGGAAGGCGTCGCGGCCTTCGGTGGCTTCTTCGGTGCCGTAGGCGAGGCGTGTGGCTTCGCCGGCGAAGAGTTGTTGTCCGACGAGGCCGTCGTCGACGAGGTTGAAGCCGAACTTGAGCATGCGGATGGCGGTGGGGCTCTTGCCCATGATCTCGCGTGCCCATTGGAGGGCGGTTTCTTCGAGCTCGGCGTGGGGGACGGAGGCGTTGACCATGCCCATCTCGAGTGCTTCGCGGGCGGAGTAGTTGCGTCCGAGGAAGAAGATCTCGCGGGCGCGTTTCTGGCCGACCATGCGGGCGAGGTATGCGGAGCCGTAGCCGGAGTCGAAGCTGGCGACGTCGGCGTCGGTCTGCTTGAAGACGGCGTGCTCGGCGCTGGCGAGCGTCAGGTCGCAGACGACGTGCAGGCTGTGGCCGCCGCCGACGGCCCATCCGGGCACTGCGGCGATGACGACCTTGGGCATGAAGCGGATGAGGCGCTGGACCTCGAGGATGTGCAGGCGCCCCATCTTCGCCGGGTCGGGCATCCCGCCCTCATCGGTGTACTTGTAGCCGTCGGTGCCGCGGATGCGCTGGTCGCCACCGGAGCAGAAGGCCCAGCCGCCGTCTTTGGGGGAGGGGCCGTTTCCGGTGAGGATGACGCAGCCGACATCGCTCCACATGCGCGCGTGGTCGAGCGCGCGATAGAGTTCGTCGACGGTGCTGGGGCGGAAGGCGTTTCGGACCTCCGGGCGGTCGAACGCGATGCGGACGGCCCCGACATCGACGGCGCGGTGGTAGGTGATGTCTTGGAAGTCGAAGCCCTCGACCTCGGTCCATCGGTCCGCGTTGAAGATCTCCGAAACTGCCATCACGTCTCCTCTCGGCCGGTTCCTCGCCACCCCCGGACACCCGGGTCACGGCGTGTCGGGGGGTAGAGCAGGAACTGGAGGAGACGTCCAGAGGCTACAGGGTGAGCCCCCCGTCGACGTCGACGCAGCGCCCGGTGAAGTAGTCGCACTCGATGACGAAGCGGACGGCCTGCCAGATCTCCTCGGGTTGACCGACCCGGCGGAGGGGGACCTGGGAGACCACCTTCTCGAGGGCGTCCGGTCGCATGCCGTCGAGGATCGGCGTGGCGATGAATCCGGGCGCGACGGCTCCGACACGGATCTTGTAGCGGGCGAGCTCCTTGGCCCACAGCGCGGTGTCGGCGATGAGGCCGGCTTTGGCGGCGCTGTAGTTCGACTGCCCGGGATTGCCGTGTCGGGACACGGACGAGATGTTGACGACCACGGCCGGTCCGACCTCGGCTTCGATCGCGCGGGAGGCGAGCTCGCGGGTGCAGAGGAAGGGGCCGGTCAGGTCGACATCGATGACCTTCTGCCAGTCGGCGAGGGACATGGTGCGCAATGCGCCGGTCTTGCGGTCGCGCTTGACCAGGAGGGCGTCGCGGAAGAGGCCGGCGTTGTTGATCAGGCCGTTGACCGGGCCGAAGGCTTCGGCCGCGCCGGCGAACGCGTTGGCGACCGACGTCTCGTCGGCGACGTCGCAGACCCAGGTGCCGAAGGATCCGGAGTCCAGCGACGCGGCGGCGTCGGCGAGAGCGGCGAGACCGGACTCGTCGACATCGAGGGCGGCGACCCGGGCGCCGGACTCGGCGAGGCGGAGTGCGAAGTGGCGCCCCATTCCGGACGCGGCGCCGGTGACGACGACGTGGAGGCTATCGAGTTGCATCGTGAGACCTTCGGGGGAGAGGGGGTTTGGGGACGGCCGGACGGAGCCGGCCCGAGGGGGGCCGGGGGTACGTGGGCCGAGTGGAGAGGCGGCTCAGGCGGCGGCACGCTCGTTGCGCAGCCAGGCGGTGAGCGCCGGGTAGAGCTTGGTGGCCGCCCGGGATCCGACCACGGCGCCGACGTGGCCGCCGGGGGCGGAGACGTGCGTCGTGTCGGTAGAGCTGGCCAGGCTGGGCAGGGCGAGGGCGGCCTCGGGCGGGCAGATCGTGTCCCGGCTGGCGGTGATCGTGAGGATCGGGCAGTCGATCTGCGCGAGGTCGACGGATCGCCCGCCGACGCGGTGCCCCCCTTCGACCAGGCGGTTCTCCTGGTAGAGCTCCCGGATGTAGGTGCGGTACGCGGCGGCCGGGAAGGGGATGTTGTCGTTCGCCCAATGCTCCAGGGCGGTGAAACTGCGGAGGAACGCGTCGTCGGTGAGTCGGTCGGCGAGGGTGACCCACTTGGACAGCTTGAGGGTCGGCCGCAGGGCGGCGAAGCCCTCCTGCATCTGCCGGGGGCTCACGTTACCGGCGTCGGCGATGGCGTCGACGTCGAACCAACGGGGATCGACGAGGCGCCGGAGCATGCCGGCGGTCGAGAAGTCGATCGGGCCGGCGAGGTTCACGAGCCAGGCGACGGAGTCCGGCTCGAGGGCGGCGTGTATCGCCGAGAGGGTCGCGCCCATGCAGTAGCCGAGGACGCCGACGCGGTCGTGCCCGGTTGCCCGCGCGACCCTTCGAACAGCGCGCGAGAGGCGGGCGAGGATGCGGTCCCAGGTCAGGTATCGGTCTTCGTCCCCCGATACGCCCCAGTCGAGGCACCAGACGTCGAAGCCGGCGTCGACGAGGGCAGCGGTGATGCTGAATCCAGGCCGCAGGTCGAGGATGTACCAGCGGTTGATCATCGACGGCACGAGGAGCACCGGGGTCCGGTGCCCCTCGTCGTCGCCGACGTACCGCATCAACCGCGCCGCGCCTTCCGTGTACACTACGGACTTTGGCGTCGGCGCGATGCGCGGTGCTGCGGGGTCACCCACGGAGCACGTCGGCGCTGCGTCGCAGCGCGTCGAGGGAGGCGCTGCGGAAGTCGTCGGCGAGCCGGTTGGCGTACTGCGAGGTCTCCTGCTGCAGGCGGGTCGACTCGGTGATGTAGGCGTCGACCTGCTCGCGCGCCCGGGTGTCGAAGGCCTCTGCCCACTCCAGTGCCTGCTCGGCGCGGGCGACGGAGCGGTCGAGGGCGTCGGCCCAGAGGCGGGCGCCGGGGATGGCGAAGGCAGGCGAGCGCTCGTTGGTCTCGGGAGCGGTGGCTTCGGGGGTCTTCTCGTTCTTCTTGGTGGTCATCTCAGCCTCGTGTGTTGCAATGCGACAATGCGGCTCTGTGTCGCGGTAACAAGGTATCTAGGAACATGGGGTGCGCCGTCAAGTGACTTTTTGTGCGGCGCACAATCAGGACGGGATCTGATTGACTCTCCGCACGCGGTTCGTAGACTGCGGCTCCCCCCTCCGGCCGCCGTTGGCGGCCTCCTCCCCGCGAACGGGGAGGAGCTGATCATCGACGGTGGATCGAATGCCCACCGTCGCCGTCCCCCGCTCGCGGGGGACAGCGGAGCAAAGCGACGCAGGGGGGGATCCTCAACCTACCCCTCACCACCACTGCGGCACTCCCCTGCCGGCGTCCCCCGCTCGCGGGGGACAGCGGAGCAAAGCGACGCAGGGGGGGATCCTCAACCTATCGCAGCGCGCGCCCCATCAGTCGCCGTCGTCCCTCAGCGAGGCGCGCAGCAGGTCCTTGAGCTCCTCGACCTCACGGCGGAGCTCGGCGACGTCGCCGGAAGCCTCGGGCGCCTGCCCGTCTTCCGACGCCGCGTCGTCCGCCCAGCTGCCGTCGTCATCCGGCCAGTCGTCCGCGTCCGGAGGCGGAGCCCAGCCGCCCGCGTTCCCTTCGGGTGATCGTGACCACGCCGCGGCGTCCGATGGCCACCCGGGCTCCCCGCTCGTCCATGGGCGTCCCCAGCGCCCGCGCTGCCCGTCGAAGAAGCGGGAGAACGCGCCGGTGGCCTCGTAGGGCATCATCGCAAACGGATTGTAACGCGCAGCCCGCTGCAGCCCGCGTCGCGACGCCAGGTATACGTCGAGCGCCCAGGCCACGTAGCGGCCCATGAACTCGGACAGTGCGTCGTCACCCAGCCGGATCATTCGAACCAACACCGACACAGGCAACAGTCTCGAGCCGCCGCGACTCTCGAGGATGATCTGGGCCAGCGTACCCTGGGTCAGGTCCTCGCCCGATTTCGCATCGACGACCTTCACCCTGGCGCCCGTTCGCACCTGCTCGGCAAGCTCGTCCAGCGTGATGTAGCGACTCAGCGACGTGTCGTAGAGCCGCCGGTTCGCGTACTTCTTGATCGTCTTCATTCGGCCTCTTGTGCGCTGCCGCAATACTCTCGGATCACGCAGCCGCTTGCAAGAGGCCATCAATAACGTGAACGGCAGCTCGACGGTGGGTCGCGGGTCGTTTTGTGCACCTGCACAATCGTGCTTGACTCCGGCGGCCCGAGCGGGCTAACTCCTGCACCCGATCGTCGAAACCCCGCTGATGCCCGTGCAAGTCGAACGCCCCCTCCAGATTGCTGCGTTGTGCCTCTGCGTCGCCAGCTGCGCTGCCGACCCGCCGTGCTTCGAGCGTGGCACGTGCGAAGCGGAAAGCGGCGCCGAGACCGACGCGGGCACGGGTGCGAGCGATACGTCGACGGCCCGAGACGATGCGCCGGTCGCAGCCGTAGACGCGCCGATTGATGCCGTCGCCGATGCCGGCGCCGACGACGCGACCGGGGACGGTACTCGGCGTGACGCGGGCGGTGATCTCGTCGCCGACGCCGTAGAGCACGACGTCGTGGATGACGCCCGCGACGCGGTGTCCGAAGACGGCGACGCCGGGGTAGCAGACGCGAACACCGGGGATCCGGACATCTCGCCCGACGACACGTCCTCACTCGACGCTCCGGACGCGCCCGCGTTCTGCGTTCCCGACCACGACGGGATCGTCGTCCGTGACGAGCACCCGATCGTCGTCGGCGCCCACGCGACCTACTCCGTCGCCTTCGACGCCCCGGTCGATACCCGCGGTACGCTGGTCGATGGCGTCCGCCACTGGGACCTTGGCCCCGCGATCGGCGAAGATCGCCTCGCGTTGGTCGAGCTTCGCGACCCTACTGAGGAGTGGTTTGCCGACGCCTTCCCGACCGCTACCTACTTCGCCCGGCTCAGCGAGCGCGAGGAGCTCCTCGGCGTCTTCGAAGAGCGCGGTGACCGCCTGTTGCTCCTCGGCGTCGTGTCTCCCGAGCCCGGCCTGATTCGTACGGAACTCACGTACGATCCACCGGTCGAGATCCTCCGTTTTCCCCTGACCGAAGGTGACCGCTGGATGGTCGAGACGTGGGTCTCCGGCGTGTCCGAGGCCACGTTCGGCTCGCCGGTGCTCTACCACGAGGTGTACACCTACGTGGTCGACGGCCACGGCGTCGTCAGCACCCCCTTCGGCGACTTCCCGGTCCTTCGCGTCGCCATCGATCTCACCCGAACCGTCGGCGTGATCCTCACCCGCGTCCGCTCGTTCGCGTTCGTCGCCGAGTGCTTCGGCACGGTCGCCACGATCACGTCGCGCGACAACGAGTTCGACGAGGAGTTCGACACCGCAGCCGAGGTTCGGAGGTTGTCGCCGTGAGACAGCCCTGGCCCGTGATCGCGCTGTGTCTGCTCGCGACCGCGTTCGGTGCGTGCCTCGCGCATCACACCGGGCCGATGCCCGGGGAGCCGGAGGACGGGCGCTGGGCCGAGGTCGATGGGGTGCGGGTGCGCTACATCGACGAGGGCGAGGGGCCGGTCGTCGTCCTCCTGCACGGGTTCGCGTCGTCACTCGACACCTGGGCCGCGGTCGTCCCGGCGCTGACCGACACCCACCGGGTCGTCGCGTTGGACCTCAAGGGGTTCGGGTGGACCGGCCGGCCCGAAGGGGACTACTCGCCGTCGGCCCAGGCGGACCTGGTCCGCGGATTGATCGCGCAGCTCGGCGTGGACCACTTCGCAGTCGTCGCGCACTCCTGGGGCGCCGGCGTCGCCCTCCAGCTCGCCCTCGACGAACCCGAAAGGGTCGACCGCATCGCGCTGTATGACGCCTGGGTCTATGCCGACCAGCTGCCGCCTTCCTTCGTGTGGGCGCGCGCGCCGGGCGTGGGGGAGTTCCTCTTTGGCGCGTTCTACCGACAGCGCCCCGAGGACAAGCTCGCGATGGCGTTCCACGACCCGGCGAACATCGACCAGGCCCTCGTCGACGCCGTGGTCGCGGCAATGGACCGCCCCGGCACGACCGCCGCGGCGCTCGCCGCCATTCGCGGCCAACACTACGAGGAGCTCGAAGCGCTCTACCCGACCCTCGACATTCCCACGCTCCTACTCTGGGGCCGCGACGACCACGTCACGCCGCTGCAGTTCGCCGAACGGCTCCTGCACGACCTGCCCGACGCCAGCCTCGTCACGTACCCCCGCTGCGGCCACCTCCCCATGGTCGAAGCCGCCGCGCGTTCGACCTCCGACCTCGCCGCGTTCCTGCGAGGCGACCAATGACCGCGCCCGCGCCGCTCTCCGGCACCCCGCCGCGCAAAGGCCGCTCCACCCCGCGCCTGACCCCCCTGGCGCTCGTCGCCCTGTCAGCGCTCTGCATACCGTCGACAACCTCCGCCACCGGTTTCTCGGATCGGGGTGAGGACCTTGGCCGCGTGCCGGAGGCCGAGGTGGACTTCGGGGGCTATCTGCGGTGGCGGAGCGCGTTCCGACACAACCTCGATCTGGATCGGGGCCTCACGCCCTCGGGTGAGCCCTTCTACCCGGTGTCGCTGGCGGATCCGGCCGCGCAGACGTCCAGCGGACACGATCTGCGGGTGCGCACGGACGTCGCGTTGCGACCGCCGAACATCGCGATGGCGGTGAAGATGCGCGTCGACGTGATCGACAACCTGCGGCTCGGCTCGACGCCGGAGGGGCCGCCGTCGGTGAGCGTCACCCAGGAGCCGATCGACAGCGGGTTCCGGGTCAAGCGGGCCTACGGCGAGATCCTGACACCGATCGGGCTCTTCGCTGCCGGTCGGATGGGTAGCCATTGGGGGCTCGGGATCGCCACCAACGGCGGCGATTGCGCAGACTGCGACTCCGGCGATGCGGGCGACCGGCTCGCATTCGTCACGCCGCTGGCCGGGTTGTTGTGGGGCGCTGCGTTCGAGCTCACGGCCACGGGCGCGACGGTGTCGGACAACGCGGACCGCGCTGTCGACCTGGAGCCGACCGACGCCGTGCGGACGCTGGCGTTCGCCGCGTTGCGACTTCGTGGGGACGACGATCGGGAGCGCCGCCGCCGTGCGGGCCGGACCAGCGTCGAGTACGGCGCCTACGTCTCGCACCGGTGGCAGGCGAACGACATCCCGACTGCGTGGTTCCCGGTGGCCGACCCGATCGCGCTCGATCCGGCCCAGGTGATGGCGCGCGGGTTCCGGGCGACGATCGTGGACGGCTGGTTCCGGCTCACCCTGCCGAAGGCGCGCGTCGAGGCGGAGATCGCCGGGGTGATCGGGACGATCGATCAGCCGTCTCTGGTGCCGGGGGTGCGGCTCTCGTCACCGATCACCAGCCGTCAGCTCGGCGCCGCGATCGAGTCGGAGGTCGAGGTGGCCTCGATGCTCCGACTGGGGGTAGACGGCGGCTTCGCCAGCGGGGACGACGCCCCGGGATTCGGTGCGTTCGCCACGGCCGGCGACCCCGAGCCCCTGCCCGGCGACCTCGACGGGCCCCAGGCGACCCCTTCTCGTGACAACACGCTGAACAACTTCCGCTTTCACCCGGATTACCGGATCGACCGCGTCTTCTTCCGCGAGATCCTCGGGACGGTCACCGACGCGATCTACGTGCGCCCACATCTGGAATGGCGCCTCGCCGCCGCCGGACCCAGTCGTCTGCTGGCCGGGCTCGCCGGGGTCGGGTCGTGGGCTGCGGTGTCCGAGTCGACACCCGGTGGCGCACGGGCTTTGGGTGTGGAGATCGATCCGACATTGACCTACGAGAACACGAACGGCTTCGTCGCGTCGCTCGAGTACGCGCTCTTCCTGCCGATGGCCGGCCTGGACAACCCGGAATCGGGCCTCTCCGCGCGCCCGGCTCAATCACTCCGCACCCGCCTGCAATACCTCTTCTGAGCAGAGGCCTGCCGCGCGTCCCGCGCTTGCCGAGCTCCTCCTGCACCGCCCGAACACCGAACCACTGCCGACGATGAGCCTCTCGCCGACCCCCAGACCGTTTCGAGCCCTGTTGATCGCGTGCCTGGTGCTGGTCGGCTGCGGCGAGAACC
>CAZFPM010000256.1:0-8212 GCA_964520965.1 uncultured Myxococcales bacterium
GTAGGCATCAGCTGACGGCGGCGGCGCGGGCTCACTCCCCCCTGAACGCTTACCCCGTGTCATGTCTCGACTCCGGCCGGGTTTGCGAATGACGGAATGTGTTTCGAACGCGACGGCGATCACGGTCCGGGCGTCAGCCAGGAATTGCACGTGGTTCCCCGCCTGGCCGTCGCAGCTGTCGGCCAGGGTGCCGAAGTGCGGCGCGCGAGTCAACCAACGGCGGTGGCTTTGTTGTCCAAGCGCCGGAGCACGCGCCGCGCATTGGAGCGCTCCCCGCCGGTCGCCCCGGGGGTCCGCGACCGACGCGTGGATCAGGGCTCGCCGACCACGATGCGCCGCCGCAGGTAAGCCAGATTCAGCGGGTTGAACGCCGGGGGCTCCGAGAAGGCCGAGAGCACCTCGACGGTCGCCGAGCGACCGGTCTGCATGATGTTCAGCCCGGCCGTGTCGATGTGCGCCGCGTCGATGAACGACTCGGTGATGTCGAGGCCCGGCATGCCGGAGAAGAGTCCCCGCGGAGGCGGTCCCGCGGGCACGAGGCCGAGCGAGTGTCCCATCTCGTGCGCCAGGGTGACGGCGGTGGCGAGGCTCAGGCCGCGCAGAGCGATGTCGAACAGCCCGTAGCGACGCCGGAGCTCGGCGGTGTGATCGCCTGCCGGGTCGAAGCCAGGCGCCAGGAACGTCGCGTCGTCGGGATGCGATCCGATCGGCGTGCCGATCTCCGGGAAGATGTCCTCCAGGACCAGGGCTGCCAGGGGGTAGCTCACGACCCAGGCCACGATGGTCCCCACCGACACGCCGCGGCTTGGCCCGGTGTTGTCGTCGGCGTGCTGGTTGTTCCAGTCGATCGCGGCCCGGCCGAAGTTCCCACGATCGGTGAGCTGGCCAGCCATCGAGATCATGGAGAACGACGTGCCGTCGAAGTCCTCGGGGAGCGGGGCGGCAGCCTCACCCTCGAAGTGGATCTCGATGCGAACGGACTCCTCGTCCGCGGTGCCGTCCGCCGTGAGACCGAACACCGCGCGGGTCTGTGTGCGCACACGCTCCAGGAGCATCTCGCGGACGATCGCCGTCGTCTCGGGATTGTCGGCGTTGAAGAGCCCGATGGCGTACATCGCCTCTTCCCAGTCGACGGCGCCGTTCGGCTCATCGGTCGTCACCACCGTGATGGAGCCGTCGCCGTTGGCCACGTACGCCAGGGAGACGATGTCGCGGGACAAGGTGACGAGCCACACGTCGACTTCGACGAAGGGGTCGAGGTGCGGCGGCAGCTCGGCGGTCTCGAACGCGACCGCTGCGTCGACGCGGCCGCCCGGGCCGGAGACCTCGGCAGCGCAGCGTACGTCGGCGTCGACGGCGGTCGCCGCGGTGACGTGGAGCCGGTAGTGGTCGTCGGACCGCCGCTCGAACGCGTCGATGCCGAAGGGTTCGTCCGCGGGCAGCGCCGCTCCTCCCGGGAGCGCAAGCGAAACCGAGCAGGTGGTCGCGAGGGTCGTCCAGTCGATCGATCCCGACAGCGGCTCGACGAGAAGGTCGAGGGTGAAGTCGGCTCGGTTCACGCGAATGTGGAACTCCTGCGGTGGGCCGTCGTCGACAGTGTACGGGACGCTCCCGTTCATGGCCGCCGGCAGCTCGTCGATGGTGACGAGGACGCGCGGAGGCATCGGCGGGGCATCCGGCACGTCGGTTGCGTCGCCGGCGTCGGCGACATCGGTGTCGGTGTTCGCGCCGTTGTCCCCACCGTCGGGATCGGAACCGACGCCGGCCGCGTCCCCACCGTCGGGATCGGAACCGTCACCGTCGGTGTCGCCACTGTCGAGCGAGGCACCGTCGCCGTCCGAGCCGTCGCCGTCGAGCGCGGTGTCGTCGGAGTCTGGCGACCCGGCGTCGGCGGCAACGTCGGCGTCAGTCGACCAATCGACAAACGCCTCCCCATCGATTCGCGCGGGCTCGGTTTCGTCGCAGGCCGAGCCGACGAGGCTCGCGGCCACGGCAAGTGCCAACAAGAGACGAAGACCTATCGGCTCGTAGTGCGATGTCATGCGCGCAATACCAACGCATCGCGGGTGCGGCGTCCAGCTGTTGCGCCGTCGACGGGGAGGTCGGCGTCGCGCGACCTCGCCCGCCGATCCCGGGCTCGACGATCAGTTGTGCCGCAGCTGGTAGGTGCGTCCGATGCGCGGGTCACCCGACTCGGGCAGCGTGACGTAGCGGCGATACATCCGCGCGGGCTCGAAGAGGACGATCTCGCTGACCATGAGGGTCGTGATCTCAGCCGGCAGGCGTAGGACCGCAGCATCCGTCACCAAGAGGTCCTCCGGTCGGGGACGCTCGGCCCAGAGCTGGTTCGTGAGTTCGAGGTACCGGAGGTCTTCCATCTCGTCCCAGCCGTCGTCGAACGATCCGTCGCCACCATCCTCCCAGGGCCCGGAGAACGGCTCGTCGCCAGCCCCACGGTGTGGGCCGTCGAACGACCCGACACCCGGCCCGCCATCCGGGTCGCGCGGCGAACCGTCCGTCGGGCCCCGGCGCTGCCCCTCGCCCTCGTGGCGTGGCGGCCCATGGCCCGGACCCGGCCCCTGTCCGGAGCCGTCGTGGTGATCGAACATCTCCGGCTCCGGAACCGGCAGCGCGAATCGGCTCGGGAATGTCACGAAGAACCAGGCCTCCGAAGGCGACGTGCGAACCAGGAGGAGCCCGGCCTCCCTGTTGGAGAAGGGGAGCTCCAGGCTGTCGGCGGGCGTGGAAACGAAGGGGTCGCCGGCGGTGAGGTCGAGCACGGGAGACCCGTCCGACGCCGTCGGATCCGCGCGGTGCACGGGACGTTCGGCCCGCATGGGGCTCTCGACGAGGTCGACCACCCAGTCGCCCGTGGCGTCGGCTTGGGCGTAGCGCCGCGGCGGGGCCGCTATCTGGTCCTCGTAGAAGGCCGCGTACGCATCGGGCATCTGGTAGGCGAAGAGCCGGTCGAGCGCGGACTCGGGACGGGCGCCGAAGTCGGGGTCGCGAATGCTGGCCCAACTCTCGCCCACCTTTCGGCCGAAGGACGCCAGGATGCCCGGGCTCTCGACCAGCGGGGTCCACTTGCCACGCAGGGCCCTGTCGCGCAGGAACGCGTAGTACGCATCGGTCTCCTCGCGGAGATCGGGACACTCGGCGCGGAACCTCGCATCTTCGGGTGCCCGCCAGCGCTCCAACACCGCCCCGATGCCCCACAACGCCAGTACGGTGGCGACCAACGTCCCGGCGGCGACGGCGAGTCGGCGGCGCCGCGGCGGCCCTCCGGCCCACGCCAGCCCTCCGGCCACAGCGGTCGCCCAGACCGGAGCGAGCACGAGGCCGATCGTGAGCTTGGCGGGCTGCAGCCAGTTCTCCTGGACGCCGAGCAGCAGGCCGAGGGGGACGGCGAAGAGCACCCAGGTCAGCACGCGCCGCTGCCCCCGCCACTTCAGCGCGAGGGTGACGACCCCGAGCAGGAGAAGACCGATGCACAGCGCGCCCCATTGGCGGTACAGGTGCACCGGCCAACCGACCCACATCGGGAACGCGTTGAAGGGCGTGCGGACGACCTCGGGGGACAGCGGCCAGTTGAGCATCCCCCGGATCTCGAAGGCCCACCCGAAGAGCGAATGGGGTTGGGGCGTGTACTCGGTGAACGATTGGAAGCCGAGGGGGTGGCCGCGGACGACCACATTGGTCAGGAGCACGGGCAGCGAGAAGGCCGTGAACAGCGCTCCCTGAGCCAAGAGGTGGCGCAGCCGCCGCGCCGGAGGGGCCTCGCGGTCGCGCCACAGCGCCCAGACCAGCGCCCCCATCGCCACCACCGTGATCTGACGCGTCATGAAGAGCGCCGACGCCGCAAAGCTCCGGAAAGCCGGCAACCCGCGGTAGGCGGGGTGAAGCAACAACAGGAGCAACGCGGCGGTCCAGGCGACGATCACGTTGACGTTGATCAGGTCACTCTCGAAGACATCGCCCGTCAGGATCAGGCACGACGACGCGGCGATTCCCGCCCACCGCCGGCCCGTAGCGCGGGTGCCGAGCGCAGCGACCGAGAGAAAAAGCAGCGCAGCAAAGAGGCCGGTCGCCACCCGGTAGCCCGCCCCCCGGAACACGGCCATCGGCACGACGGTCGCGAAGGTATTGCCCACCCTTTCGGCGATCGAGATCTCCTCCAGATAGGTGGGCCAGCTCGAGCCCATACCCTCGATCGCGCCCGATGTGATCCCCAAGACCATCGCCAGCGCCGAATGCAGGCATCCGGCCTGCTGGACGTGGTTGTCGCGGCCGAGGAAGAAGAGCACGAACACGATGGCTGCGAACGCTGCAGCGACCCAATCGCCGGTCGAGGCGGGTAGTGTCGTCACCGCGGCCGAGCGGTCGCGGAGTTTCCACGCGCACGCGGCCACCAGCACCGCCATCAGCAGCGGCAAGAAGGGCATGAGCGCGTGCCGCATCGGTCCGACCAGCTCCGGCGGCAGAAGAACCACGATCGCCACGGCCCAGATGACGCTCCACAGACCGACCCCGCTGATCAGCGCCCACCGCTCGACGGCGGTGGCATCCGCGGGGAAGCGGCCGCGGAGGAGCGCCGAGCCGGGCACGACGAGCAACAACGCCAGACACGACGCGCCGTATACGAGATGGAGTAGAGCCATGGGCGGAGGACGGTAACACGCGGCAGAAGCCGGTCACAAGCGCCGGTGGGCGCGGTCAGCCAGTGGCCGACGCGGTCAGATGCCCCACTCTTCCGGTGGGGTACGGCCGACGACGATGTCCTCGATCACGACGAAGTCGAGCTCGGATTTCGGCAGCAACTCGAGGGCGTCTTCGGGGGTGCATACGATCGGGTCGCCGGCCAGATTGAAAGACGTGTTCAGCAGCACCGGAATGCCCGACAGGCGCTCGTAGGCTCGAAGCAGCTCCCACAGGCGGGGCGACACGTCGCGCGACACCGTCTGTAGCCGCGCGGTGCCGTCGACGTGGGTGATCGCGGCCAGCTGCTCATGCCACTCCGGCCGGACGTCGTGCACCTCGAGCATGTAGGGCGAGGGCTTGTCGGCGGTGAAGTAGCGCGCTGCGTCTTCCTCACACACGGCCGGGGCAAAGGGGCGGAACGGCTCTCGGAATTTCACCTTGGCGTTCAAGACGTCGCGCATCTCGGCTGGGCTTGGTGCCGCCAGAATCGATCGGTGGCCGAGCGCACGGGGGCCGATCTCCATGCGTCCGGACAGCCAGCCGAGGATCTTGCCCTGGGCCAGGAGCTGGGCCGCCGTGTCGCAGATGTCGGCCTCTCGTCGATAGTGGTAGCCGCTCGCGGCCGCCGCCTCTTCGCAACGCTCCGACCCGAACGACGGCCCCAGGAAGGGCGTCGTCATCGTCCAGGAGCGAGGCTCGCCGAGCTTCTGGTGCCACACGTACAACGCCGCGCCGATGGCCGTTCCCTGGTCTCCGGCGGCCGGTGGCACGAAGAGGTCGTCGAACGGTCCTTCTCGCCGCAGCCGGCCGTTGGCGACCGAGTTGAGCGCGACGCCTCCCGCCAGGCACAGCGCCGACGCGCCGGTCAGTGTGTGGAGCCGCCTGGAGACGTGGAGTAACACCTCCTCGGCCAGCGTCTGGACCGAGGCGGCCAGGTCCTCGTGCCGCCGCTCGATCGGTTCGTCCTTGCGGCGCGGTTCGCCGAGGAGCTTCTCCAGAGCCTCGTCGAAGTAGACCTCCGACGACCAGAACGACTGCGACCACGGTCGACGCACCTCGAAGAGGCCCTTGGGCAGGAGGCGACAGACCTCGCGCAGCTCGGGCAGGTATCGCGGCTCGCCGTAGGCTGCCAGGCCCATCACCTTGCCCTCGTCGGAGTCCTTTCGGAATCCGAGGAACTGGGTGACCATCGAGTACACCGCGCCCAGGGAATGCGGATAGGGCAAGGACTCCAGCTCCTCGAGCCGGTGCCCATCGCCCACCCCGAGCCAGGTCGAGTCGCGCTCGCCCCGGTCGTCCATGCTCAGCACCGCCGCACGGTCGAAGGGTGCGGAGTAGAAAGCGCTGGCGCCGTGGGACACGTGGTGGGGAATCCAATGGACCTTCGCGCGCACCTCCTTGTCGAGCAGGTCGAACGTGGCGGCGAGGTGGCGCTTGACCTCGAACATGTCGCGGACCATCCGGACGCGCCCTCCGAGGCCCTCTCCATCCGGTTCGTCTTCGGCGGGACCGCGCTGCCTGACGAGGCGCTCCAGGGAGAACGCAGCTCCGCGGACGAGGCCCTTCCAGGGCTGCCAGAAGAAGGCGACATGATCGATGTCCCCGGGCCCGATGCCAGCCGCTTCGCAGCAGTACCGGATCGCGTTCGAGGGCCAGACCTCGGTGTGCTTGTTCCTGGTGAAGCGCTCCTCTTCGGCCGCCGCGACCAGGGCGCCGTCATGCAAGAGGGCCGCCGTCGAGTCGTGGATGAACGCGTTGACGCCGAGGATGTACATCTACGGCCGCTCCCTGGTGAAGGCCGGTCGGGGCGCACCGGGGTTCAATGGACCGACCCCACAGTCGATCGGGCTACCCGGGCCAGCCGCCACCGCACGAGGCGACCCGTCTGTTTCAAGTATTGGCGGACGTAGGTCTGGAGCACGTTGTGTTCGGTCAGGTAGCCCATGATGAGGTCGAGCCCGTGAAGGACGAACACCGGCGCGTTGCCGAGGTGTTTCTGGGCCTCCATGTCGAGGAGTCGACGGATCACGGGCCGGGGGACGAGGGGCATCAGGCGATAGAGGAGTTCGAACGCCCGCGCGAGCTCCCGGTCGTGGCGCTGCTGCAGGGTCCCACCGTCGTGGTAGGTGTCGAGCTCACCCCGCTCGATGGCGTCGGCGGCCTCGGCGCTGAGCCACCCGTCGCGGCGCGCCCGCTCGAAGAGCGCCGTGCCCGGGTAGAAGGTCAACGAAAAGCAGCCGACCCGAGTGGGGCGAATCTCGTTGTACCACCGCATCGCGCGCACCTGGTCCGCGGCGTCCTCGCCGGGGACGCCGAACATGTGATCGACCTGGGTGTGGATGCCCGCCTTGCGCGCCGCCACGATCACACGCGTGATATCGTCGTTACTCTCCCGGCGGTTGAGCGTCTTTCGGCGGATGTCCTCACGGGCGGACTGCACCCCGATCTCGAGGAAGCGGAGGCCGCAATCGTAGAGCATCGGCACGAGGTCCGTGTCGAAGCTGCCCGCAAAGCCGTTGGCCGAGAAGTGAACGCCGATCTCCTCCTTGAAGCGCGGCAGGAACGCCTCGAGCCACTCGCGGTCGCGCACGAAGATGTCGTCGTAGAAGGCGACCCACTTGAATCGATAACGCCGCTTCCCCTCCCGCAGCTCAGCCAGCACGTTCTCGGGGCTGCGCCGCCGGAGGTACCCGCCCTTGTAGATGCGCAGCCACGAGCCGTTGCCGCAGAAGTGGCAGTTGTTCGGGCAACCACGCGAAGTCGCGATGCGGTACTTGGCGCGAACGGGAATCTCGGAGGCGAAGAGTTCCTTGTCGGGACGAGGGAGGCGGTCGAGATCCTCCACTGGGGGGCGGATCGGGTTGCGATGGATCTCTCCGTCGTGCTTCACCCAGATTCCCGCGACCTCGGTGTGGCTCCCGTCGCCGAGCTCGAGCGCGTCGACGAACTCCGGGAACGACTCCTCGGCTTCCCCGAGCCCCACGAAGTCGACGTGGTCGTGGACGATGACCTGGTCGGGATAGATGGTGGGGTGGATGCCGCCGAATCCGATCAGGGCCCGGGTGTTCGCGCGGACCCACCGGGCCACCTCGTTGGCCCAGCGGACGTTGTTCGCCATGACCGTGAAGCAGACGATGTCCGGATCCGCCGCCGCGATCTCCTCGAAGAGCTTCGCGCGGGAGTCGAGGAGCCGGGCCAGCGTGGGCACGGAGAACTGATAGTTGTCGTCGAAGAGCCCGGGGTCGAAAGCCAGAGCCGTGTCGTGCCCATGGTGCTTCAGGGCGGCCGACAGGTACTCCTGACCCAGGTTTTCCTGCCCAAGGGCCACGAACAGGATTCTCACAGCGACTCCTCTTCCTTTCGAGTCCGGAGACAGGGAGCATGCCTCCGGCGAGTGCCGAGCGGTCAAGATAGCAGTTCGAACGCGCGACGTAAGCCATCCCGTCCGGCTCACGCACCGCGGTCGCAAAGTCCGGGCCATCCGCCATCAAGGGCGAGATCCTATCTCGCCCCC
>CAZFPM010000257.1:0-8203 GCA_964520965.1 uncultured Myxococcales bacterium
CGATCGCGCCGGCTCGGCGGCGCGGGAGAACGAGCCACGGGGCACCGCCAACCGAGGATCAGAAGTGGTCGAGAGCCGGCACGTCGCGGGTCACGGTCCACCGGCGACAATCGGTGCGAGCGACCACTCCCTGCCGCTCCAGCTCTCCGAGAAGCGTCTCGACCGTGGCCAGGAGAACCCGCGATCGGGCGGCGAATCGGGACCGATCGGCGGGAAGCACGCCCCGGGTCACTTCGAGCGGGTCGACCGCCCCACCGCTGACGAGTTGGCGACGAAGCTCGTCGTAGATGCGCACGAGCGCTTTTCGGGACCGCGCGATCGCCGGGGCGAAGAGCCGCGTCGGCATACCGTGTCCGGGCAGAAGCCAACTGACGTCGAGCTCACGCTCCCAACGGTCGAGCGTGTCGAGCCACGTCCGGACGTCGTCGTTCATGGAGGCGACGAGCGGGGTGGGCACAGCCAGGGCGACATCGCCGGAGAAAAGCCAGCCTCGGCGCGGCTCCAGCCATCCGCAGTGATAGGGATCGTGGCCGCGACCGTCGATGCAGCGGAAGCGCAGCTCGCCGACGCTCACCTCTCCGTCGAACGGGACCGCGTGCACACGGCCCAGGGTGCCGTCGCCCCCACATCGCAAGGGCGTCTGAGGCTTGGACCGCATCTCGGCGACGAGCGGATCGGAGGCGCGATTCGCCTCGACGAGGGTCAGCGGCCACTCGGGTTGCTCGCGGATCGTCTCGGCCCAGGCGTAGTAGTCTCCGAACGCTGGCGTGGTTCCCTCCCAGACCCAGTTTCGGGCGACCACCGAGGTGCGAGGGCTGCGCCGCCGCCCATGTGGTCGATGTGGGTGTGGGTGTAGAAGACGTCGGTGACCTCTTCGAGATCGAGGCCGACCTCGGACAGCGCGTCGGCGAGCTGATCGACGGTGTGCGGGAAGCCCGTGTCGACGAGGGCAACGGCGGTGCCGGACCGGACGAGAAAGGCGTTGACGACCAGCCCACACTCGGAATCCAGTCGGATCCGCGAGACGCCGTCGCCCATGTCCTTGATCCGGTGCAACATATCGCCCCTGTCGCACGCTCGACGGAGCGGCGCAACTTCAATCCACCGACTCGTCGGTAGGTTCGGGCGGCGCGGGAGTGTCGCCAGTGGGCGGCGGAGTCGCGATGTCGCTTTTGCGAACCATGCGTTGGCGCACGCGGGTACGGGCGATCACCTGGCCAGTGGAGCCCGACGAATCGCCATTGCCGATGCCGTCGCCCGCACCCGAGCCGAACCCGGAGCTGCCGATCCGGCCCCGGAGCTCGACCGGTCGCTGTGTCGACGGTGTACGCCGCTGGGCGAGCCCGGCCGCGGCTTCGCCGGGCGAGGTTCCACGCCGTTGCGCGATCCCGGACGGGCTCCCGCCGGCTGCGGTCCCTTGACGACGCATGATCCCGGACCCGTCGACGCCGGGCGCGGAGTCGGACTCCGTGTCGAGCTCGCTCGCTCCGTCGGGTAGCTCGAGGTCGAACTCGGCGGGCGAATCCAGGTACGAGACCACGGGAGCGCCCGAGCTCTCTGGCCAATCGCCGGTCGGCTCCTCGTCCGACAGCGCGACCCTGGCGAAGTCGTCGGGCACGGACGCATCCGAGGGGAGCCGGGTCAGCCGTTCGTCGGCGAAATCCGGAAAGACTCCGGCCGCATCGGCGACCGCGCTCGTCGAGCCGCTGTTCGCGAGCCAGTCGGCAACGAATCCGCCGCGGCGCTCGGCGACCGCGCTCGTCGAGCCGCTGTTCGCGAGCCAGTCGGCAACGAATCCGCCGCGGCGCTCGGGGGGCGGCGCGATCACGGCCTGCGAGGCTCCGGTCACCTCGCTGGCAACGTGCACGGCGAGGCGCGACCGCGGAGTCGTGGTGCGCTGGAAGGCCGAGCGGTCAGGAGGCGTGATGTCGAACCCGTCCTTCAGGCCGGGCGATGGTCGACGGACCCAATCGTCGTCGGACGAAGCCAACTCCAAGGCCTCGTCCTCGTCGGAGAAGAACGCGTCGTCGACGCCCGTCAGCCCAGCGGGGTCCGTGTCGGCCACGTCGTCGTCGAACTCGCTGGGGAACTCGCCCACGCCGAGCGTATCGTCGAACCCGAGGTCGGAGATCTCGTCGTACTCCGACGTATCAGCGCCGCGCGGGCGCTGCTCCTCCTGTGCGGTCGGCGGCGGTGGCGTGGCCAAGCCGGCAGCCTCGAGGATCGAGTCGACCCCGATGTCGGACACATCGAGTCCGTCTTCGACGTCTGGATCGTCGGGCATCGGGTCAACAGATTGCGGGAACCGGAGTCGCTCGACCGCTGCACGGCCCGGGGCACCGCGCCAGCTTCCGGCGCCGTTCAGGGTAACCTTTGGGGCCGAAGCGTCAAGCCGACAAGCCAGCGCGGGCCCCTGAAAAGGGGAGATTCGGCGGCCCGTACGACGGGTATCGATACGACCAGGGGCCGCCCCCAACGCGCCCGGATCCCTCGCTGCCGGCACCACGAGAGACGCGGACTCCGGCGGGACACCCGGCCGTGGCGAGGCTACCGGACCGGGCGCCAGAGACGGGCCAGCGCCCGGGTCGGAACGCCCACGCGCTGCAACAGGGGCAGCACGTTGACCACCACGGCGTAGTAGAGCGGGCGCGACTGGAAGCGGCGCCCGGAGACCTCGACCTCGGCGCGGAGGATCTCCAGCCGGCCCATCGTCCACAATCGTCGGGAGAGCTCCAGATCCTCGAACACCGGCGTGTCGGGGAATCCGCCGACCTGCTCGAACACCGTGCGGCGCACGAAGATCGCCTGGTCGCCGTAGGGCAGGCGGGTGTACCGCGACCGGAGATCTGCCAGACGCAGCAGGGGGTCCGCCCACGAACCGGGGCTCTCGGCAACATGGTGCGTTCGAAACGCGCCGCCCACCACGGACGCATCGGCGAGGCAGGCGCGCACGCGTTCGAGAGCGTCGACCGGCAAGACGACGTCGGCGTGCACGAAGAGGATTACCTCACCACCGCACGCCACGGCCCCGGCGTTTTGTTGCCGAGCGCGTCCTGTCGGCGCCCGAACAAGTCGCACGTCGGGCCGGTCATCGACCTCTGCGACGGTCGCATCGTCGCTCCCACCGTCCACGACCACAATCTCGCCGACGCCGTCGAGCGTCCGAATCCGGTCGAGCTGCGCGCCGATTCGGCTCGCCTCGTTCAGCACTGGGATGACGACGTCGATTCGCATCGCTCTCGGGAGACTTCGAGCGCGCCCGGTTGCGATGCGACGAGCGGGTCAGCGCAGCCGCGCGGAGCCGTTGCCGACCGCGGTCTTGGCGGCCCGGGCGCCAATGGAGTGCCAATGGAGTATGCCCGTGAATGGCCGGTTCACGCCAGCTCGCGAGGCTCGAGTGGCCACGACCGATAGGACGAGCGCGCGGGCGGACGCGGTCAAGGAGGTGCTCCTGCATCGTCTATTACGAGCACCCGGACGCGGCACGCTCACCGCACCTCGACCGCTCCCTCGACGACGAGCGTCGCGCGTTCGACTCCGCCTTCTCCGGACACCTCGGCGTCGGCGAAACGGGCGATGCCCGGACGGGTGGCCCGGAAGGGCAGCGCGAGCTCGAGGGGCTCGCGGCCGCCGGGGACGCGCGCAGAGAACACGACGGCGGCTTCGTCGCGCGCCACCGCCCCGATGACACCCGACTCCGCGAGAGCGTCCAGCGCGGCGCCGTCGACGGCCAGGGTCGGCGGAACGGAGATCGAGACGCTCAGCGTGCGCGGTCCATCGCCATCGGCGCGAAGGGAGACCTGCAAACTGACGTCTCCCCCCACGGCGACCGGATCGGTGGAAACGCGTCCGGACCCCGTGAAGTCGACGTTGGATGCGACGGCCTCGCCCGCCCAGTGGCGCACGATGACGCGCACGGTCGGCTCCAGGTTGCCGTCGTAATCGACCTCGATCTCGTGCCGGCCCTCGTCGGCCCACGGGGTCAGGTCGAGGGCACGGAGCGACGCCGCCGACAGATAGGGATCCGCGGGGTCGATCGCGACCTCGGCGACCACGTCGCCATCGACGCGCACGGCGACCGTCGACGCGGCCTCCTCAGGCCCGACCCCGACGAGCAGGATCCCGCGGATCGCCCAGGCGGTGCCCCGCTCGTTGTGCCAGCTCCCCCACGCGTCGCGGGTCGACAGCAGGTAACGGATCGCGTCGCGGGCGACGAGGTCGAAACGCTCGGAGTCGGCGTCGCGCAAGAGCTCGAGCGTGACGACGGTCGCCTCGATGGTGCCCCCGTAGGCGTTGAACCAGCTCGGCTCCCAGTGGTCGTTCTCGCGGCGCTCCACCAAGCGGACGACGGCAGCATCGAGCCGCTCCGCGCTGAGCTCGACCGCGCCGCGTCCTCGGAGCGCGACCGCGGCCGCGAGGGTGTGGGCGAGGGTCGACACGTCTGCGGCGGGCGCGTCGAGAATTCCCATCGCTTCCTCGACCCGATCGGCGAGCACGACGAGGTCCTCGGCGCTGAGCCACGCTTGTGGCGCGCGGGCGAGCACATGCAATATCTCCGCCCGCAGCGCCGCCTGGACGGTCGGGACGTCGCCCTCCCAGAAAGCGATCCCGGACAGATCGACCCCTTCGTCGACGAGTGCGGTCATCAGGGCGTCGACCGCGCCGGAACCGGCGGTGGCGTCGACGTCGAAACCGAGGCGTTCGCCCTCGGTCAATGCCTCGAGGCACCAGGCCGTGATGTAGGGGTTGGGGTTTTCGTCCCACCAGAACCGCCAGCCGCCATCGGGACCCTGGGCGGCGATCAGGTGGTCGAGGGCCGCCTGCAGTTCGTCCTTCCACGCGCCCGCTCCGTCGAGGTCACCCTGGCTTCGCTTGTACTCGTAGACGAGCAGCGCGGAGACCAGGTCGCTCGCGTTGGCGGTGAGATCGTCTTCGCGGAGACGGGAGCCCATCGCATCGAGGCCCGCGAAGGCAGCGGTGACCGCGGGGAAGGCGACGTCGAGGGTGACGGTGGCGAGGTCACCCCCGGTCGGCACGCCGATCGCCCTGGAGAACGCGTGCTCGGCCGACACGGAGCCCTCGTACGTCGCGAGGGTCGGCGCGCCACGAGGGGCGACCCACAGCGTCCGCTCCTCGATGTCGACGGCGGTCGGGGTCTCGGCCCGGGCGCGCCACGTGACCTCGCCGGCGCGCTCGGCCCGCACCAGCAACCGGGCCAGCGCCGCGCCGCCTGCCGGCACGTCGATGGGTGGCGCCTCGGCGATCTGGGTCAGGCCATCGCTCTCCAGGCTGACGGTGGCGGTCGTCGGCTCGTCGGCGAGATTCTGCACGGCCACCCGCGCCTCGACGATGTCGCCGAGCGTGATCACCGGGGGCAGGTCGGGCTGCACGAAGATCGGCTGGGTCACCCGCACCGAGAGCCGCTCGACCCCGACACCTCCGCGACCATCGGACGCGACGACGGAGATCTGTTGGCCGGAGATCGCGTCCGGCAGGTCGAGCGCGAAGTCGGCGCGACCGTCGGCAGCGCGCAGATCGGGCAGCCACAGCGCGGTCTCCGGAAGCTCCGTGCGGATGGTGATGGTGACCGGCGCGGGAGCCTCGGCATGCCGATCTCCCCGGGTGCGGGCGACCGCCGTCATATCAGCGTCCTCGCCGGCGTAGTCCGGCGAGGGCTCGGCGGGCGGCGCGCCGATCGCGCCGGTGATCATCGGGGCGGACTGAGCGGCCATCCCGCCTCCGCCGTAGCCCGTGCCGACCGACCCGACGCCGACGCCGTAGAACTCCCCGTCCTCGGCCTCCAGCATCTGGCCCTCGATCGTCGAATCGTCGAAGGCGTAGTCGCCTTCGCCGAAGAAACCCTGACCCTGGTGCCGACCGGGCATCGCGACGTGGCCACCCTCCCGGAACGGGAAGGGAGGCAACGCGATGTCATGGGTGCCGGGGCCCCAGTTCCGACTGACCACCGGCCAGGTCAGGATCGCGCTGCCCGTGGTCGAGATGGTCCGCAGCTCGGGATTGTAGAAGTGGTCCATCGGCGTGATCTCCAGCGGGTCCTTCAGCGAGATCACCGCCTCGTCGACGACCGCGACTCCAACCGCCGCATCGACGGGATCGCCGTTGGCGTCGACCACGCGAATCGACGGCTCGACGTGCTCGCCGGGGGCCGCGGTGTCGGGCACGCCGTCGAGGAGAATCTGCAGCTCCCGACCGGGGTGCACGACCACGTTCTGCCCCTCGGTGAGCAGGCCGAGGTGAGTGCGGCGACCGTGGTCGTCGTCGAGCTCGGAGAACCGGGTGGCGTCACCCTCTCGCTCGCCGAGGGAGAAGAGGGTCAGCAGCATCGATCCCCACGACGGCGCGCGGAACTCGCCCGTCGCGACGACCTCGCCATCGTCCTCGCCGACCTCGAGCAACACCGCGTCGACCAGGGACCCCGACGTGTCGACCACGTCGACGTGGACCCATCGCTCGACCGGGCGGAACTCGGCGGGGAAGGTCACACGCACCGGCACGATCTCGTCCTCGGTGACCACGGCGTCGGCCACGTGGCTCCGCATCGGCTGCGCGGGTTGCACCGACAGCCACCGGCTGGCGATCGGGGCGTCGACGCCCTCGAGGTAGAGCTCCACCGAGATCTCGTGCTCGCCCATGACGAACGACACCTGCGCGGTGCCGCCGTCGTCGGTCGTCGCGCGGTGGGCCTCGCCGTCGGAGGTCACCAGCCGCACGTCCGTGTCCCGCACCGGGACGCGGTCGATGTCGGTCAGGCGGACGATCAGCTCGACCGGATCTCCCGGGGTGTAGGCATCTCGATCGGCCTCGATCACGCCGACGTACGGGTTGACGACGTACCGGATGTCGCGGGTCAACTCATCGACGCGGCCCAGGTCGTCTTCCACGGTCAGTCGCAGGTCGAAGGTGACGCCGTCGTGGAGCTGGTCGCGGAGCGCGTCGAGGTCGCTCGCCGGGATGCTCATGGCGTGGGGCCCGGCGCCGTCGACGGCCGTCGTGGTGGTCCAGAGTGTCTCGTCTCCGAGCCGAGCGTCGGCCGTGATCGTCGCCCGCGCGGGCGCGCCGCCGGTGAAGTAGGCGAGCGTGACTTCCCATTCGAGATCGGCCTGATCTCGCGTGACGAAGCGGGGAAGGTCGTGCTTGATGTCGATCGTGGGGGCGACGAATCGCTCGACACGCAGCCGCGTCTCGGCAGTGGCCCCCTCGTGGGCGACGCGGAGCGTGTACACGCCCTCGTCCGACGACGGCGGCACGGTGAGCTCGGCCCAGGCGACTCCGAGGTCGTCGGTGGTCATCGACAATCCCCCGGCGACGGACCCGTCTGGCGCCACGAGCGTGGCGTCGATGCCGGCGCCGGTCAGCGGGGTGTAGTCGGCCGCGAGGTGCCAGCCGACGAGGCGCATGCGGATCGAATCGCCGGGCGCGTAGACGCCACGGTCGGTATAGACGAAGAGGTGATCGGACTCGAAGCTCTGGGTGCGCGAGAACGCGGAGAACCAGACCTCTCCACCATGGGTGGTGTCATCGTCGGTCCAGCGGACGGCCACCTGGGAGCCGTTGGTCCAGTAGTCGTCGACGTCGTTGCCGGGGACACCCCACCGGAACACGAAGCTGCCAGTGTCGTCGGCGCGCCCGACCAAGTGGCCGGCGAGGTAGACGTGGGCGCGGCTCGCGGGGCGTCCGTCGAGGGTCCAGGCGGCGACGTGGATAAGGGTCCCGGCGTCGTCGAAGACCTGGTAGGGCGTGTCGATCGCGACGAGCAGGGGCTCGTCGGCGGCCTCGTTCGGGAGCCGCTCTCCGGAAGCGACGCGGCCGATCAAGACTTCGCCGTTGTCGGCGACGGAAGCCGGATCCTCGACGGCGAAGGCGTCGGTCGTTGCGGCGAGGACGAAGAGGCTGGCGATCGCGGTGGCTCTCATGGCGTCTCCTCTGAGCGCGGGCGATGGACTGGTCAACGAGGGACAGCGGCGATCGGTCTGTGGTTCCAATCGCTGTTGGGCGCGGTGCCTCCGGTCGACCGCCCGGCCACAGCGCATGCGGCGGCGGCCAGGGGGATCGCAAAGTCGAGGGTCTTGGGTTGCCTCAGGGGTGTAGACCGGCTGGGGTGTAGACCGCCTGGGGTGTAGACCGGCTGGGGTGTAGACCGGCTCTGCGAGCCGGGGGCGAGATAGGATCTCGCCCTTGATGG
>CAZFPM010000258.1:0-8186 GCA_964520965.1 uncultured Myxococcales bacterium
CGCGAGGAGTGTCGACGAGTGCAGGGAGGCCCAGGTCATGGCTGGTTCTCCGTGTCCGTGGTCTCCCCTTCCTGCGCGTCGAACACGAGGGATGCGGAGTTCACGCAATAGCGGAGTCCTGTAGGAGCCGGGCCGTCGGGGAAGACGTGGCCGAGGTGTCCATCGCACGCCGCGCACACGATCTCCGTACGGACCATCCCGTGGCTTTCGTCGCGGACCTCGCGGACCCGTCCTTCCTCGACCGCGCGCGTGTAACTCGGCCAGCCGGTTCCCGAGTCGAACTTGTCCGCTGACGAGAAGAGGGGGGCGCCGCAGCCGGCGCACCGGTACAGGCCGGACGCGTGGTGGTCGTGGAACTCGCCGGTGAACGCCCGCTCGGTGCCTCCTTCGCGGAGCACGTGATAACGCTCGGGCGTCAGCCGGGCATGCCAAGCCTCGTCGGAGAGTTCGACGCTGTCGCCGACGGATGGGGTCTCCGTGGGGGCCGTCGACGACGAGTCGCCCTCGACCGGAGTCGCTGGTGCCACCTGGCTGTTCGCCGGGTTGCAGGCGGCGACGATCAACACGACCCCGAGTATGGCGTGGACGTACCGGCGCGACCGACCTGGAGCACGCGGCGCCGACTTCGGGTCTGACGAGAGAGACTTGGGGGGAGCGGGTTCGGGAGAGCTGTCATGCCCAGTCGCGCCGGACCGGGGGTCACCGGTGTTCGGGCGCGACCGTGTTCCGCAAAGGTGCGAACCGACGGCGTGAGGTCAACCGGCGGCATGCCCATCGGTCCGAAAACCGAGCGGCGCCTCGTGGCCGTGTCCCCAGAACGAACCGATGCCGCAGCGGGATTCCCCGGGCGGCTCTCAGGCGTCCGAGGCCATCATGGCGGGCAGCCGGACGCGGAAGGTCGTCCCCTCGTCGACCACGGATTGAACCTCGATCTCGCCGCCGGCATCCTCGAAGGCACGCTGTGCGATCGCGAGTCCGAGGCCCATGCCGGCGCCTTCGTCCTTGGCGGAGTAGAAGGGGGTGAAGATTCGAGCGAGCTCCTCGGACGGGATTCCGTGACCGTTGTCGACGACGCAGAACGCCACGTGCCCGTCTTCGGCCCGGGTCGAGACCTCGACCTCACCCTCTTCGCCGACCGCGTCGTAGGCGTTCTGGACCAGATTCCGGATCGCCTGAGTGATCTCCTCTGGAATGCATCGAACCACGC
Organism: uncultured Myxococcales bacterium; assembly: GCA_964520965.1. GTDB lineage: Bacteria > Myxococcota_A > Bradymonadia > REDH01 > REDH01 > CAZFPM01. The sequence goes on from CAZFPM010000258.1 coordinate 1,208, forward strand.
GGCCGGGAGCGTCGAGCCTGGTCGAGATCTTCACCTGTCCGTCGGTGCGGGGTTTGACCAGGGTCAGCACATCGCGGATCGCCTGGTCGATCTCGAGGTAGACCGCCTCCTCGGGGTAGCCCTCACGTGCATAGCGGCGCACGAGCTGGACGACCTGCTCGATGCGACTGACACCGGTCGACAGAATCGACTCCATGCGCTCGAAACGAGCCTGCGCGTCGGCGAGTCGTGATGCGCGGGTCTCGGCAGGGAGGGCTTCGTCCGAGGCGATGGACGAAGCCTTCTCCAGGGTCTCGCCGATGACGACGCAGGCGTTCCGGATGTAGGAGAGCGGGTTGTGGATCTCGTGGGCGAGGCCGGCGCTGATGTCGGCGAGGCTTCGCTTCTGGGCGCGGGCGACCCGCTGGACCGTTCGGCCGCGCTTGACGAGCTCCCGTCGGACGACGGTCTGGAGCTCCTTGGGGCTGAACGGCTTCGACAGGTAGACGTCGGCGCCGCGTTCGCGGGCGATCTGCCGATCGGCGATGTCGTTCTTCGCCGTCAACATGATGATCGGGGTGTCCTTCGTGCCCTCGTGGTCGCGCAGGTGGCCGATCATCGTGACGCCGTCCATCTCGGGCATCATGTAGTCGGTCACGATCAGGTCGGGTTTCTCCCGCTGGGCGACCTCGAGGCCCATCGCGCCGTTGGTGGCGGTGTAGACCGCGTGCTCCTCGGAGAGCAGCACGCTGACGAAGCGGATGATCTCCGGGTTGTCCTCGACGATGAGGACCTTGGTCGACTTGCCGAAGTCGTCGCGGTCGGCGAGGACGCGGCGTTCGGTGGCTTCTTCGAGCCCGAGGAAGCGGTAGTCCTTGCGGGCGGTGAGCTTCGACGACCATTCGCGGGGCTCGCGGTCGACGGCGCGGCGTTGGGCGCCTGTCGCCTCCTGGCGCTGCCGACGTTCGAGCAGGCTCTGGTCGAAGTGGTCGGTCCCGGCCTTGAGGTGGATGGTGAATATGCTGCCCTCGCCGACAGTGCTTTCGACCTCGATTCGGCCGCGATGCAGCTCGACGATCTCGCGAGCGAAGGCGAGTCCGATGCCCGTGCCACCGTATTTCCGAGTGACCGACTCGTCGGCTTGGGTGAAGCGGTCGAAGATGGCCTCGAGCTTCTCCGGTGGGATGCCGGGACCGGTGTCGTGGACCGCGATCGTCGAGTCTCCGTTGGGCGCCTTCCCGAGCACGACGCGGACCTTTCCGCCGTCGGGCGTGAACTTGAGCGCGTTGGACACGAGGTTCACGACGACCCGTTCCATCTTCTCGAGGTCGACCCAGAGCTCGGTCGAGCGTTCGGCGATCTCGAAGTGGACGTCGATCTCCTTGCGAGCGGCGAGAGGACGCCCGTGGTCGAGGATCTCGTCCAGCAGGTCGACGAGGTCGGTCTGCTGGATGCGCAGTCGCAGGTACTTTTCGCCCAGCTTGGCGAGGTCGAGCAGGTCGTTGATCAGCTTGAGGAGCTTGAGCGCGTTGCGCCACATCGTATCGAGGTAGCGCGAGCTGGCGGCACTCTCGGCGACCTCCGCCATCATCGCCTCGATGGGCGACATGATCATGGTCAATGGTGTGCGGAGCTCGTGCGTGATGTTGCTGAAGAAGTGGCTCTTCAGCCGGTCGAGCTCTTGCAGCTTGTCGAGCGCGGACTCGAGTGACGTCTTGGTGTGCTCCAACGCGCGGGTTGCGTGGAATTCCTTCGCCTCGAGAGCGAACCGGTACATCTGGCTGATGCCCGTGACGAACGCTGTCGTGCCGAGATAGACGAAGTGTCCGACTGCCTCCGGCGCGTCGTGCAGCTGCTCCCATCCCATCGCCAGAGGAGCGAAGAAAGGGACGAAGATCGCGATGTAGAATCCGATCACGACCCGAAGCGGCCACGAGAAGAGGAAGCCAACCGCGATCATGACGAACATCAGTCCGACGAAGTAGTCGGACTCGTATCCCCCATCGAGGAACACCAACGCGATCATCGAGAACGAGACCGCGAGGGCGAGGAACAGCGTCACCTCGAAGTCGAATCGTCGGAGCCGGCCGCCCTTGCGCGCGGCCACGACGTGCAGGGCAAACGCCAGGAGGAGAAGCCCGATTCGCAACGCGAGCGTCTCACCTCGGTGCTCCGGAATCAGGTAGCGATCCAGGAGCCAGTAGAGGGGTTCGAGGAACCAGACGATGAATGCGGCGATCGCCAGTGAGCTCCAGTTGCGCTCTCTGACGCTCTCGCGAAAGCCGACCTCGTCTTGCTCGAACGTAGTGGCCATCACGCGCCTCAGAACTCCGGGCTGCGAAGCGTGATGCGCAGAAGGTTGAAGATGTTCGCCTCGAAGCCCTTGACCGCCGAGCTGAGAAAGCGCGCGTAGCGTCCGTAGGTCTCGCCGTCGGAGGCGGCGATGGCGGCCTCCTTGTTATCACGCAGGCGTTGTCGCCACTCTGCACAGGTTCGTGCGTAGTCCATTCGGTCGTTCCGGACCGCGACGACCTCGAGCACCCCCTCGGCCGCCGCCGCGATCTGCGAGAGGCGTGGAAGGTCCGATTCGGGAAAGATCTCGGCGATGGCACCGGTCACGAACCCGCCGAAACTGTACACGCTGGTCTGAAGCGACAGGTATCCCCCTGGCACCAGCAGGTCCCGGCATCGGGTGAAGAACTCCCGGTAGACCTTCGTTCTTTCGTCCGAAGGTTGCTCGGGCCGGACGAAGTGTTCCATCGCGCCGACCGAGACAATCGCGTCGTACGGTGCCCCAGCCTCATGATCGGCCCAGTGCTCCAGGCGCACCTCGGCGTTGGCCAACTTCCTGTCCTCGATCCACCGCGCCTGCTCGTGGCTCAGTGTGAGTCCGACGGCGTGGCCGACGCCGTGGCCGTCGAGCAGGCGATGGAGCATCGAGCCCCAACCGCAGCCGACGTCCAAGACCCGGTTGGTACCGGTGGCTCGCGCCGCCGCTATGTGATGGTCGAGCTTTCGGGTCTGCGCGGCCTCGAGGGTATCTTCGTCGGTCTCGTACATCGCGCACGAGTACGTGAGCGTCTCGTCGAGCCAGAGCCGATAGAAGGCGTTGCCGGCGTCGTAATGAGCGCGGATGGCCACGGGCGAAGCGCCCGCGCGCGCGCCGTTCGGATCGTTTCGGGTCATGTCTCCCTCCGTACCGTGACGAAGTTCCATGCGGCACTGGTGTCGGCGACGCTCTCCGCTGGGGCGCCGGCGGCGGTCGAGACGAGGTCTCGGAGAGTTTCGTGTGAGCGATAGATCATGTGCCAGTCGAGTACGAACTCCGGCACCCAGCGGACATCGGGACCGTCCGCGGCGTTGCCGAAGAAGAGTTCCCCCCCCGGCGTCAGCAGGTTGTAGGACACCTCCACGACGCTTCGGGCAACGGGATCCTTAAGGTAGTCCAAGAAGCCGGCGCTATAGACGAGGTCCTGATCTTCCAGCGACCCCAGCAGGGTCGGGTCGTTCACCAGTTGCCGGAAGGAAGTGTACAGGCAGTTGACCCGGATCCGGTTCCCATGACGGACGGCGGCCCGCACCAGTCTGTCGTTCGCGAAGGACAGGGCCCGGTCGTCCTGGTCGATCAGCGTCCAGACCACCGGCCGGGACGGCACGTTTCGGAGCAGGAACTCCTCGACCTCGCGAGCCGGTCCTGAAGCGAGACAGGCGATCCGGACCGGCTCGTCCGTTGGAGCCGCTCCGTCGATGGTGTTCCGGATCTTCTCCAACATGAGGTCCTTGCGCGACGCGACGGTCGCAGCCAAACGTTCCTCACGGCCGAGCTGGTGCATGATCCGGCCCCACATCGACTCGCCGTGACGACCTTCGTCGTACATGTAATTCATCATGCGGAAGTCCCCAGGGTATCCCAGGGGCTTCGTGTAGGCACGCCACCAGAGCGGGGCCGGCTCGAGCTGACGCGTGACCATCAGCTCGGTCAGGCGCTTGCTGGCGCGTAACGCTCCCAGGTCGGTGAACGCCGCGCGGCAGGCCTCGTTGGCTCGCTGGCGTAGCGCGTTCCACTCGACGCGCATTTGGGCTTCGGCGCGGGCCTCGGCCGCCTCGAACGCCGTCCCGGAGTCGTCGTCTCGATCCTCCCGCAGCTCACGTTCGCGCCGATCGAGCAGATCCCGCCAATGGTTGAGAAAAGCCCCGACCTCGAAGCAAACCCGCCTGTACGCCACCGGGACCGCAGCGTAGACGTCGACGCCTTGTGCCAGGGCCTGCTCGAACGCGAACGAGTCGTGGAGGGCGCTCAGGCGTGGAATGTCGATGAAGTCGTCGATGATGTTCACCGCGACTTTGATCCGCCCCGAGTCGTTCTCCACACGGACCACCCGCCCGCGCCCGGCGAACGCCTCGACGTTCCGTAGCGACAACACGAGGGAGAGTTCGTCTCCGGCGTCAGGCGCGTCGGTCTCGGGCGGCATGTGGAACGACACGCCGTTCATGCTCAGGTCGTAAAGGCGCGCCTGAATGTCGCCTGCGCGCAAATGGGGCCCGAGCTCGCCCAAGAGCGTCCGGGAGCGGAAGCGCTGGGAGCGGAAGTAGACCGAGCGACCGACGCCGCCGCTTAGCTCCTCGTAGGTTTTTCCCATGTAGACAGCGTCCAGGTTGTGATGCGTGGACCCTCCTGGGGCCGCCCCGAGTGTGAAGCATGGAGCAAGGCACTTCCAGTTCTAAACGGACTTCGCTCCCTCTTCGATGGCCCAATCGTCTGTGCCATCGCGAGAATTCAGCGCGTCGATCGCGTGCTGCACGCGCTTTGCACGACGTCTGGAGGGTCCCGCCGTGCTCCAAGGCAAGCGAGTCGCCACCAGACGACTCGATGCGATGCCGTCACCTCCCCCGGGGGGCGCCGAACCGGCTACGACGGGACCACCTGCACGTCTCCGGTCTCCCACGGTCGGCGCGTCTCGGCTGCCGGATCCGAGTTCCCGCAGCGTTTGGAGACGTAGAGCAGCGTGTCGGCGCGGGTGACCATGTCGTGCGGGCTCTGGTCGGTGGCCTCCAGCGTCGCGACGCCGATGCTCACCGAGACCGACGGCAGCCGCTGGCCTTCGATGACGCCGAACGCAATGGCCGCGATGGCTTCGCCGATCCGGTCGGCGATCAGCTGGGCGTCCTCGAGGCTGGTCTCGGGGAGCAGGACGACGAATTCGTCGCCGCCGTACCGCGCCGCCAGTGGAGGCGCTTCGCGATGGGCGATCACGTCCGATGCGCGGGTCGCTTCGGCGAGGACTTCGCCGATCCGCCGGAGGAGCTCGTCGCCGACCGGGTGACCGAAGTTGTCATTGACCGACTTGAAGTCGTCGACGTCGACGAAGAGCACCGACAGGTCTCGCTCGTAGCGGCGGGCGCGCGCGTACTCGTGGCGCAGCGTCTGGTCGAAGTGACGGTGGTTGTAAAGGTCGGTCAGGAAGTCGCGGGCCGCCTGGTCGGCGAGCTGGTCGTTGAGCGTCTGCAGCTCCTTGGCGCGGTCCTTCATCTCCAGGAGCCCGTCCTCATGGCTGGCGAGCATGTCGATCGCCTGGGCGTTCGCTCGGGCGAGCGTCAACGTCTCGTCGGCCAGCTCCTCGACCCGTCCGGAGTAGGTCGCGTTCGCCTCCAAGAGCTCGTCGCGCTCGCGCTCGGCCTCGCCCAATTTGGAGTCGAACTCGTCGGCCATGAGCACCGCTTCGACGTTCGCTCGGGCCAACGCCACCGACTGTTGTTGGAGGTCAGCCAGGGCCGCCGTCACGCTCTGGCTGTGCGCCTCGAGCTGTATGTTGTGCCGCCGGACCTCCTCGGCGAGGTCTTCGTGCCGGACGGCCATCTCGACGGCAACCGCGTTCGCGTCCGCGACAGCTCTAGCGAGGGTGCGGACGGCATCGAGCTCGCTTGCGACCGATGCGGCGAGCGCCTCGAGGCCGGTGGACGCCTCGTCGGGTCGCCCCCCTTCGATCGCGTCGAAGACCGACGCGAATCCCTCGGCGAGAGTCTTGTCCCGGCCCAGGACACGGGAGAACACTCCGGGCTTCGGACGTCGGCCGTTCAAAACGTCACCACGGATGCATCGAGGGCCGAGTCGACCACATGGGTCAGGCCGGCGATCTCGGCGCCTTCGAGCATGGACTCCGCGCCAGCAGCCGCGCAGTAGAAGTCGTTGCACGGGCTACAGACGAGGATCCGACCGCCGAGCTCTCGGAACTGCTCCACGTATTCCCAGAGGGGATCGAAGCCCTGGATGTGCACCGACTTGACCGGTGTCGCACGGGACCAGAAGGTCCCGCCCATCGTCAGGAAGATCTCGACGTCGACCCCGGAGATCAAGGCTGTGACACCCATCGTGTAGGCGAGCGTGGCCCGGTTGCCCCGGTCGTCGGGCCCGGTGGTGAGGATGATCATCATCTTGTTGCGTTCCATGACGGGTCTCACGCCTTGATGATGGTGGCTACGGTCGAGCTGTCGCGCACATCGAGCGTCACGAGCGAGTTGCCGGTGCGGTGACACCAGGCCTCGATGTCCAACCGGAACGCCGGGTCGTCAGCCTCCACCTGGAGGGATTGCCCGGCGACGAGATCTCGCATCGCTCGATGGACCTCGAGGAGCGGGCGGGGGCACTTCATTCCGCGGGTGTCGATTGCGGTGGTTTCCATCACTTCCTCCTCTACACGAACAGGCTGTGTTGGCTGCTCATCACGCGGTCGACGTAGGTCGTCACGCCGCAGGCGACCAGCCCCAGCCGGGGATCGAAGTCGTCCATGGTGAGCCCCATCATCGCGAGGCTCGTGTCGCAAACGTAGAGCTCGACGCCGAGTTCACGGGCCAGCGTCAGTTGCTCGGCCACGTCCGGGAATCGGAGGGACGCCATTCGCCATCGCATCGCTCGCGTACCGAGTCCGAAGAACCCGAAACGCGACAGCCCGAAGCAGCGGCCCGGAAACGGGATGATCCGCATCAACCACCGGCGCCACCA
>CAZFPM010000259.1:0-8090 GCA_964520965.1 uncultured Myxococcales bacterium
GCGAGGCGCGCGGCGTCGAGATCGGCGAGGCGCGCGGCATCGAGATCGGCGAGGCACGCGGCGTCGAGATCGGCGAGGCGCGCGGCCGGCGGAGCACCCTGCTCGCCATCGTTGCGGTGCGTTGGCAGGCACGTCTCGCCGAGCTCGAGCAGATCGACGACATCGACGCGCTCGAGGCGAGGGTCCTGGAGCTGCTCGGCGGGGAATAGGGACGGAACCCGCCCGAGGGACGGAACCCGCCCGAAAGCACTCGCATGAGGGCTGGCCGCCGCGGGCGGGTGGCGGCGCACATCCTCCGAGGCTCGCGGGGTGCCGCGCGTGACGGACCGCGCCCGGCAACGCGCGTGACGGCCGATTCGGCCCTGGGTTCGAACCGGGAACCGGTGCACAATGGGCAAGACGGTCGAATGCGCCCCCCGTGCAGATGTCACACGAGAGCCCCCACGCGTCGTTCCACCGGCCGAGCCCGAACGCCGGGCTTTGCCTGTTGCCCGCGATCACCCTCTGCCTCTTCGCGGTCGGGATTGGTGGTTGCGGGGACGACGCCGGTGCGGGGCCGGGAGCGACCGATGCGGACACCCCCGATGTCGGGCTCGCCGACGCTGATGGCGGCACGCCCGGCGAGTCGGCCGACGCGACCGGCGACGCACGGGCGGACGGAGGCGAGGACCGCACCGACGAGGTCTACGCGCTCGACCACTTGTGGACGATCGAGATCTCGCTCGATCCCGGAGATTGGGACGTGCTGCGGCGCCAGACGAGAGACCTGCGCGACATCCTCTCCGGAGATTGCCTCACCGCGCCGTTCGAGAGTCCGTTCACGTGGTTCCGCGGGTCGGTGACGATCGACGGCGAGCGCTTCGACGATGTCGACGTTCGCAAGAAGGGCTTCATCGGCTCGCTCAGCGACGAGCGACCGAGTCTCAAGATCGATCTCGGCGAGTACGTACGGGGCCAGGACCTGCTCGGCGTGCGCCACCTGACGTTGAACAACGCCCGCCAGGACCCCTCGATCGTCCGCCAGTGCGTGGGCTACCGGGTCTTCGCCGCGGCCGGCATCGTCGCTCCCCGCTGCAGCTTCGCCCACGTGAGGGTCAACGGCGACGACCTCGGTGTCTACGTCAACGTCGAGCCGGTCAAGCGCGCGTTTCTGGAGCGCCACTTCGGCGATGTCGTCGGCAATCTCTACGAGGGCACGCTCAGCGATTTCGACGAGCGGTTGATCGACACTTTCGAGCCGAAGTTCGACTGGATGGGGCCCTCGCGGGCCGACCTCCAGGCCGTGGCGGACGCGCTCCTCGTCGACGACGACGCTCTGCGCGGGGCGGCGCTGGACGCGGTCATCGACCTCGACGAATTCCTGACCTTCTGGGCCGCCGAAGTGCTCCTCGTGCACCTCGATGGCTACGCATCGAATCGGAACAACTTCTACGTGTACGCGCATCCGGTCGACGGGCGCTTCGTGTTTTTCCCGTGGGGAGTGGACGCGGTCCTGACCGAGAACGAGCTTCGCGGATCGCGTGCGGAGTCCGTGTACCAGCAGGGCGCGATCGCCCGACGCTTGTACGCCCATCCGATCGTCCGCCAGATGTACTTCGAGCGCCTGCGCGAGCTACTCGACTTCGTGTGGGACGAGGCGATGATCCTCGGGGACATCGATCGGATGGAGGCCGTGATCCTGCCCGCTCTGCAGGACGAGGACGCGCGCGAGCGGGTGGGTTGGGAGATCGCCCGGGTGCGCACGATCGTCCGGGAACGGCGTGGCCTGTTGGAAGCCGCGCTCGCCGATCGTCCGCCCGCGGTGAACGAAGACCCGGGGTACATCGGCTGCCTCGACGAGGTCGGGCACGTCGAGGCGGAGTTCGCCACGACCTGGGAGAGCATGCACGAGCCCGTCGAGACCTGGTTCGACGAGGGGCACGTCCTCGAGGCGACGTATCAGGGTGACGAGTGGCGCTTCGCCTCGATCGGCGTCGCCGCGGGCACGGACGAGGAGGGCGCCCTGCATCTGCGCCTGTTCGGTGTCTTCGCCGAAGACGTCTTCGTCGTCGTCACCTTCCCGTTGCGCGTGGACGACCTGACCGGCGGAGAGCATGCGCTCGACGGCGAGATTTACTTCACCGACCAGTCGTCGGCCGGGGACGGCCAGTATCACCGGATCGGTTTCGTCGACGCCGACGTCATCTTCGAGGCGGCGTCCGCCGAGCCGGGGGCGCCAATCGCGGGTACGCTGACCGGCGGCATCACCTGGTTCCGGGACGAGGACGCCGGCGGGGAGTGAGGGCGGCGCCTCCACTCCACGCCGCTTGCGACGCTCGCGCCGGCCGTGCACACTTCGAGGAGCTGCCCCCCCCAACCCGGAGAGCGCCGTGCGCCCCTCGACCCCGTTCGCATCGGTCTCCAGACTGTTGCTCTGCGCGCTGCTGGCGTCTCCGGTCGGCTGTAGCGACGAACCCGCCGACGGAGCGCAGGACGCCGCGGCTGACGTCGAGGACGCGCGGAGCGGTGACCCGGAGCCCGACCCCGCCGGTGACGCGCAGACCGGGACGGATGGCGACGCGCAATCGGACCCTCGTTCCGGGGGTGACACGCCGGACGCCGCGGTCGACGAGGATGCGCCGGACGCGCCGGAAGACGGCGCGACCGCCGATGCAGTCGACGCCGACGCCGAGCCGCCGATCGTCGAGCCGCGTCCGGGCACCGACGAGTCCCGCGCGCGGGCGTTCCGCCTCTTCTACCGCGAGCGGGTCGACCGCGCCCTGGTTGCGTACAACCGCTTCGGCATCTTCGGCGACACCGGCTGGGCGTTGGCGATCGACCGAGCCGACGTCGCCCGCGAGGGCAACGCATACGACGTCGTCGTCGGGCCCAAGGACAACAACCTGATGGGGACACCGCTGCGCAGCGTCTGGCACGCCTGGCGGAACCTCGGCTCCGACAACGCCGAGCTGACGTTGTTGCGCATGCTCCGGGGACTCCTCTTCTTCGAGCAGGTGACCGGCCACCCGGGGCTCACGTCGCGCATGGCCATGCCCGGTTGGACCCTGGAGATCGACGGCGTGACCGGGGAAGCGGCGCGAATCCGCGCTGGCGAGGAGCTCGAATCGCCGCTGCCGACCGATCCGGAGCTCGAGGCGGCGATCATCGAGGCGTTTTTCGACGACATCACGGTGCGCTATCGACTCGACCCGCTCGACACGATGCTCACCTACTACCCGGGACGCGACCCGGCGGACTACGCGATCACGGTCAGCATGCCGGACCTGCCCGACTTCATCCGGATCAGCGACTGCTGCGCGACCCTCTTCCGCACCCCCGAGGGCAACCGGTGGACCGACGCGTGGTGGACCAACCACAACTCCCGCGACAACTACCCGGACATCGCGCTCGGCCTGCTCGCGGCGCTGGAGATCGAAGCGTCGGACGACGCCTCGGACGCGGTGCGGAACGCGGCCGCCGAGGTGACCGCGGCCGGTCTGCGCATCGCCGACCTGATCGAGGACAGCGGCGGCAACGTGATGACCGTCGACGAGTTCAACCCGTACGACACGTTGGTGATCTCGGGGCTGATCCGCCCCCACGGCCTCGTCGAGAGCGAAGGGCTCGGCGGCATGGCGTCGTGCCCGATGGCGCTGCTGAACCGGGCGATCTCGTCCCGCGGCCTCGAAGCGGCGCCGGAAGACCTCTGGCTGCCGGGATCACTCGAGACGTTGATCACCCCCGAGATCGAGGTCCTGATCGAGTGCCCCTTCGAGGAGCCGCGCCGGTGCGTCAGCATCGAGGACGCGTGGTGCGGACTCACCTGGGGGACGATGGGCGACCTGCAGATCCTCGGACAGCCCTGGCTCGAGCTCGCGCGGACCATGGAGGCCGCCGACCCCGGCAGCTCCGAGGGCCTGATCGGCGCGTTCCAGAACGACTACGACGACGTCGTGGAGTCGATGGTCGCGCTGATCGCCGTGCTCGACCTGCAGGGGGAGCGGCGGCTGGCGGCGCGCGCCCGGGTCACGCTGCGGCACATGACGAACCTGATGCGTGAGTTCGCCGACATCATCTACGGGGTCACCAACCCGGCCCGCGCCGCCGAACAGCGCTACGAGGCGGCCGTCTTCGACGCGCTGGCGGGGCTCGAGCCGATCGCCGACGACCTCGACGACCTCGCGCTCGAGGAGGTGCGCATGGCTCGGATCGAAGGGTCCCTCGACATCGCCGCGGCCGAGCCCTGGCGGCTGCACACCGACGAGGAGCTCCGGCAGATCGTGACCGACGGCCTCGCTGGACTGCAGGACCGCTCCGGGCCCGGGCGCAGCGACGCGATACGCGCGCGCTACGCCGACACCTACCCCGACGGCGACCCCCCGATCCGACGGGCCGGCGACGCCTACGAAGCCCGGCAAGGCGACGGCCCCTGGGTCGCAGCCGAGCGGCCGCGACACCGCGGCGTGGGCAACCTCGACTTCCTGCAGAGCATCGTCCTCTGCACCACCGCCCCCGACGTCCTCGATTGCAGCTGGGCGCGGCTCGGATGCGCAAAGCCCGATCTCGACGAATCCGGCATCGTCGACGCCTCCGACATCGCGCTCTTCGAAGCCGCGCTGGGCGAGCACGGCGATGGTGCCGCGTGCGACGACGGCTGCGGCGGCGCCGACCTCGACGAATCCGGCGCCCTCGACGCCTCCGACCGCGCCTTCCTCGACGCCGCGATGGGGTGCGTGCGCTAACGGTCGCGCCCGGATCTTTCGTGTCTTTGCGTCTTTGCGCGAGCCAAGAGGAGAAGCGTCTGTTCGGGCATTTCGCGCAGAGCCGCAAAGCCGCAAAGGGGACCGGTGGCGGGAGCACGTCTCGCGAAGTCCACGGGTGGCGGTGATCGGGGTCGGCAACGGGGCGTTGGAGGGCTTCGATTCGTTGGCGCCGAGGGCTGGACAACACGATCTGGCCCGTTAGGCGGAAGTTCCAGCTCAGAAACAGGCTCTTGTCCAGGCGTTGCCTGGGGAAAGCCCTATTTCGCCTGCATTTTCCTGTCCATGTAATTATGCGACAAAGGCCTTTGCTAACGTCGGCGCGCGTGGTAAACACAACCCATGTACGTCGACATCGTCCCAAATCGAAAATCACCCCCGGCAATCCTCCTCCGCGAAAGCTACTGGAAGGACGGAAAGGCCAAGAAGCGAACGCTCCTCAATCTCACCCCGCACATGTCCCTCGATGAGGGAAAGGCGCTCAAGGCGTTCCTCGGCCGGTCGCGAAAGGGCGCGGCCGGCGCGAGCCGCCACAGCGGGTTCGAGATCACGAGGACCCTGCCCCACGGTCACGTCCACGCCGTCCTCGGCACCGCTCGGAAGCTCGGGCTTCCGAGGCTCCTCGCCTACCGGCCATGCCGGGAGCGCGACCTCGTCGTCGCCATGATCGTCCAGCGCATTGTCGGGCCGCGGTCCAAACTCGCTACAGCACGCGCTCTGGACCCGGAGACGGCCATCGACGCCACGGGCGAGCTGCTCGAACTCGGCCCCCTCACCGAGGACGAACTCTACGAAGCGCTCGACTGGTTGGGCGACAAGCAGACACGCATCGAAGACAAGCTCGCCAAGCGCCACCTCCAGGACGGGGTGCTCGTGCTCTACGATGTCACGTCGACCTACTTCGAAGGCCGCACCTGCGAGCTTGCCCGCATCGGCTACTCACGCGACGGCAAGAAGAACTCACTGCAGACCGTCATCGGCCTGCTCTGCAACCGCGAGGGATGTCCGATCGCCGTCGAGGTGTTCGAGGGGAACACGGCCGATCCAGCGACCGTGGCGTCGCAGGTCCGCAAGGTACGTGAGCGCTTTGGACTGACACGCGTCGTCTTCGTTGGCGACCGGGGAATGCTCACGTCAGCTCGGATCCGCGAGGATCTCGAGCCGGCCGAGTTCGATTGGATTTCGGCGCTCCGATCGCCGCAAATCCGCAAGCTCGTCGCCGCCGGAGGTCCGCTTCAGCCGTCGCTATTCGACGAGACGGATCACGTGGAGATCGTGCACCCGGAGTTCCCCGGTGAACGACTGGTCGCGTGCCGCAACCCCCCACTGGCCCGAAAGCGTGCGAGGAAGAGGGAGGAGCTCCTGGAGGCGACCGAGATGCGCTTGGCCGAGATCGAGGCCGCGACCAAACGTGACAAGCGCCGACTCACCGACCCGCTGAAGATCGCCGAACGGGCGGGCAGAGTTCTGGGCAAGTCGAAGGTCGCCAAGCACTTCACGTGGGAGGTGAACGCCGAGGGCGTGTTCGTCTTCGAACGCGACGAGGACAAGATCGCTCGCGAAGCTGCGCTTGACGGAATCTACGTCGTTCGCACCAGCGTGTCGGCGGATCTCCTGACGACCGAACAGGCGGTCGGCGCGTACAAAGGCTTGTCGGTCGTCGAGCGCGCTTTTCGGCACCTCAAGACGTCGGATCTACAGATCCGCCCGATCCATCATCGCAAAGGCGATCGGGTCCGCGCCCACGTTTTGCTGTGCATGCTCGCCTACTACGTCGAGTGGCACATGCGGCGGAAGCTCGCCCCCATTCTCTTCCACGACCACGCTCCCGAAACGGCCGAGCGTGACTCGATCGTCAGTCCGGCACGGCGATCAGACGCGGCCAACGACAAGGCGGCCAACAAGCGAACCGAGGACGGCTGGCCCGTCCTCGGCTTCAGAGACCTGCTCGACAACCTCGGGACGATCGCCCGAAACCGGATCCAGCCCAGCGCACCCGGAGTGCCGGCCTTCAACAAGACTACGCAGCCCACGCCGTTCCAAGAACACGCCTTCGCACTCCTCGACCTGAAGCCTCTCAGCTGAGATCCTGTCCAGTACCGATGCACCCGAAATTCGCGCAAATCCAGGCGTGGACAGGTGCAGAGTGCATTCCTTCCGTTGGAACTTCCGGCTAACGGTGCGGCTGCATCCCCGACTGGACTGGGCATGGACCGTTCATCCGCCGTTAGCGCATTCCTGGTTCTTGTGGTCGTCTCGGCCGCACTTCTCGCCGCATGCGGCGACGACACACCGAGCCCGGTCCCGGTCAGATCGGATACCGGATCCCCCGACGATACCACCGCCGGCGACGCGGACACCGCGGGAGGCGACGACGCGCCGACGGTCGATGCGACGCCCGACGGCTCCGGTGATGGCACGGGCGACGCGTCGGATGCGGTCGAGTTCGATGCGCCGCCGCTGCCGGTATGCGTCGATGGCGCAGTGCGGCCGTGTTTCTCCGCCGACGAGAGCCTGCTCGGCATCGGGGTGTGCGCGGTGGGATCGCAGGTCTGCGAGGACGAGGAGTGGGGTGAGTGCGAGGGCGATTCCGCGCCGGGTGACGAGATCTGTGACGGCTTGGACAACGACTGCGACCGGGAGACGGACGAGGGCGTGTCCAACGACTGCGGGCTCTGCGGCGCTGCGCCGCTCGAAATCTGCGGTGACGGCTTCGACAACGACTGCAACGGCGTGATCGACGACGCGGCCGAGGGATGCGCCTGTGGCGGGCGGCTCGACCAGCCGTGCTACAGCGGCCCGCCCCACACGCTCGGCATCGGGCCTTGCGGCGGCGGCACGTTCGATTGCATCGAGGGAGCGTGGGGGCCGTGCGAGGGCGAGGTGGTCCCGGAGATCGAGGTCTGTGACGGGGTGGACAACGACTGCGACGGCGACATCGACGAGGGCACGCGCAACGAGTGCGGGGAGTGTGGTGACGCCGGCGCCGAGGAGGTCTGCGACGGGGTGGACAACGACTGCGACGGTTCGGTCGACGAAGGGGTCCGGCGCCTTTGTGGGCTCTGCGAAGACGAGATCGGCGAGGAAGAGTGCGGCGACGGCTTCGACAACGACTGCGACGGAAACGTCGACGAGGCGTGTCCGTGCAGCGAGGGTCTCGAGCTCTGCTATCCCGGCCCCCCCGAGGCGATGGGCGTCGGTGAGTGCTTCGTCGGCTCGCGGGGTTGCGACGCGACAGGGGAGTTCTGGGAGGCCTGCGAGGGGTTCGTTCTGCCCAGCGTCGAGGTCTGCGACGGGCTCGACAACGACTGCGACGGCAGCGTCGACGAGCGCCCGAACGGCTGTTCGGTC
>CAZFPM010000260.1:0-8035 GCA_964520965.1 uncultured Myxococcales bacterium
CTGCCGAACTCCGACACGCTCGGGTGCGACGCCATCGCGTCCAGGATCCCGGACGGCGGCCTCGGAGACCTCTCGGAATCGCTCGGCGGGCGGCCGGCAGACGAGGTCGACAGCGCCTGCTCGCCTCCCTGCACCGGAATCGAATCGGCGCCCCCGACCTCGCCGGTGTCGGAACAACTAGACCTGTTCGACGCGGCCACCCTGGCGTTCATCGAATCCTTCGTCCGTCACGACGACGGCGCCCGGCGCTTCCTCATCGACGGGCTGGCCGAGTCCTTCGACATCGATGTCGAGTACGACTTCGGAGTCGACTGAGCGCGGCCGACGCGAGACTCGGCCCGGCCTCGCCCGCCGACGCCCTTGCCCTGCATCCCGATGCCGTGGATTCTCCGATGGCCCGGAGTACACAGGACCGGTCCATGCACGCCCGTTACATAGCGCTCTCGCTCACGCTCCTCGTTCTGACGCTCGCCTGCGGCGGATCGAGCCCGAGCGACGGTACCGACGCCGATCACGACACAGCGGATCCCACGGTAGACGGGTCGGGTGAGCCGGATGCTGCAGAAGACACGACGGCGGATGGCGGCACCGACGCACCGTTCTCGCTCGGTGGGCGCTTCACGTTGGAGATCGACCCCGCGGTTCGGGGCGTCACGCTGGCGCGCGACGACGAGGCATTGCTGACCTTCTCGGGCGACGCCCTGTCCCTCGGCGTCGTAGCCCGCCTCGACGACAACAAGAGTTACGACCCCGTCGGGTTTGCGCTCACCGACGATCCACTGCACACACGGCCGCCCCTCGACCATTGGACGGCCCTGGCGGGAATCGCAGTGAACTCGCGGTCCGCGGACTCCGCCGTGCTCGGTTTGACCTTCGACGACGGCCGCTCGGCATCGCTGACGGTGACGCTCAGCGACGCGGGGCACTTCTCGATGTCCCTCTCGGTAGACGAGCCGGACGACCCGGAGAACGGCGCCGTGGCGTACGTGCGCCTCCACCCTGTCGTCGACCCGGAGGAGGCGTTCTACGGGCTCGGCGAGGTGTTCGACGACGTGAACCACCGCGGGCACGTGCGGCCAATGCAGCTGGAGGTGGCCGAGTCCGAGAGCGGGTACAACGAGGCGCACGTGCCCGTGCCGCTGCTGGTCGGGACGCGGGGCTGGGGCCTTTTCGTGGAGAGCTTCTCACCGGGCGTGTTCGACGTGGCCGCGGCCGACCCGAACCGGGTGGACGTGATCTTCGGGACCGGCGTGTTCACGGCCGACGGCCTTCGTTTTCACCTCTACGCCGCCGACCATCCGCTGGACATCACGCGTCACTACTACGAGACGACCGGCTACCCGGCGCGGCCGGCGCGCTGGGCACTCGGCCCCTGGATCTGGCGCGACGAGAACGACGACCAGGCACAGGTCGTGAGCGACGTGAACACGATTCGCGACCTCGACCTGGCGACCAGCGCCTATTGGATCGACCGTCCGTACGCGTCGGGGGTCAACTCGTTCGATTTCCGAGCCGGGCAATTCCCAGACCCGGACGCGATGATCGCCGAGATGCACGACCTCGGGTTCCGCGTCGCACTCTGGCACACGCCCTATGTCGACGACACCGATCCGGCCACCGAGGCGTTGCGCACCGCGGCCGAGGAGGGGGGATTCTACCCCCCGAGGATGGGCATCCTGTTCAACCACTGGGGCCGCCCGGTCGACCTGACCAACCCCGAGGCGTTCGCGTGGTGGCAGTCGCTGATCGGCCGCTATACCGAGATGGGCATCGAAGGCTTCAAGCTCGACTACGGCGAGGACATCGTCGCCGGGCTCTTCGGCGGTCGCTCGTTCTGGTCGTTCGCGGACGGGAGCGACGACCGCACCATGCACGCGCGTTTCCAGCTCTTCTACCACCGCGCGTACGCCGAGATGCTCCCTGAGGCCGGCGGATTCCTGCTCTGCCGGGGCGGCACCTGGGGCGACCAGGTCAACGCGAGCGTGATCTGGCCCGGCGACCTCGACGCCGACTTCTCGCTCCACGGTGCGGAGGTGCCAGACGGCGACGGGACCCGAGTCGCAGTCGGAGGACTGCCGGCAGCGTTGGTGGCTTCGCTCTCCCTGGGTCCGTCGGGTTACCCGCTCTTCGGATCGGACACGGGCGGCTACCGTCACTCCCCCCCGGACAAAGAGACGTTCACGCGCTGGTTCGAGATCACCGCGCTGTCGCCGGTCATGCAGGTCGGAACGAGCACGAACGACGTCGCGTGGGAGTTCCGTGATTCCAACGGCTTCGACGAGGAGATGCTCGGCTGGTACCGGCGCTACGCCCGCCTGCATCTGCGGCTCTTCCCCTACTTCTGGACGCTCTTCGAGCAGGTCTACCTCGACGGACGACCGCCGCAACGGGCGCTGGGACTCGCCCATCCCGAGCTCGGCGTCCACCCGAACGACACGTTCCTTGTCGGCGAGAGCCTTCACGTCGCCCCGATCGTCGAACGCGGCGCTCGCGCCCGCGAGGTCTGGTACCCTGAAGGCGAATGGTACGACTGGTGGACCGGAGAGCAACGCACCGGGCCAGGGAGCTTCCCGGTCGATGCTCCGCTCGGCACGCTGCCGTTGTCGATCCGCGGCGGAGCGGTCGTCCCGATGCTCCGCCCGACCATCGACACGATGTCCCCGACGACGGCTCCCGACCGGGTCGACAGCTACGCGACCACGCCCGGACGTCTCTTCGTCGTCGCAACGCCGGGCCCGGAGACCGCGCTCACGCTCTACGACGGGACCCGGGTCGGACAACACACCGAGGACGCGTCCACGGCGCTTTGGTTTGCGGCCGGCGACGAGTTTGCCTACGGGGTGCGCTTCGAGTTCCTGGTCGGGGCGCGGCCGGGCCGCGTCACCCTCGACGGCGAGCCGCTCACCGAGCTCGGCATCGAGGCGTTCGATGCGGGCACCGAAGGGTGGGCCTGGGCCGGCGATGAGCGCGGGGGCGTGTTGCGCCTGCAGACCGACGGGTCGGACCCCCGGTTCGTCGTTTTCCCGGAGTGAACGCCACCCGGGCCTTCATGTTCCGCTGGACCCGAGTGTCGAGGTCGGCTTCACTGGGCGAGCCGGCGAGGCCGATGACCCGACTGCCCCGCAGAGAGAACATGCCAGACCGATTCACGAGCCCGAACGTACGCGCCCGACGGTGGCTACATCCCGCAGCCGTCCTTCTTCTGCTCTTCGCCTGTTCCGGCGGGGACGAACCCGCACCGGACCCCGACCCGGATGCGGGGTCATCGGCAGGCGATGCGAGCGGAGCAGACGCCGGCGATGACACACCGGAGGCTGGCAACGACGGCGGCGGAGATTTCGATGTCGCCGATGATACGGTGATCGCGGACACGGCCGACGACGGCACGGGGGACGGCGCGTCCGACGCAGGGGATCCCGAGATCGTGGAGGACACGGGATCGGAGGTCGCGGACACGACGCGTGACTCCACCGATGCCGGTGACGCGGTGACCGACTCGGACGCCTCCGCGGACGGTGCCCGACCCGACACCGACGTTCCCTCCCCGGACGCCGATGGCGACCCGGTCGACGCGGATCCATGCGCCAGCCTCGACTGTGGTGACCACGCGGAGTGCACGGTCGTCGGTGGCAGTGCCTCGTGCATCTGCGACGCCGGTTTCGTGGAGGATCCGGGTGGCGTGGGATGCGTCGCCCCCTGTGACCTCGTCGATTGCGGTCCGAACTCAGTGTGCGTCGCCACCGGGCCGGACACCACGTGCGAGTGCGAGGACGGGTTCGTTCCGGATGTCGATGGTGTGGGCTGCATCGAGCCGGCGGTCTGCCTCGGCGTGCTCTGCGTTCCGCACTCGACCTGCTTCTCCCTCGACGGAGAGCCTGCTTGTGAGTGCGATCCGGGCTACATGCCGAACCCGGCGGGGACATTGTGCATCGAGGATCCGTGCGCGTTCGTCGACTGCCCGACCGGCATGTCGTGCTCGCCGGTCGACGACGAGGGCGTCTGTTCGTGCAATGCCGGCTTGATCCCTTCCGAACCTGGCCCGGGCTGTGAGAACCCGTGCAGCGGTCCCGTGGCGCGGGCCTGCCCGCTCGGATACGAGCGCACCGATCTGGGCTGCGTCGATATCGACGAGTGTGCCCTCGGACGCTGTGGGGACGGCGATTGTGAGAACTTCCCCGGGGGCTTCGAGTGCGCCGAGTGCGCGGGCACGGGCGCGGTCTACAACGGAACGAGCTGCGGGTTGCCACGGTCGTGCGCCGAGTTGAAGCTGCAGGACCGGGGCGCGAGCGGCGTCGGTGCTCGAGCCCTGCGCCATGCCGAGTCCGGTGAACGCTACGGCGCGTGGTGCGACATGGAGACCGCCGGCGGCGGTTGGACGCTGATGCTGAATCGGGACTCGACGTTCCGCCTCGGCGATCGGCCGACCGTCGACCCGAATTCGTGCGCTGCGTCTCCTTGCGTGACGGAGTCGTTCGCGACGGTCCCGATCGCACGCGACATCATGATCGACGTCGCCGACGACATCCTGCTGGACCGTTGGAACATCGCGATCCGAACCGTTGTCGAGGGGATCAACGAGCCTCTGCGCGGGCAGACCCTGCGCGCGCTCTTCGAGACCGCCGGCGACTGGCACGTCGAGCAGGAGAACAACTGCAACGTATTCAACGATTTCGACGAGGGCGAAGAGTGCCCCACGCGGTGGCACGACTACGGGCGGCTGGTCTGCGGCACGCTGCTCTTCACGTTCCACGACACGACGGATCCGGCCGGCGGGGTACCGTATTACATCGGTGGTTCCGAGAGCTTCGACAGCCCACAGCGGAACCTCGCGGGTTGGCCGTTTTCGCCCATCGACATCCACTACCCCGAGTACTTCCGGATCTGGATCCGGTGACCGCAGCGCTCTCTCAGAGCCGGGCAGCTGCCTCTGCAGCGCAGGTGAGGATGACCTCGGCGATGCCAGGGTGTGCGCCGACGACGTCGGAGTAGACGACCTCGTGATCGCCCACCTGCCGGGCGCCCGGCCCCGGGCACGCGGGCAGGCCGAGCGCCCGTGGGAGGTCGTCGAGGCTGTGGCCGGCTTCCGCCATCAGGAAGGGTACGGCCACGACGGGGCCGGCGGGCAACGCATGCAGCGCCGCTGCCACGTTCGGCGTGGCGTCGATGAATCCGGCGACCACGCGCTGAAAGGGTCCCGAAACACCGAGCGAGGCGACGACGGTGCGAACCGATGAGCCTGACGACGGGTCTCGGCTGGTCCCGTGTCCGACGACGATCAACGACGCAGACGACGGTGACAGTGATGCGCCGGCCAGGGCGCCGGTTGCGTTCTCCAACACGATCCGCGCCAACTCGGGGCGCGTTCCGACCGGGTCGGCACACACGACGCGGTGCCCGCCGAGCTTCGCGGGGAGGTGCGCGCGCTCTCCGCGGAGCCCGAGCGCGCGTGGCAACATCCGACGCGCGAACCATCCGTCGGACGCCAGGACCGGCACCACGACGACGTCCGCTGATTGCATTGCGGCGAGGATCTCGACCAGCGGTCGGTCACCCTTGAGGAGCCCGACCCGGACCTCCTGCACCAGGCCGCCGGTTTCGATGCGCCGCGCGTGTCGGCGCAAAGCCGCCGATGCTCGTTCCGCGTCGGTGGTCGATCCGTGGCCGACGAGCAGCAGCCCTGCTCGGCGCATCGGCGGGGCCGGATCGGGTTTCGTCTCGTCGCACATCGACTTCGGGAGCGGGCGGCGCCGCCAGTTCGCACCAGCGGGGATCCATGGAGGCCGGCGCGGAACTAGGGTACAGGTAAGGCCGCCATTCCACGACCCCGACGCACAATGAATCGCACGACTCGGCGCTCGAACGAAGAGTCTATCCTCCGGCTGATCTTTCTCGCCGCCCTGACGCTCGCAGGGACGCTCTTGCTCGGCTGCTCCGGCGACGCAGAGTCGCCTGCAGACACCGGCGACGCAGAGTCGCCTGCAGACACCGGCGACGTCGAGACAGAGGACGACGCCGCGACCGCCGATGTGAGCGGTGATGCCGACCGGACCGACATCGACGCTACCGGCGACGCCGGGACGGACGCGGTCGACGACGAGACCGCGGTCGCCCCGGATGCCCGGCCAGATGCGGGTCCTCCGCCGAACCCGGATTGCGACCCCTTGATCGCCCTCGAGTGTGCCCTGCCCTGGCCGTCGAACCTGTACCTGGAGAGCGACGAGTCGCGCGTGACCGGCTACACGCTCGCGTTCGGACCGACGACCCTGCCCCAGAACTTCCGGCGTATTCACGTGGGCCCGGACATCTACCGCCGGATGGACGGCTACGGCGTCAGCACGCCGATCCTCGTGCACTTCCCGAACCTCGACGCGAGCGGGCTCGCCACCGACTTCTCCGTCGCCCGTTCGCTGGCGGACGACGCCCCGATCCTCCTCTTCGCGGTGCGAGACGGCGACGTGCTCGAGCGCGTGCCGTACATGGCGGAGCTCGATGCCTGGGAGGAGGACCCGGCGGTCCAGGTTCTCTTCGTCCGACCGGGTGTGATCCTCGAAGAGGCCACCCGCTACATCGTCGCGTTCCGAACGGGACTGATGGACATGTCGGGGGCGGCCTACGCAACGAGCGAGTCCTTCGCGGCGCTGCGCGACGGCACAACCGACGACGATGCGGCGCTCTCCGACCGCCAGGCCCGGTTCGACGAGGTCTTCGCCCTGCTCGAGGGCGCCGGAATCGGCCGCGACTCCCTGCTCCTGGCCTGGGACTTCGTCACGGCGAGCTCCGAGGCGATGCACGGGCGAATGCTGGAGATGCGTCGCGAGGGACTGGAAGCGGCGGGGCCGGACGGGCCGGAGTTCACGATCACCGAGTGGCTCGAGCACACCCCCGAGGAGCACGAGCACTGGGCCGCCATCGTTCGCGGCACCATCCGCGTGCCATACTACATGCGCGAAGACATCGACGAAGACCCGTCAGGCACCGCCGTGGGCTCGACGTTCAACGAGGAGGTCGATGGGCCGGGCCTCGTCGAGCAGAACGGTTGGCGCGACGCGGAGTTCTGGATCGGTGTGCCCCACTCGGCGATGGACGGCACGCCACACGGCCTCGTTCAACACGGGCACGGGTTCTTCTGGCTCGGCTCGGACACCGTCTCCGACGAACGTCCGCACGGGGCGATCGCCAACGCGGGCAACCTGATCTTCTTCGGCTCGAACTGGACCGGGATGTCGGATCACGATTTCGGGAACATCCAGATCGCGGTCTTCGAGATGACCCGCTTCCGGTGGCTGACCGATCGGCTGCACCAGGGAATCCTGGAGCAGATCCTGTTCGCGCGGGCCATGAAGGAGCGCTTCGCCGACCTGCCGGAGGTGACCTCACGCGGGATCGTGATCGACCCCGACCGGATCTACTTCGGGGGCCTCTCTCAAGGCGGGGTCGTCGGCGCCACCTACATGGCGCTCTCACCGGACATCCGGCGTGGACACCTGGGCGTGGGCGGGCAGAACTTCGGACTGCTCGCCCACCGCTCGGAGAACTTCGACCGGTTCTTCGTGGCGCTGGCGGGCGCGTATCCGGGCCGGTCGAGACAGGCGGTTCTGCTGGCCACCGTCGGGACCTGGTGGGACAGCACGGATCCTGCGTCATATTGGCGACACATCCGGGCCGAACCGTTCGAAGACGACGAGCCGCGCGAGGTGCTGGCGACCACTTCCCGTGGAGACCACTCGGTGACCGATCTTTCGTTGGAGATCGTCGCCCGTACGCCCGGCCTCGACGTTTCGGTCGTCGGCCCCTACGCCGAAGCACGCTCGCTCGACCTGGTCGAGTCTGCCGAGTATCCGCACACGGGCGCCGGCATCGTCTGGTGGGAGTGGCCGGGTCAGGACCGCGTCGAGGCTCGCAACAAGCCGGCGCCGCGCGGAGAGGTCAATGTCCACGACGCGCAGCGTTGGCTCCCTCACCAGCAGGAGCAGATGATCCGCTTCTGGGATACCGGTGAGATCATCGACGTCTGCGGCGGCGACGGCTGCACCCC
>CAZFPM010000261.1:0-8034 GCA_964520965.1 uncultured Myxococcales bacterium
GTAGCAACCTGCTCTCGCGGATCTCGCAATACCTGGAGCCCGGCGAATACCTGGTGTACGTGGGCGCCTTCTCCCAGGGCGTCGCCGGCTCGTTCACGCTGCAGGTGTCCCGGGGAAGTGGCTACTGATCGCGCCCTACGATCGTCCAAACGCACCCGACGCCCGCCCGTCCCCACGCCCAATCGTCTCGGAGGTTCTCGATGCCCGCTGTGGTCCTCGGCGAGCGCCCGCTCTCCGCCGCTGATTTCGCCGCCGTCGTCTGGGATGGCGCCGAAGCCGTGCTCGCCGACGCGGCGCGACAGCGCGTCGCCGAGTGCGCGGCATTCGTCGAGCGCGAGGCCCGGAGCGGCCGGTCGATCTACGGCGTCACGACCGGGTTCGGGTACAACCGCGACCTGGCGATCCCGGCCGAGGCCGCGGAGCTCCTCCAGGAGAAGCTGATCATCTCCCACGCCTGCGGGGTCGGCGACCCGCTGCCCCGATCGGTCGTCCGCGGCATGATGCTGCTCCGGATCGCTGCCCTCGTGCAGGGCTATAGCGGGGTGCGGACCGAGACGCTCGACCTGCTGATCGCGCTGCTGAACGCCGGCGCTCATCCGGTCGTCCCGGAGCTCGGATCCGTCGGCGCGAGCGGCGATCTCTGCCCGCTCGCGCACATGGCGCTCCCCCTGATCGGGCGGGGACAGTTCGAGCTCGGCGGACAGGTCATGGAGGCCGCCGACGGCCTCGCCAGGCTGGGACTCGCTCCGCGCGTCCTGACCTACAAAGAAGGACTGGCGCTGCTCAACGGGACCCAGGCGATGACCGCCCTCGGGCTGGTCGTCGCGCATCGACTCGACCGGATCCTCCAAGTCGCCGACGCCGCGTGCGCGCTCTCGGTCGAGGCGGTCGCCGGGCGCGTCGAGGCCTTCGACGAGCGGATCCACCAGCTGCGGGGACGAACCGGCCAACTGCAGTCCGCCTCGCGGATCCGCCGCTGGCTCGATGGGAGCGAACTCGCTGGCGCACCCCCCGGCACGGTCGAGGGCAAGACGGAGTACGTTCAGGACTCCTACTGCCTGCGATGCGCGCCCCAGGTGCACGGGGCCAGCCGCGACGCCGCTGCCTATGTGCGCGGCGTGTTGGTCGATGAGGCAAATGCCGTCACCGACAACCCGCTGGTCTTCCCCGAAGACGGCGACATCCTCTCCGGCGGCAACTTCCACGGCCAACCGGTCGCGATCGCCCTCGACTACCTCAAGGTCGCGGTCTCCGAGATCGGCAACATCTCCGAGCGGCGGAGTGCCAAGCTGATCGACAAGGCGTTCAACGAGGGCCTGCCGGCGTTCCTGGTCTCGAACCCGGGACTCAACAGCGGCCACATGATCCCGCAGTACGTCGCCGCCGCCCTCGTCTCGGAGTGCAAGGCGCTGGCGCATCCGGCGTCGACGGACTCGATCCCGACCTCGGCGAACATGGAGGACCACGTCTCCATGGGGCACCACGCCGGGCGCCAGGCGCTGAAGATCCTGGAGCACGTCGAGCAGGTCCTGGCCATCGAGCTCCTGCTCGGTGCCCAGGCGGTCGAGCTCCGGGCCCCGCTCTGTCCGGGCCCGCTCGTGGCCGACCTCGTCGCGGACATCCGCAAGCGCGTCACGTTCATGAGCGAGGACCGCTATCTCGCCCCGGACCTCGCCGCCATGCGCGAGTATGTCCGC
The DNA here is from genome assembly GCA_964520965.1 of uncultured Myxococcales bacterium. Taxonomy (GTDB): domain Bacteria; phylum Myxococcota_A; class Bradymonadia; order REDH01; family REDH01; genus CAZFPM01. The sequence goes on from CAZFPM010000261.1 coordinate 1,698, forward strand.
CATGAGCTGGCTCTGGACGACATCGCGCCGGGCGTGGTGTAGACCGGAGAACTATCGCCATCGCCGGACGGGGACGTACGAGCGTAACTTGCGAGGGGCCGCGGGCCACCTTCGCACCAGCAACACGAGGCAGCGATGACCTTCATCCGTGACCGAATTCGCCAGCTCGCCTACCGCTATGCTCTCGGCAGCGGCGAGAAGCTCGAGTTCGATGAGCTGTGGAAACTGAGAAAGCGGGCATCGAAGTTCGCCGCGAGGCACGAGGACGACATCGAGGCGGCTGTCAGCGACGCCTTCGCCGCCGTCGCCACCGTACTCGTGGGCAAGGCCTCCAGCCCGGACACACGAGTGTCGAGCAGAGGCCCCTCACCGGGCGCTACGTCGTCTTCTCCGATCACCATCTCGCCCACACGGGGCACCGGCAGGACTTCTTCGGGTGGTCGGGCAATCGAGACCTCTACGTGGAGACCCTGGCGGCGTACGCGGACAAGGGCTGGACCGTCGTCGAGAACGGCGATGTCGAGGAGCTCGTCATCCAGGACCCGGATTACGACATCGCGAAGAAGCTCGGGCGAACGAAGTTCAAGGACATCGACGGCGTTCGGCGGCCGCTACGGCTGGAGCAGCTCCGCAGGATCGTGAGCGATCCGAAGCTCCGGGCCTACTACGAGATGCTTGCCGCGCTGAGCCAGGACGGGCGCTACGTGAAGATCCTTGGCAATCACGAGACCGATCTCCACGACCGGGAGTTCGCGGATCTCTACCGGCTGGCCGTACCGGGCGTCGAGCCGGTCGACCACCTGCTGATCACGGCACCCGGCGCGCAGCCGGACCCGCTCCCGGACGACCACCACGGGTTCCTGGTCACCCACGGACACCAGTTCGACAAGGCCACCACGCCCCGCTACGCCGGCCGCGTTGGCGAAGCGTTCTCCGAGTCCCTGGCCTGGGCTTTCGAGGGAGCCGACCGCCGCTGGATCTGGAGGGACCAGGTCGCCGATTGGGCCACCGGCAAGCTCGGGTTCCGCAACGTCCTCGTGACCGACGACTTCGAGCTGAAGCGTTGCAAGCTGCTCGACGGGCTGGGGTTCGCGAGCGGCTTCCTGAACGATCCCGCCGGTTACGAGGAGATGTTCGGGCACAACGTAGCCTGGGAGTACTTCGAGCACCCGCCCCAGGATGCGATCGTCAAGGAGGTCGAGACCGGCGACGAGTTCTTCAAGTATCGGCACCTCGACGAGGTCGACGTTCAGGCGCGCTTCGTCGCGCTGTGCGACGACATCGAGGCGAAGCACCCGGGCGCCACCTGTCGGCCCACCCTGGTGCTCGGGCACAGTCACGAGGTTCGTCTGCAGCCGGGCGCGTCCGAGGACGATCCGCTGCGGCCGGTCGGCCGCTACATCAACAGCGGTGCCGCAGGGCGATTCGAGAACCTGCTCTGGGCGGTCGAGATCGACGCCGGCAAACCGCGGGTCGTCGCATGGAGCCGCGACCGCGGACCCCGCGCGGGCGTCGCCGAGCGTCGTGTCTTCGATGCGGTCGGCGACGGCAAACGCCGCGTACTCCGCGCCCGCCAGGATCCAGCCCCCGTCCCCTGACCCCACCTCCCGCGTTCGCTCAACCCCCGCTCAGACGCGCGACCGCCTCCGCCGCGCTCAGCCGATCCTGCGTGCTCGCGACCAGGTCCTTGAGCCCGACGACCCCCGCTTCGACCTCGTCGGTGCCCAGCAAGACGACGTGCCGGATCCCGAGCTGCTCGGCGTACTGAAACTGCTTGCCGAGCTTCGCCTTGTCCGGGAACACTTCGACGACGAGGCCGGCTGCTCGAGCTCGAGCCGAGAATGCCAGCATCGCCCCGACGGTCTCGTGGTCGAGGTACGCGACCATCACGTCCGGCTTGGGCGCGACGTCCGGCAGCATCCCACGCTCCTCCATCACGACGAGGATCCGCTCCAGGCCCAGCGAAAACCCGACCGCGGGGACTTCGGTGCCGCGGAACATGCCGATGAGACCGTCGTAGCGGCCGCCGCCGCCCATCGAACCGGAGAGGCCATCGACACGGATCTCGAAGATCGGGCCGGTGTAGTACGACAGGCCGCGCGCCAGACTGGGGTCGAAGACGACGCGGCCCGCGGCGAGCGGGCTCACCGCGAGATGGGCCTGTAGCTCGGCGATCGTCGCCAGCCCTTGGAGCCCGACTTCGCTGTGTCCTTCGAAGAGTGCAGCCAACGTCTCGGCGCTCGCCGCCGCTCCGTCGCCGCCGAACGCGTCGGTGAGCAGCGCGATGCCCTCGTCGGAGACCCCCTCGTCCCGCAGAAGGGTCGCCACGGCTTGGGGGCCGATCTTGTCGAGCTTGTCGATCGCCACCAGCACCGCGCCCCGCTTGTCCTCCGGGACGCGTGCCGTCTCCATCAGGCCCGTCAGGACCCGGCGGTCGTTGAGCCGGACATCGAACGACGCGAACCCGAGGGCGGCGAGCGCGTCGGTCACCGCGGCGATGACCGTAGCCTCGGCGATGGTGGAACGCGTGCCGACGAAGTCGACATCGCACTGGAAGAACTCGCGGAACCGCCCCTTCTGAGGGCGATCGGCCCGCCAGACCGGCTGGATCTGATAGCGCTTGAAGAAGCGCGGCAGTCGTCCCTGGTAGGCGGCGACGACCCGGGCCAGCGGTACGGTCAGGTCGTAGCGCAGGGCGAGATCGGCGAGGTCGTTCGGGTCGAGATCCGCGCTCAGGGCGGGCAGCTTCTCGCCGCGCTTGAGCACCTTGAACATCAGCTGATCGCCTTCGTCGCCGTACTTTCCGGTCAGCACGGCGAGACGTTCGAATGCGGGGGTCTCCAGGGGCACGAACCCATGGGCGGCGTACGCCCGCTCGATCTGCTCGACCACGTGGCGCCGGGCCAGGACTGCCGCCGGCAGAAAGTCGCGGGTACCGCTCGCAGGTTTCGTGCTGATCGCCATGGGGGCTCCCGGGTCGGCGGGTCCGGCCGGATCGGGCCGGCGGCGCCTCTATAGCGGCCCGAGAGCTTCTCTACAAAGGGCTCGCCGTTGCGGGCGTGCTTGCGGGCGACCGCGCGCGGCGATAGAGCAGAGGCCCCTTGCCGACGCCGGTGCGCCCGCCGGGCGTCGCGAAACAGCCAACCCCGCCGGACCCATCCAGCAATGCGCGTCGCCATCGCCTGCATCCTGACGTTCACCGTCGCCGCAGTCGCTCTCGGCTGTCGTCCCGACACGGCGCCGGCCGAAGCGCCCGCTCTGCGGGATCCGACGCCATCCGAGGAGCCGGCGGCACAAGACGGCGACGCCGCGCTCTGCGCGCGAGCGTCCGCCATGCTCACCGCCTACGAGCCGCCTGCTGGCGGCGGGTTCGACATCGACGCGTTTCGGAGCGCGATGACGTCGGACGTGGCCGACGGACGTGCCGACCTGGTGGCTCGGGCGTCCGCTGCCGGGCGCGCGGCCGCCGAGATCGTCCCCGACCTCGAAGCGGCGATCGCGGCAGCGTCCGGGTTCGAGGTCGACCCCCTGCTCCGCGCGCTCGTCGCCATCGACCCGGCCCGCGGCATCGAGGTCGGGGCGGCGCACCTCACCCGTGACAACGCGCTCCTGCCGGAGCGATACGCGGCCGCCTCCGCAATGGCCCAGACCGGTGAGCCGGGGCTCGAGCGGCTCGTCTCCATCGCCGAGTCGACCGGGAATACGACGACGGGCGCCGGCGCCGCCCGCGCGCTCTCGCTTGCCAGGGTCCACCCCATCGCGGCTCGCGAGGTGCTCTTTCCGACCGGCGCCTGGTGTCGGCGCCACCAGCAGGAATCCGTCTGCCAGGATCTGCTCCGTGACCTGATCCTCGTGTGGCCGGAGACGCTGCGGACCAACGACTCCGGGGCCGTTCTCCTCCGCGCCGAGCGCGCGCTCGCACTGGGAGAAGCCCCTGCCTCCACCTGGGTCGCCGCCGCGGAAGCCGCGATGGCCTCCCACGCGCCAGCCGTCGCCGAGTCGTTGTTGCGCGTGCAGAGCATGGGTTACGGACCCGAGGCTGTCCCGATCGCCGTTCGCGTCGCGCTCTCGGCCGCGGTCAGCAACCAACATCGGCGCACACAGACCGTCTGGATTCTGGCCCAGGGAGCCGCTGTCACCGACGTCGCGACTTCGGTGCGCGAGGGGATCGACCCGACGACACCAGAGCCGACGCGGATCTCCGCGGCGTTGATCGCGATCGCGGGCGACGGCGCGGCGATCGACGACGAGACCCTCGAGGCTCTGGGGGCGTTCGGCGCCCAGCACCGGTCGCCGATCTCCCTGGCCGCGCTCCTCGCGTCGGCACGCCTCGGCGCTCCGAGCCCGCTTCGGGCGATCGATCCCACGACGCTTCCGGCCGGGTTCTCGGAGCTCGTCGACGCGATGGACGAAGACGCGCGCACGTTTCTCGCCGTCGCCGTGCGGCGCGACGTCGACGCTGCTTCGGCGCTCGACGCCACGGCGTTCTACGCTGCCGGCCGCCGGGACGAGCTGCGGGCCGCCCTCATGGCGCCGGAGCTCCCGGTGGGGCCGCGGACGCTGGAGCTCGCGGCGCGCGCCACTGCACCCGACCCGGACGTAGCGGATCGCCTGACCCCGGCGGCCGTCGACGCGTGGCGCTCGCTCGAGGTCGCCCGCTGGCTCGCCCTCGCCGCCCCGGCCGTGGTCGAGTCGGTCGCCCGGCAGGGGCTGGCCGATCCGAGCACCGGCCGCCGTCGACGCGCCCTCCAATGGGCACGCGTCGGCGGGGTCACCCTCGAACGTGAGGTCCTGGTCGACGCGATCGCTGCCCCGGTCGTCGGCATGGAGATCGAACATATCGATGCGCGTCTGCCCGCGCTGCACGCCCTGCTGGCCGACGACGGTCTTCCGCTCGACCAGGCCGTCGAGCTTCTCGACCGGGTCGGACCGAACGCTCCCGGACGCTTCGAAGCCGCCGCGCTGGTGGCGTGGGCCCTCGACGCCTGCCCGGACCCGACTGAATCACCAAGGACACGGCGATGACGACGATCGACGAACACCTGGCCGAAGCTCGGCCCCGTCACCTCGAAGAGCTGAAGGACCTGTTGCGGATCCCCAGCGTGTCCACGGATCCGGAGCACGCCGGCGACATGGGCCGCGCCGCGATGCTCGTCGCCGACAAGCTCCGGGACCTCGGCCTCGACGCCACCGTGCACCCGACGGCCGGGCATCCGATCGTCTACGCCGAGTGGCTTGGGCGGCCCGGCGCCCCGACGGTGTTGATCTACGGTCACTACGACGTCCAGCCGCCCGACCCGGTCGAGCTCTGGCGGAACCCGCCCTTCGAGCCGACCGTCGAAGGCGGCGACCTCGTGGCGCGTGGCGCGGCCGACGACAAAGGCCAGTTCTACTGCCATGTGCTGGGCGTCGAGGCGCACATGCGCACCTCGGGAACCCTGCCGGTGAACGTGAAGTTCCTGATCGAGGGCGAGGAAGAGGTCGGCAGCCCGAACCTGGAGCCCTTCCTCGCTGCGAATCGCGAGCTGCTCGCGGCCGACGCCGTTCTGATCAGCGACACCCACATGTACGGCCCGGGCCAGCCTTCGGTGATGTGGGGGTTACGCGGGCTCGCGTACGTCGAGGTGCACGTCGTGGGTCCGTCGCACGATCTTCACTCGGGTCTGTACGGCGGCGGCGTGCGCAATCCGATCAACGCGCTGGCGGCCATCGTTGCGTCGTTGCACGACGACGACGGCCGCGTCGCCGTCGCGGGCTTCTACGACCGCGTGCGCGACCTGAGCGACGGGGAACGGGCGGAGATCGCCGCCCTCGGTTTCGACGAGGCGGCGTTCCGCGCGGAGCTGGCGATCGACGCGTCACCGGGCGAGGCGGGCTACTCCGTGTTCGAGCGGATCACGGCGCGGCCGACCCTTGATCTGAACGGCATCTGGGGAGGCTACACGGGCGAGGGGGCGAAGACGGTGCTCCCATCGCATGCCCACGCGAAGCTCTCCTGTCGGTTGGTCCCGGACCAGACCCCGGGCGAGGTCGAGGAGCTGCTCCGTGCCCACATTGGGGCGCACACGCCTGCCGGAGTGCGCGTCGAGGTGGTCTCGCACCACGGGGGCGTGCCCTTCCTTTGTGATCGTGACGCGCCGGCGGTCGAGGCGGCGGCCCGTGCGTTCGAGCGGGTATGGGGTCGACGACCGGTGTTCATTCGGGGCGGCGGTAGCATTCCGATCGTCGCCAGCTTCGAGCAGGTGCTGGGCCTGGACTCGGTGCTGATGGGCTTCGGGCTGTCGGACGATCGCCTGCACTCGCCGAACGAGAAGTTCGCGCTGGAGAACTTCTACAA
>CAZFPM010000262.1:0-8011 GCA_964520965.1 uncultured Myxococcales bacterium
ACGACCGACGTGCAGTCCTCGGGTGCGAGGCAGATCTCCCCGGAGTCGCATGGCTCGCAGGTCGAGCCTCCGCAGTCGACGTCGGTCTCGTCCTGGTTCAGGACGCGGTCCCGGCACCCGGGCGCCGCACAGACGCGATCCTGACACACCCCGGCCACGCAGTCGTCTGCTTCACGGCAGCGCTGTTCGACCTCGCAAGGCAGACACTCGCCACCTCCGCAATCGATGTCGGTCTCGTCTCCGTTCCGTCGTCCGTCGTCGCAGCTCGGCGGCGGCTCCGTGCAGTCGGGGTCGCCCTCGTCATCGACGACGCAGATCTCCCCGGTGGCAGTGCAGTCGGTGTCATCGACTTCGTAGGAGCACTCTCCCAGTTCGCACACGCCCTCGCTGGGATAGCGCAGGCGGTTGTGCCCGTCGCAGACATCCTCCTGCGGGTCATCGCAGACCACGCCGGCGCATGGGTCGAGACACTCGCCAGCGTCGCACCCGTGCTCGCAGGCTGTCGACGTTTCTTCGAATATGCAGACGCCGTCCGCCACGCAGTCGCCCGGGGCGCTCGAGACGACCAGGTCGTCGCCCTCGCAGACGGGCGCCGGCACGCTCGTGCAACCGAACGGGCCGCAGTCGAACTCGACGGGTTTGTCGCCGTCATCTCCGTTGCCGCCACCGCATGCCTGCGCGGCGAGTAGGACGACGGCCAACAGAAAGACGCCCGTGAAGACCCTGCTTCGCATCACTCACTCCAACCTCGAAGATCAGCACTCGATCGGAAGTCTCTCGGACTCCTACCGCGTCAACGTCCGGAAAGCGCGGCCGTGTCACCGGCTCTCACGCGCCGTGTCGGGTCCGGCATCGGCCATCGCGGCGGGCCTAAGCCCGGCCGTTCTTCTGCCTCAATACCAGAGTCGCGTGTCGGATGCACCGGATCGACGTGCCCGGAATCTCAAGGCACGTAGGTCACCGTCAGGTCGAACGGCTCGCCCCGCGCGCCGGGACCGAACCCGTCGACGACGATGAAGACCACGTCCGCGACCGTGAGTGTGACCCCCAGACGCGACCCCGGAGCCGTCCCGGCGCCGTTGTCGTTGCAGGCGAGCACCGTCGCGTCCTCCGTGCAGGACTCGTCGAGGACGGACACGATGGTGTCGAGGCTCGACCCGGTCACGATCAGGTAGTCCCCGGATTCGGGGGCTGTGAACCGGAACACGGCCTCCGGGCTCCCGCCGCGCGCAGGCGCGCACGCCGGCTCGAACCGGGAGACCAGGGCGACGGGCATCGTGAAGACGACGCCGGCGTCCGGATCGCTCCCCCACTCGTTCGTGCCGATCGGGAGCGTGTTGAGCACGATGACCCCGACCTCCTCGGCGCACTCCTCGGGGCAGGGAGTCCCCCCGCACGTGCCACCGCAGTCGATCGCGGTTTCGTCCCCGTTCTGGACGCTGTCGAAGCAGCTGGCCTCGGTGCAGAACGGGGCGCCCTCTCCGGCCTGGCACAGCAGCGAGATGCAATCGTCATCGACGAGGCAGCCCGCGAAGGCGTCGCACGGCCCGCACGTGCCACCGCCGCAGTCGAGGTCGGTCTCGTCGCCATTGGCCACCCCGTCGTCGCAGGACGCCTCGGCGCACGTTCCGTCGTCGCACACGCCCGCGCTGCAGTCGTCGCCGACCAGGCAACCGTCGCCCGGGTCGCATGGCGGACAGACGTCGCCTCCGCAATCCCTGTCGGTCTCGTTACCGTTGTGCGAGCGGTCGTCGCAGCGTGCGACCGGCCCGCAGAGGCGGCCGATCGTGCAGTTCAGGGTCACGCAGTCGGTCTGCATCTCACAACCGCGACCGACGCCGCAGGGCTCGCATATCGGCCCGCCGCAGTCGACGTCGGTCTCGTCGCCATTCCAATTGCTGTCGTCGCACGACGGCTCCGGCCTGCACAACCCGAGGGGAGTGCAGAACCCGCTCAGGCAATCGGAGCTGTCCGCGCACGACTGCCCATCGTGGCAGCCGTCGCAGTCTGGCCCACCGCAGTCGAAGTCGGTCTCCGTGCCGTTGCGGACGCCGTCGGTGCACGTGGGCGCCACACAATGGTCTCGCAGGCACACGGATTCGGTGCAGTCGGACGGGAGCCGGCACCGGGCGCCTACCATGCACGGCCCGCACTCGGGGCCGCCGCAGTCGAGGTCGGTCTCGTCTCCGTTGCGCACGAGGTCTTCGCAGGTCGAATCCCAACACAGCGAGTCCGCACAGACTCCGCTGAGGCAGTCCCGCGGCTCGCCGCACGCGTCGCCGGGAATGCAGCCGAGGCAGCCGCCGCCGCCACAGTCCGTCGACGTCTCCGAGCCGTTCCACGCGCCGTCGGTGCAGGTCGGGGCGAGGCACATGCCCTCTCCGCACACGGTCGACTGGCAGTCGGTCGGCTCCGCGCAGGGCTCTCCGTTCGGACACGGCCCACAGTCGGGACCGCCACAATCGACGCCGGTCTCATCGGCGTTGGCCGCCCTGTCGTCGCACGTCGGGTCCGTGCACAGACCGCGGCCGCAATAGCGGCTCACGCAATCGACGTCTCCGAGGCAGATCAGACCGTTGGCGCACGGCGGACACGTGCCGCCGCAGTCGATGTCGCTTTCTTCGCCGTTGGTGACACCGTCGGTGCACGTCGCCAGCCGGCAGACGTCGTCGAGTCCGCACACACCCGACATGCAATCTTCAGGATCCAGACACAGTTCGCCTGCGTCACACCCGACGCAGGCTGTGCCGCCGCAATCCACGTCGGACTCGTCCTGGTTGAGAATGCGATCCCGGCAGCTGGGCTCTACGCAGGTCCGATCGTCGCACACCTCGCTGGCGCAGTCCTCGGCTTCGCGGCAACGCTGGCCGACCTCGCACGGCAGGCAATCGCTACCGCCACAGTCGGTGTCGGTCTCGTTGGCGTTCTCGCGCCCGTCGTCGCATGTCGGATCCGGTTCCCGGCACTCGGGCTCGTCGTCCATGTCGACGACACAGATCTCTTCGAACTCGGTGCAGTCGGTCACCTCGGGCGGGTACACGCACTCGCCCGCCTCGCAGAGCCCTTCGTCGGCGTAGCGCAAGAGGGTGTGCCCGTCGCACGCATCCTCCGGCGGCTCCTCGCATTCGATACCGACACAGAGGTCGATGCACGCGTCCTCTTCGCAGCCGTACTCGCAGGCGGTCACCTCTTCGGTGTACTCGCACACGTCGTCCGCGACGCAGGTGCCCGGCCCAGCCGACACGATCAGGTCGTCGCCGTCGCAGACAGTCGGCGGCACGGAGTTGCAGCCGAACACCCCGCAGTCCGGCTCGCCGGGTGTTTCGTCGACTTCTTCCTGCGGGCCGCAGGCGCCTGCGGCGGCAAGCATCGTGGTCCAGAGCAGAATCAGGGCGATCGGACTCGTGCGCATCGTTGCTCTCCAGGTGGGCCAACGCCTCGTTGATGGGCATTCCACGTCTGACATATTCCGTACGGGTCGCATTCTGACGCGCCCCGGGGTCCCGGACGAACCGGTGTGTGGGCCAGCGTGCCGCGGATGAGGGCTATCCGTCTGCGACGCGCTCGACGCTCCATTCTCTGGAATACCAGAGTGTACCATCCCATGCACCGAAACCACGAGTGTCGGCCGACGACGCCGACGGTAGACCCTCCGATTCCACTGGTACGATTCCTGCTTCACCTTTCGCGGGCAGTGGGCCCGGGCGCGCGCCGGGGGGGATGGTGGGCGACTTCCATCCACTCGACTCTCGCCCCAGTGGGCCCGGGCGCGCGCCGGGGGGGATCCTCCACCTGACAGACGCGCCGACCTCTCGCACTGGATTCGGGTGCCGGGAACATCCGTGGCTCGTGGCTTGTCTCTCTACGGTGTGGTCTCGGCCGGCGGCCTTCCCCGCGGTTGGTCGTGCGGCGCACGGTGCCCCTTTCGCAACGCCGCTCAGCGAGCTAACGATGGCGCGTTCCCTCCCTGCCACCGTCGCCATGCGTCGCCCGAACGTCCCTCCTCCGAGCTGGATGCCCAGCGGCAACCGCGGATTCAGGATCGACGCGCGTCGCGCCATCATCCCGTTCTCGCTGGGCACGCTCGCCGTGCTCGCGTTCGGCCTCCGCGTTCCATGGACGATCCTCGTCCCCTTGTCGCTGGTCGTGCCCGCCTTCTACGCCTGGTCGGCGTGGTACGTGCACCGGTCGCTCCGGCCGTTCGAGATGCGCTTCAACGCGCTGCTCACGAGCGGCGACGTCGACGGGCTCTGGTGCCACTATCGCGATGCGCGCCTGCTTCGCTGGCTCGCTCCCGAGTGGATCATGCGTGCCAAGCTGGGCCTGATCCTCACGCTTCGCGAGGATTTTCGGGCCGCCAACGTCGTGCTGGAAGACGCCTACGAGCTCGCCCCGAAGCAGCGCCGCGCCGACCTGCTCGGCCCGCTCGCGCGGTCGAAGTACGCGCTCGGGGACTTCGAGGCACTCCAGGCTGTCGCCCGGGAGTGGCGGCGGCACTCGCTCTTTCCCGGCGCGGCCAACGTCTACCTGGCGGCCGCGTTCGTCGAGGACCCTCGCGAAGACACGGGGCAAGCTCGGGAAGTGCTCGACGAGATCAAGGGCGGACTGTCCGACTCCGAGGAGGCGATCCGTGCCGAGATCGAGTCCGCCCTCGGGGAGTGAATCCCGGCCGCAACGAGCTTTCGTCCGCGGGGCGGGCGCCTCGGCGCCACCGCTGTTGCTGCTCATCGCTTTTCTCGGCCTCGCCGGCTGCCAGTGCGGAGGCGACGGGGAGACCCGGACGACCCGCTACCTCTTGCTCGACGACGATGCCGTCGTCGGCGAGTGGACGATCCAGATCGCTTCCGCCGACTCGATCGTCGAGCGAACCCGACTGAACGTCCAGGGCGGCGGTCTGGGAGAGGTCGTCGACCTCCGCCACGAGCAGATCATCGACGAAGACGGCGCTCTGTTGCGCTCTCGCTGGACGGTCGCCGCCGGCGAACACGTCCGCGAAGGCAATGCCTGGCTCGACGACGGCACCCTCTTCGTGGAGAGCCCGGGAGGCATCCGTCGGACGGCCGTCGGTGACGGCGAGGCGAGAGCCCGACTCTCGTTGGTCCTCGAAGCGCGGCAATACGCCCCGGGCGAGGAGTTCTCCGGCGGCGTCTTCGACCCCCTGGCCGGAGAGCTGAGACCGGTGCGGATCCGCGTCGGGCACTCGGAGACGGTGCCCGCGGCAACGGTCACCGGCCGTCGTCTCGTCGTCGAGGAGGCCGGACGCACCTCGCGCTGGTGGGTCGATGAGCGCGGGCTCCCCCTTCGCATCGAACCGCCGGACGGTCCGGTCGCGGTCCGCGAGGACGTCTACCGTCACCCCTCCGATCCGGGACCCCTGCCGGAGCGGCCCGTCGACATCGATGCGCGTTCGCGGGTGACGACCGCCGCGGGGGTCCGACTCGACCCGAGCGCCCCCCGCGCCAGCTACCGACTCGGTGGCGTCGACCTGGCGACACTCCGAGGCGGCCGTCAATCCATCGTCGACGAAGTGCTCGTCGTCGTCCGGGAACCGTCGGCCGGCTACGAGCGCCTCGGAGAGTCAGGCCCGCCCGCGGACCGCACAGGGACGACCGCCTCCCTCTCCGAGTCGTTGGCCGCCACCGACCCGGACGCCCTGGTCCGCGACGCGGTCGCCGCGACCCTGCGGGCAGTGCGTCTGCGCGTCACTCCCGGCCGTGTGATCGGTCGGCCGTCGCCGCAAGAGACACTCTCCGCAGGTGTCGGAGATTGCACGGAGCTGTCCCACACCCTGGCGGCAGCACTCGGCGCGGCCGGAGTGCCGGCCCGGATTGCCGTCGGGTTTGCCCTGGTCGATGGAGCGCCGCGACACCACGCGTGGGTCGAATACTGGGACGACGGGTGGCAGACCGTCGACCCGGCCCTCGGGCAGCTCCCGGCCGACGTGACCCACGTGCGCCTGGCCGCCGGCGGAGATCCGTCGGTCATCGACCAGGTGGCACCACTGCTCGGCGGGTTGGTCATCGAGTCGGTCGAGTGAACCCGAGGCTCGTCGAGGCGCTACGCGGCCGACAACCCGTACAGGCGCCTCGCGTTGTCGCTGGTGACGGCCCGGACCTCCTCGACGTCACCACCGAGCGCCGCAGCGACCCCGGCGGCGACGTGGGCAACGTAGGCGGGCTCGTTCCGTCGCCCCCGGTGCGGTTCCGGTGCGAGGTACGGGCAATCGGTCTCGACGACGACCCGGTCGAGGGGTACCCGCCTGAGCACGTCGCGCACCGCGTCGGCCCGTTTGAAGGTCACGATTCCGGTGAACCCGATGTAGAAGCCCCGGTCGAGCGCTGCGCGCGCCAACTCCCAGCTCGACGTGAAACAGTGCACCACGCCGCCGACGTCCTCGGCTCGCTCCTCTTCGAGGATGCGAATGCAGTCGTCGTCGGACTCCCGGTTGTGGATCACGACCGGCTTGCCGACTTCGCGGGCGAGCGCGAGGAAACGGCGAAACGCCGCCTGCTGCGCGTCGCGGGGGGAGTGTTCGTAGTGGTAGTCGAGTCCGGTCTCTCCCACGGCGACGACGCGCTCCTGGCGCGCGAGGTCGGCGACAGCGGCCCATGCGTCTTCGTCGAGCAGCCGGACGTCGTGGGGATGGTACCCGACGGTCGCAAAGACGTCCGGGCTGGCCTCCGCGTGAGCGACCGCCTCGCGGCAGACCTCAACGGAACCGGAAGACCCGATCGTGACCATCGTCTCGACGCCCACGGCGCGGGCGCGGTCCAACACCGAGTCGAACTGGTCCCCATAGGTCGAGCGCTGGAGATGGCAGTGGCTGTCGATCAACGGCGTCACGTGTTCGGCTCCGACAACGGCGGCGCGCTCGCGTCCTCCGGGTCGCCGTCGTCGGGGGTTGCCACGTGGACTCCGGATCCGGAGTCGAGGGGCGAGGCGCCCGGAGACACCGCGGCGAGCGCCCCGGACGCCGCCTCGCGGACGTCGGCGTCCGGGTCGAACGCGGTAAGGAGCTCGACTGCCTCGGTGAACTTCGGGTCCGGAGGCCACTCGGCGACCGACTCACAGGCGGCGGCCCTCACCTCCGCCGACTCGGAATCGAGGGCTTCGCGCACGATCTCCCGCGTCGCGGTCGTATCCCGCCGCCAGAGCTCGGCGACGACGACCGATGCGAACGCGGGGTCCGCGTCGCCACCGACGAGGTCAGCGACGTAGTGGATATCCTCTCGGGTACCCGTCCGGGCCAGTTCGGCGGCCGCGACCGATCGGACGGGCAGCCGGCGAGACCGGGTGAGCGCTCGCAACCGCTCCAGAGCATCGGGATCGCCCAGCAGTGCCGCGGTGGCGGCCGCACGGGACGCGAGCGGCGTCGGCAGGAGTCGCGGCCTGTACAACCGGCGCAGGGCCGGGATCACCGAGTCGTCCCCCTGGGCTTCCAGGGCGTCGAGCGCGTGGAACGCGTAGGGGCCGGATCGCGGAATGGCCGCGACGAGGGCCTCAGCGGCTCGCTCGTCTCCATATCGGAATCGAAGAACGAGCGCGTGGATCGCGTCGGCGCCCCGAATCCCTCGCAGCCGACGCAGCGCGCGTTCGGGTAGCTCTCCGGGCTCGCAATCGTCGTACAGGTGGGCGGCCCGGAGCGCGATCTCGTCGTCGGGATGCTCGAAGAGCGCCTCCGCGAAGCGCCGCGTGCCGGGGAGCTTCACGGCGGCAAGGAGGCGCAACACCTGGTAAAGCGCGTCCGGGTCGCGGTCAGCCGGAGCCCACATCAACGCCTCGAGGCGTCTCGGCGAGGGCTTGCCATGGGGCAGCTCGCCGTGCTCCTCCGCGTAGAGTGCGACGACGCGCCACCAGTCCGCCGTCGGGAACCCGACCGCGAACACCACGTCGACCAGCGGCGCGAGGCAGTCGGGCGGCGCGACGGCCAACATCTCCGCGGCACGCCCGCGGGTGTAGGCCTGAGCACTGGCGAGGTACCGCTCCGCACGAGCGAGGGCGGTCGGGTTTC
>CAZFPM010000263.1:0-8008 GCA_964520965.1 uncultured Myxococcales bacterium
GGGTTCGCGCAAAGGCGCAAAGGCGCAGAGGCGCAAAGGCACGAAGGGTTGGGCAGCAGCGGCCGAAGGGGGGTGCACTGCCGTGCGGTGCCTTCCCGGGTGGGGAGCTGGTTCTGCGGCCTCGTTCGGGGCCTTGAACCTCGACGTCTCGCGGCGCCGAGGCGGAGATCAGCTCTTGAGGAACGAGAAGGCGCTTTTCGGCTTCTCGGTGTCGACCGGCTCGGCCTCGGCTACGCGGCGGGCGAGCGCGACGAATGCCTGGGCGACGGAGGACTCGATGTCGGTGGCCACGACCGGACGCCCCTCGTCGCCGCCCTTGCGGACGACCGGGTCGAGGGGGATCTCGCCGAGGAAGTCGGTCTCGAGGCGCTCCGCCTCGCGGCGACCGCCTCCGGATCCGAAGATCGGCGTGCGGCCGTGCTCGTCGAGGGCGGCCTCGATCGCCTTGCGCGCGTCGCCCTCGGGCAGGTCGGCCAGCGCGGCGCGTACGGCGGGCTCACCGGGCCAGGCGAAGTAGGACATGTTCTCGACGATGCCGAGGACGTTCACCTTGAGGGTGTTGAACATCCGCAAGCCGCGCGCGGCGTCGATCAGGGCGAGATCGCTCGGGGTCGTGACGACGACGGCGGAGTCGACGTCTACGGTCTGGGCCAGGCTGAGCTGCGCGTCGCCGGTGCCAGGAGGCATGTCGACGATGAGGTAGTCGATCCCCGCCCAATCGACGTCTTGGAGGAACTGGCGGATGATCCCGGTCACGATCGGTCCGCGCCAGATGACGGGGCTGTCGTCCTCCATGAGGAAGCCGAGAGACATCAGCTTGAGACCGTGAGCCTCGAGCGGGATGATCTTGTTCTCGATGACGTTGGGGCGGGCGTTGATGCCGAGCAGGGTCGGCAGGCTCGGCCCGTAGACGTCGATGTCGAGGAGCCCGACGGAGTGGCCGAGCTGCTGGAGGCCGAGGGCGAGATTGACGGCGACGGTGGACTTGCCGACGCCGCCCTTTCCGGAGGCGACCGCGATCACGCGCCCGACACCGTCGAGCCGCGTCGACTTCGGTGCGGGTTCTGCCGGAGCGCCGCTGGCGGCGGGAGCGGGACTCGCAGCGGGCGGTGCGTCTTCGTAGCCTTCGACGAATCCGCTGACGCTGCAGTCCTTCACGCCGTCGATGGCCTCGACCGCGTCGGCGATCCCGTCCTCGACGGCCCAGCGACTGTCCTTCGGATAATCCTTGGGGAAGAGGACCTTGAGGGTCACCGCTCCGTCGCTGACGTCGACGTCTTCGAGCATGTGCGCGTCGAGAATCGTGTCGCCGGACACGGGGTCGGCGACGGCACCGGCCGCTTCGATGACGGCACCCTTGAGTTCGAAGTCGGCCACGCTCTCGCCTGGGTGGTGAGATAGGGTTCGGCGCGCGCGGGATCGTCGGCGCCGTTGGTGGCCTTCCTAGGGACTCGGGCGCGCGGCTGCAAGAGCCGGAGATCACCGAAGGTCCGGCGAGGCCGCTCCGCCGGGCTGAGACGTCTCTTGACCGGGCCGTGAGACTGGTCAGCGGTCCCGGTCGTCATGGACATGACCGAGCGCGGACCGCTCGCCGGGGAGACCCGCCGGGAAGCAATCCGTTTCGGACTCGGCCGTTCGCACAAGCCGCACACCGACTGGCCACTCGCGTTCGAAGGGATGTTCGAGCGAGGCCTGCATGACGTACATAGAGCGCGCCGCGGAACGCCCGAGGCTGTCACGAATTTTGTGTATGAGGCGTCCGGCTATCGAATTCGTCCCTCGAAGTGGATGGCGAACTGTAGGAGCGCCTTGCTCCAGTACAGTGGTGGTTTCTTCCAGGATTTCTCTGCGTTACGCGCGGCAAGGAAGAGGAGCTTCATCGCGGCGTCATCGTTGGGCATGTGCCCTCGAGTCTTGATGGCTTTGCGGAGCTGCCGATGTAGGGCCTCGATGATGTTCGTCGTGTAGATGGCACGGCGAATCTCGTCGGGGAAGGCTAGGAACGGCGTGATCTCGGCCCAGCGGCGCCTCCAGGCATCACCGATCATGGGGAAGCGAGTGCCCCACTGAACGGTCGACGCGCCGCATCCACTCCGCGAAGATCCGGACGTCGTCATCCAGCCGCTGCGACGGCGGCAGTCGTCGATCCAACAGACGTTCCCAGACCGGCCCGTCGCTCGAAGCCACTCGGCGTTCCATGTGCACAAACCGCGACCACGACCAGGTGGGCGCCAACTCGCGGACTTTCGAGCGCAACGAGCCAGACTGAGACGGGTCGCGAATTCGTTCGAAGACGGCCGCTCGCGCCTTCGCCTCGGTCACCCGCCGCAGCCAGACCTCGTCCGAGACATTCGCTCGCACATGCTTTCCGTCTGCCGTTACCGGCTCCACTATTGCCGTCATCGTGGCCTCGCGCGAATCCATCATCCCCCGAGGATCGCACGTCGAAGATCAGCTGACGATCCCGGTGCTCAGACCGTTGGATCGCCACCACCTGACCACCGCAGACCGCTGGTCGCCGAGGTTCCTGTCTGAAGTCGATGCCAGTGATCGACGCCAGTCCCTTGTTCTCCCTATCCCCGGTCGATTCGCGTCTCCCCCCAGCACGGCCGGAGCGTATGCACGACAGCCCGCTCAGCGATTACAGCTCCTCCTTCTCGGGTGCGGTCAGCTGGGCGACGAGGCGATCCCGATACGCTTCCATCACTGCGCGGGTGTCGTCATCCCAGCCAGCCGCCGTCGCGACCGCAGCCATGGGCCAACCGCGCAACAGCCACGCGAGCGTCAGTGGGGAGAAGCCGCCGTCGCGTGACGGGGCGAGGCGTAGCGCGGTGTCCAGGCTCTCGCCGGCATCGACGAGCGCCTTCACGTCCAGGAGATCCCGCCCTTCCTGCCGCGACAGCAGTGCGCACAACTTGTCGGTCAGCAGGTCGATCGCAGGCGGACTCCAGATGGGCACGCCAGACACGTCGCGCGCCTCCCGCGCACGATCCGCTGGCTCCGCGACGAGGTCGACGATCGTCGACTCGTGGGCGCCGGACACACGGAACCGCACGAACGCGGGCGACGTCGTCAGCCGCTCGACCCGGAGCCCGTCGCCGATCAACGTCCTCTCCACCTCGGCGGAACGTCCGCCCAACTCGCTCGCGGGGGACCACATCAGGTCGAGATCCCGGGTCGTCCGATGGGGGACATGGATTCCCACGATCGCTCCGCCTCCGAAGAGGATCGGCCGTTCCGGCAGCGTGGACACGAGGCGGAGAATCCGAAGCTGCAGGCTACCCAGCATCGTTCGTCTCCGGCAGGCATCCCCACAACCCGAGCAGCCATTGCCAGAACGGTCTCTGCTTGCCCAGTAGCGGTGCGACCCGATCCCAGTCCGCGGCCATCTCCTCCGCGCTGGCGAAGTGAAAGGCGTCATCGGGCCGCGCATCGCGCATCACCCGGGCCAGGTAGCGGACCCGCACATCGACGTCGGCGTGTCGGATCCCGGACTCGAGCTCCGCCAGCATCATCGGCCTGTCCCAGACGAAATAGGGTTGCCCCGCGGCGTCCGCGATCTGGTCGTAAGGCGTCTGGTTGAGGATGGGCATCGATGCCACCGCAGCTGGGAACAGCCCGACGATACGGCTGGCGCCGGTATCGAGCAAGTCGCGAACGGCCCGGCCCGTGGCCGAGTGCCCGCTCGAGGATCACCAGCCTGGGCCCCGGTGGCGACCGCGACCGAAGAACGTCGTGCAGCCGGTACCGCCGCACCAGCCCGCTAGCATCAGGGCACGGAGCAGTGTCTTCTTCAGCGGGCCAGCCACAACGTCGTTCAGGGGAGCGCATCTTTCGTTGCCGTCCAGAAGGTCGTCCTCGCCGACGTTGCAGCAGTAGAGCACCGGCTTGACCGTCAGCAGGTGCATCTCGTCGAGGGCATAGGAAGAGCAAAGGGGTGACGCCAACTACCGGAACCCTCATCGGAATCACGACCCGACGGCTCGGACGTGCCCGTTGCGCGCTGCGGGCACACCGGCCCCCTCCCCGCGGCCGGCATGCCTCGAGTCAGCCGAGCTGAGCTGTGCGTCGGGTCACCACCAGACCCCCCACAGGCTCCCGGCCTCGAGCGGTCCTCGGCACGGCCGCGCACGGAACCTGGTTGCTGAGCGCCAGGAGCGCGACGATCAACGAGAAGGTCGGGGCCCTCATCGTTCTCGCCGCGCTCCCGTGCACGCGTCAGCCGGCGTTGTTGGCCCCTTACGGAACATCAGCACCACGGTTACACTCGCCGCCGTGGCGCTGATCACTTCACACTCGACGAAAGCTGACACGGCGGCCCCCGGCGGGCGTCGTACTGCAAGGGCGCGGCTGTTGCGAAAGCTGCTCATCGCGGCGGTCGCCACGTGTCTGACGCTCGCGTCGCTGGAGGTCGCGGCACGGCTGTACATGCCACGCGTGGCCCCCGCACAGTTCGCCGACGGCTACTACCTGAACACCCTTCCGCTCATCACCGCCGACATCCAGACCGTCCGCCACCGGGAAAGCTGGACCCCGGATGACCTGCTCGACGAAGACAAGGCGCCGGACGAGCTGCGGATCGCGATCCTGGGTGAGTCGAGCGTCGAGGGCGCTCCTTTCGACGCCAACGTGTCGCTGGCGAAGATGCTCCACGACCGGGTGCGTGCGGCGCTCCCGGACCGGCGCGTGACGCTCCTCAACATGGGGCGAACCGCGTCCATCAGCACCAACGTGTACTACTACCTGCTGGCCATCGCGCGGTACGAGCCGGACTACATCGTCTTCTACATGGGGATGAACGACCAGGACGCGATGCCGGGCGAGCAGTGCATGCTCGCGGAGCGTCCGCGGCTGCACGGGGCGTGGCGCGCGGTGGTCGAGCGTTCCTGGGGGGCCTGGCTCGCGCGGGTGTATGGCCCGCGCATGTTGTGGTCCAGCCCGCTGGAGCGCGGCGACTCGGAGGATTGGGCGTCGAGCCACTGTTCCCTTCCATCGTTCGCCCTCTGGACCGACCTGCTGCTGGAGGCCGCGCGCGCGACGGGGGCGGAGGTGGTGCTGGCCACGCCCGCCCGCAGCGCCGCGGCCGGGTTCGAGCCGGTCATTGTGGACCAGCGCGCGCCAGAGGCGCGACCCGACTTCCCGGACAGATACCGTGGTCTCGTCGCCTGCCGCCTGACCGACGGTTGCGATTACGTCTCGCTCCTGCGCGACGAGTTGAACGCGAGCGGTGAGATGGCCGAGTACGTCGACCACCACGCGCGGAAGGCCGCCGCGTGGACGGAGGCGGCCGCGCGGCACGACGCCGAGGTGGTCGAGTTCCACCGGGCGTTGGAGGAAGCGTCGCCCGGCGGGTTGATCGGGACCGCGTTCTTCGCGGACTGGCTCCGGATGCTGCCGGACGGATACATGTACCTGGCGAAGCTCCTCTCGGAACGGATCGTCGCGAGCCACGAGGGACGAGAGCCGGCGCCGATGGGCCCGCCGACCGACGCCGAGCTGGCACCCTACGTGGACGCGCTGCAGGTCACGGGCGGGCCGAGCACGATGAACCAGTTCCAGCGGGGCTACTTCCTCACGGCCGTCCCCCTCCTCGAGTTCATCGTGGACCGTTTCGGTGAAGGCTCATGCAACGACGAGCACCTGTGCGACCAGGCGGTGCTCGCCCGGGTCATGCTCGGGTGGCTCCGCACGCAGGTGGGGCTCGAGCACGGCCTTCCGCCGGACCTGGCCGAGAGGGCGCAACGGTTCGACCCGCGCCGGTCCTTCGACGAGATGCTCCGCCTCGCGACGGGGGATTGACCGACCCCCTGTCAGCGGTACATGGGCGGCACCGCGCCGCCGAAGGCCCCGATGAGGGCAACGACCGCGATGAGCAGCAGGATCGACACGACCGGTAGGAGCCACCACAGGAGATTGTCCCGCAGGAGTCGGGTCGTCGAGCGAAGGAACCCGCGGATCCAGTCGGTGGCGCGCATGCCGGCATGATAGCGCAGGCCCCGCCGGCTGACACGGGGATTGGATTGACCCCCTACGTCGCGCCGTCGGCCGGGTCCATGACGACGACCAGCTTACCCTTCGCCCACCCCGCGCCCAGTCGCCGAAACGCCCCCGCCGTCTCGCTCAACGGGTAGCGTTCGTCGATGACCGGCTTCACCACGCCCGAGGCGATGTACTCCTCGATCACATCGAGGCCCTCGTTCCCCTTCAACGCGAGGAGGGCATAGGAAGAGCAAAGGGGTGACGCCAACTACCGGAACCCTCATCGGAATCACGACCCGACGGCTCGGACGTGCCCGTTGCGCGCTGCGGGCACACCGGCCCCCTCCCCGCGGCCGGCATGCCTCGAGTCAGCCGAGCTGAGCTGTGCGTCGGGTCACCACCAGACCCCCCACAGGCTCCCGGCCTCGAGCGGTCCTCGGCACGGCCGCGCACGGAACCTGGTTGCTGAGCGCCAGGAGCGCGACGATCAACGAGAAGGTCGGGGCCCTCATCGTTCTCGCCGCGCTCCCGTGCACGCGTCAGCCGGCGTTGTTGCGCACGATCGTGACCACGGAGGTCCGGTCGTCGCCGCCCATGTTCGCGGAGATCCCGTACTTCGGCGCCTTGGCGAGCTGGTAGTCGCCGCACTCCCCGCGCATCTGGCGGGCGAGCTCGAAGACCTGCTTCACGCCCGTCGCGCCGACGGGGTGGCCGAACGCAATGAGGCCGCCGCCCGTGTTGACGGGGATGTCGCCGTCGAGGGCGGTGGCGCCGCTCTTCGCGAGTGCGCCGCCCTGGCCGAACTCGGCAAAACCGAGGGCCTCGGTCATCAGGACCTCGGTCACGGCGAAGCAGTCGTGGACCTCGGCGACGCCCATGTCCTTGGGGCCGAGGCCGGTGTCGGCATAGGCCTCTTCGATGGCGCGACGGCTGGTGCCCATGCGGGTGTAATCGTCGACCGCGCCGAGGGCTCCGGTGGCTTGGGCGTAGGAGAGGATCTCGATGGCGTCGTCCGGGCCCATGCCGAGGGCCCGCAGGCCGTCCTCGGTGGCGAGGATGACGGCCGATCCGCCGTCGGAGACCTGGGAGCAGTCGGACATCTTGAGGTGCGGTCCGTACTCCTCGTGCTTGAGGAAGCAGGGATTCTGGTCGCCGGCGTTGGCCGCGGTCTCGAGGTCCATCGAGACGGTGCGCATGTGGGCGAGCGGGTTCTTGCTGGCGTTGGCGTACGCCTTGACGACGACGTGGGCGATATCCTCGTCGGTCACGCCGGTCGCGTCTTTGTAGTACCTGGCTCGGCGGGCGAACATCGCCGGGAAGGTGAAGTCGTCGAGGCCGCGCTCGGTCGCGTAATGGGCGGCGCGGGCGAGGTAGTCGGCGCCTTCGCGGGCGCTGACCGTGGTCTGGGTCTCGGCGCCGGCGGCGAGGACGATGTTCCGTCCGGCCTGCAGGGCTTCGATGGCGGAGATGATCGCCAGCCCGCCAGAGGCGCAGGCGCCCTCGATGCGGGAGAACGGCTTACCTTCGAGCTCCGGGATGAGCCTCGGCACGATCGCGCCGAGGTGGCCCTGGTTGGCGAAGAGCTCGCCGGCGAAGTTGCCGACGTATCCCTTCTCGAGCTGATCGGCGGTGACGCCGGTCGCCTCCATCGCGCCGCGGATCGCCTGGCCGAGGTATTCCTCGAGCGTCGGGTTCTCGCGCTTGCCGAAGTCCGGATGCCTCTTCCAGACGAAGTCCGGATGCTTCTTGCCGATGAAGGTCGTGGTCTTGCCGCCTACGAGGAATACACGTCGATTCGGTTTCATCTTCCACTCCTACTCGTGAGGTGCGCGGGCGTCCGAGGCTTCTTGCTCTGAGGATGTCCCGTCGGGGCGGGGCGATTCGTCGGTTGCTGATCCTGGCGTTACACCGGGGCAACGGGGGCGGCAAGGGGGGAAATGAGCGATGCGCGTCGTATCGGCGGCCGCGGTAGATTGAGGCTCTCCCCCTGCTCCGCTGCGCTACGCGGTCCCCCGCGAGCGGGGGACGG
>CAZFPM010000264.1:0-1529 GCA_964520965.1 uncultured Myxococcales bacterium
CGAGATTGGATCTCGCCCTTGATGGCGGATGGCCCGGACTTTGCGACCGCCCTGAGGTCTCCGGGCGGCGGCTTGCGTGGAGGACGCGCATCATGGTTCGCTGTCGCGGTCCAACAGCCCAGGGCGCGCCGGACTCGGTGATGCCCCCGACCCCGAGTACGAGCATGACCCGCTCCGCCATCGTTCGGACGACACTCCCCTGTTGCGCCGTCGCGATCGTCGCCAGTCCCTCCACCGGCGAGGAGGTCCCGACCACGATGCCGGCCACGCCCGCGGCGTCCTCGCCAGAGACGTCTCCCGAAGGCACGACGGCGGCGCCCGCGGACGTGCCGAGCGCAAGCGACAGCCCCGAGACCGCACCGACCGACGTCAGCACGGGCAGGTATCACGAGGTGCACGGCGAGATGGCGCTCTTCTACGAGCGCCCCACGCAGGCCCGCGACGCCCTCGTCTTCTCGGACCTCGAGTCTGCGCGCCAGCGGTTGCAGCTCATCGCCGACGAGGCGCCACCACAGGGCCTGCCGTCGGGCTGGCTCCCCTGGGTCACGACCATGCGCCAACACGCGTCCGCGGGTGCGGCGGCGACCGACTCCACGACCATGGCCGCAGAAGTGGGAGCGTTCGCAAGCACCTGCGGCGGTTGCCACGCCGATCTGGTCGACCCCCAGGTCTTCGGCGGCCACGAGCCCCTACCCGTCGGCGACGACATCGAGTTCCACATGCGACGGCACGCGTGGGCGATGCAGCAGCTGTGGGAGGGGCTGATCGGCCCGTCCGAGGAGCGCTGGGATGCCGGTGCGGCTGTCCTCGACGAGCACGGTGTCGGCCGCGGACTCGCTGCCAGAGGGGCTCGACGACGTCGACGGGGCGCTCGCGATCGACGAGACGTTCCATGCCCTCGCCGAGAGCGCGCGGAACACGGAGTCGTGGCCCGACCGCGGCGTCATCTACGGACGGTTGCTGGACGCATGCAGCGCCTGTCACGATCGGATGTTCAGCACGGTCGACTACTGACGGCCGAGCGATCTGGCGGTGCTGCGCGCACGCTCGGGGGTCCTCGATGGTGATCGATCGCCACGGCGGCTACGATGGGCTCGGTCTTCTCGGCTGGGTGGCACCCATGCTCGGCTCCAGGTCAAACATTCCGCTCGCCTTTGCCCTCTTCGTGGCCGGTGCCTCGTTGGCCTGCTCGGGTTCGGCCGTCGACGCTACGGCAGCGACGCAGTCGGTCGACGCGGCGACCAGCGACGTGGACCACGATGGAAGCGCCACGGATTCGGACGGCGGCCACGTCGACGTGGGAGCCGCGGAAGATGGCTCCGGGTCGACCGAGGTGGAGTTCGACGCTGACGACGCCGATCCGGAGACCGCGGCCGACGTCGGCCCCGACGGCGAGGGAGACGGCGACGCGACCGACGCGACCGCCGACGTCGACGAGGATGCTGACGCGGCCGATGGTGCGGCTGACGTCGAAGAGGATGCTGACGCGGCCGATGGTGCGGCTGACGTCGAAGAGGATGCTGACGCGG
>CAZFPM010000264.1:1629-8008 GCA_964520965.1 uncultured Myxococcales bacterium
CCGATGGTGCGGCTGACGTCGACGAGGATGCAGACGCGGGCGACGCCGAGGGCGACGCGGCCGACGGGACGTCTGACCACGGCCCCGATCTGCCACCGGGCTGTGCCTCCCACCTGGATTGCCCCGCGGGCGAAGCCTGCAACGCCGGTGAGTGCCGCGCGACACCTTGCCTCGGCGCGTTCGACTGTCGGGCGTCGGAGCGTTGCACGCCGGCCGGCTGTATCGACGCGACCCTGGCGGAGTGCTCCGCGCACGACGACTGCGGCCGGCGCGATCGGTGCGACGTCGATGGGCGGTGCCGCGGGCGACGCGCGACGACGGGCCACGTCGCGCTCGAACCGGTCCCAACCGGGCTCGACGCTCACGTCTTCGGAGTCAGCCCCTCGGACGTGATCGCGTTCGGGCACGGCGGCGCGCTGGTCGATATCGATGGGGACCTCGACCTCGACGTCTTCCTCGGAGGGAACCCGGACGTCGGCGCGACCCCGTGCCTGTATCGCAACCTGTCGGCGCCGGGAGAGCTGGTCTTCGAGCCGATCGACGCATTCTGCGGCCGCGAGTGGCCACACCTGGTCGCGGGCGCCGGCGTGGGCGACGGTTCGGCACAGGATCTGGTGCTGCTCGGAAACAGCGCCGTGTTCGTGGTCAGCGTCGACGACGCGGTCACGGTGGTCGACTTGATGTCGACCCTCTCCGACGACGATCCGCGCGACCGGTGCACCGCGGGCACGGCGGTCGCGATGGACCTCGATCGAGACGGACGCTCGGATATCTACGTCGGTTGCCAACACTCGCTCCGACTCGCGTCGACGCTGGCGAACATCCCCTTCATGGCGGGTGGAGACGAGGTCTACTCGGCGCTCGAATTCGGGCACGAGCCGGAGCTGGAGAACCCTGGACCCACGCTGGGAATCGCACCGACCGACCTCAACGACGACGGGCTGCTCGACATCGTGTTGGCCAACGACACCTTCTCCGGACCCGATCTTCGGAACATCGCGACCGACCCCGGCGGGGTCTTGTTTGCCTGTCCGCCCGGTGCCGGCTGCACGTGGCATAGGCGTCTGCTGGCTTCCGGGAACGAGGCGTGGGGGTCCTACATGGGCGTGGGACGCCCTCGCGTCGACGGTGGGCCCGAGGCGATCTACCTGACCGACTGGGGTCCGAATCGCCTGGTTCACTTCGACGCCGGCGAGCCCGTGGACACCGCCTCGGATCGGGGCATCGCGCTGGGGCGGGGGACAGACTGGCTCTTCGCCTGGGGCGTCGTCGTGGCCGACTTCGACCGCAACGGGCTCGACGACCTGTTGATCGCGCAGGGAGACGTCCACCCCGACCGCCTGGCCGCTGGCGAAGACGTCGGCCACCGGGACACGCTCTTTCTGCAATCGGATGGCGGTCGGTTCGAGGCACGAACGCGGGAGGAGTTCGCCTCTGGACTGGCGACCGACATCGGCTCGCCCACGCGCTCGATGCGCGGCGCAGTGCGGGCAGATCTCGACTTTGACGGGCGGCTCGAGATCCTGACGATCCCCTACGTCGGTGCACCCCGCCTGGAGCACGAGGTCGCAGGCCCGTGGCCGGCGACGCCCCGCTGCACGCTGGTGCCGCGGCCACGCTACGTTCCGGCCTACGGGTTCGGGTACCGGGTCCAGGGGTCCGAGCCGGGGGACCCCTGGGTCGAGCACGACATCCAGGGCCAGAACCGGCTCGGGGCGTCGCCGTGGGTCGTGACGGGAGAACCGAGGGGGTCGTTCCGCTTTCCGAGCGGCGCCGTCGTCCCATTCGACTGCCGCGGGACCCCCGGCCCGGTGATCGTGGCCGAACCCGAATGGCTGGACGTCGGCTTCGGCGAAGGCGTCGTGTCGGTCTCGGTCGGCTCTGGCGCCGGGCACGACGCGGTGGCGTCGGTGGCGATCGCCACGGCGGGCCCGTCCGGGGAGTCAGCCCCGGTTCCGGCGGTGCTCGTAGACGGGCGGTGGACGGTCTCGGCGACGGGCGCCGACCGCGCCATGGTACGAATCGACGGCCGGTGGGTCGGACGCTGGTTCGTCCGCTGACCGTACCTGGCCGAGGCGGCTCTCAGCGTGCGTCGACCTGCTCCTGAATCCCCTCGGCGATACCCGGCAGCATCCGCCGTGTGCCCCAGTTGATCAACGTCTGCGGAAGCCAGATCCCGAGGTCCGCGGAGACGACCATCCGGACCAGGGTCTGCTCGCCCGAGTCCCCGTAGGGCGTGATGTACCAAAAGCCTGTCGACGAATCGAGATTGCCCGAGTCCGGGACATACTCCCACTCGTCGATGAAGACGGTTTCGCCGTCGATGACTTCCGAGCGACGGACCTCGGTGAGTCGATAGGTGCGGTTGCGCAGCACGGGCACCCGGGTCTCTCCGTAGAGCACGCCCGTGCCGTCATCCCGTTCGATGATGTCGGCGACGATCTGGTCGGGGAACCACCCTTCGTATCGGTCGTAGGCGATCACGACCTCCCAGACGTCTCCGGGGGGGGCGTCGATGATGGCGACGAGCTCGGCGCGGTTGTTCTGCCCGTTCCGAGTGACCTCCGCGATCGGGTCACCTTCGAGGAGGGCGACCTCCTGCTCTTCGCTCAACTCGCGTGGGCCGGGCATCTCCTGGGCACCGACCAGACCGAACGAGAGCGATGCCACGCCGAACGCGGCCACGGAAACGACACGGAGCATGGTTGCGATGAATCAATGTTCGACGGGCGCTCGCACGGTACCAACGGAGCCCATCCCGGTCAACGCGCCGACTCCCCCCGCGGACCCGTTCCGGCACGCATCCGAGACTCGCGCGTTCACCCCGTGGCGCCACGGTGGCGCCGGACGCGTGCTGCCCCCCGAGCGTCTCGTGGCGGACCTTGCACGCATGACAGCGCACGTCGCCGCGCAATGTGTTCGACGTGGATCACAGGATCCGCGACCTCGGTTCGGAGTTCTGGCAAGAATTGCAAGAGCAGTGCCACAGCGGAGTCTGCGGGCCGCCACTCGATCGCGGGTGGGTTTAGTGGAGCTCCCCACCACGATCGTGCATCTGCGCTCGATCTCCGCCCTCCGACCGCCGCCGCCGTGCGAGCGCATATCGGTGGGGCGTCGACGGCCGAGTTGCCTGGCTCGATGACATCGATCCCGACCGATGCTAGGCTTTCGGCCGGTTCGCTCCCTCCGCCGGTGGGCGACGTCAGGAGACAGGAGGCAATCGTGAGCGCGACCCGTTCGTTCCCCGTTGCCGCGGCGATGCTCGCGGTCTTGTTCCTTTCGAGTTGTTCGCTCTTCGAGACGGAGACCTACTGCGGCGAGCGCGCGGTGGAGGGCCAGCGGTGCGGCCCGATGCGGGGAGGCAGCGCAGACGACACCGGCGGCGACGACGCGGGCGACGCAGACGCGACCGACACCGCGACGACCGACACCGGTGGGGTCGACGGCGCCACCGATGCCGGCGGCCACGACTCGGCGGCTGACTCCGGCGACGACGTGGCGCCCGATTCCGACGACGACGCAGCGACCGACCTCGGCCGGGACACACCAGAGGGCGACGCACCGGCCGACAGCGCCGATTCGACCGACGACACCGCGGACGCCGGGAGAGACGCCACCGGTGACGCTGACGCAGGCGACGCGGCGGACGCCGGGTGCGAAGACGGATTCCGGCGAGACGACGGCGGCGGCGATTGTATCGATATCGACGAGTGCGCAGAGGAGTCCGACGAGTGCAGCGACCACGCGGTCTGCACCAACACCGAGGGGAGTTACACCTGCGCGTGCGCCGATGGCTTCGAGGGGGACGGACTCACGTGCGACGCCATCCCCGCGTGTGTCCCGGCGCCCGACGCGACGTGCGCGGACGCGGACCTCGACGGTGCCGAGTTGGCCTCCGCCGACCTGTCGCGCATCGACCTGAGCGGAGCTTCGCTGGTCGGGGCCGACCTTTCGGATGCGACCTTGGACGAAGCACAGCTCGCGGGCGCCGATCTCGCCGACGCCAGCCTCGTGGGTGCCTCGATGCGGGGCGTGAATGCCGACAGCGCCAGGTTCGTGGGCGCGGACCTGACGGGCGCAGACCTCACCGACGGCGTGTTCACGGGCGCCGACTTCTCCAGCGCCAACCTGACCGGCGCAATCACCGAGGGCGCCGATTTCGCGGGCGCCATCGTGTCGCCCGAAACGATCTGCACGAACGGCGAGCCGCGGAGCGAGACCCTCGATTGCATCTAGCAGACTGCGGGGTCGCCGAGGGGGGCTGCCGAGGCTCGGGGCCGGCGAGTGGGGTCAGCGACCGCAATCTCCGGAGCATCGGATCACGATCGGGCCGATCACGCCGGTCTCTACGGTCGTACCCTCACGACCTACGAATCGTGCGTACGTGGGGTCACCGGCGAGTCCCGCCGCGACTCCGGATCGAGGGTCTGGACGGATACGGTGCGCGACGGGTCGAGGGCCGATCGGGCTTCGATCTCCCAGCCACGCAGCCAGGTCTCGACGGGTGGCATCGGCTTTGTTCCGTTGAAGTTCGGGACGACTGTGCTATGCGAGCGCCCGCCAGGCTCATGCGGAGGCAATTCCGATGGACATCGTGGTGGCGGGCGGAGGCGAAGTCGGTCTCCGGATCGCCGAGCAGCTCATGGCGAGTCACAACGTGACGGTGATCGGAGCGTCGGACCGGGATCTCGGGCGTCTCGAGAAGCTCGAGATCGACGTCGTGGAGGGGTCTTTGACCTCGAAGGCTGTCCTCGAGGCGGCGGGGGTGCCGCGGGCCGACGTCTACATCGCCGTCTCGCGGGACGACGAGAAGAACATCGTCTCGTGCGTCGCCGCCAAGCGGCTCGGTGCGCGGCGCGTGATCTGCTTCTTGCACAGGCGAGGCTTCTTCGCTGTCGAATCGGACGAAGAGGGCCTTGCCGAGTCGCTGGGCATCGACGCGATCGTCCGGCCTGCGGGCCGTCTGGCCGACGAGATCGTTCGCATCGTGACGGTGCCCGGAGCGCTGGACGCCAAGTCGTTCATCGGGGGCCGCATCCAGCTGCAGAAATTCGAAGTCGACGAGGGCTCTCCGTTGACGTCCGCGCCGTTGATGGAGCTGAAGTTCCCGAAAGGCGCCCTGATCGCGATGGGCCAGCGCGGCGACGAGTTCTTCGTGCCGCGCGGGGACACGCACTTCCAGGCGGGAGATCGGGCGACGATCATCGGGACCCCGAAGGGGATCCGGCGGGTGAATCGCTTCCTGGCGATCCGCAAGCTCTTCCCGCGGAAGAAGCGGGCGATCGTCGTCGGCGGCGGGCTGGTCGGAGCCGCGGTCGCCGAGGGGCTGGTGCAGGCGGGCTGGTCGGTGAAGGTAATCGAATTCGATCGCCAGCGTTGCTCGGACCTCGCGGCCCAGGTCGACTGCCTGATCCTCAACGGCGACGGCGCCGACCTCGAGCTGCTGGAGCAGGAGTGCGCGTTCGAGCCAGATGCCCTCGTCGCGGTAACCAGCAACGACGAGAAGAACCTGCTGATCTCGCTGCTCGCCCAACACCTCGAGGTCCCGCGCGTGATCACCCGCGCGGACCGGATGATCAACGAGCGCATCTTCGAGCGGGTCGGCGTGGACGTCGTTCTGTCGGCGAAGGGAGCAGCGATCCGTCGGGTCGTCTCGGACCTGGTCGAGGGCGACAACCTCCACATCGCAGAGCTGGAGCATGGCGACTTCTCGGTGCTCGACGTCCGCCTCCCCGACGACTTTCCGACGCTGAAGGTCGGAGAGCTGGAGCTGCCCCGGTTCGCGATCATCGGCGCGGTCATCCGACGCGAAGGACGGGTGAGAATCCCGACCGGAGCGACGGCGCTCGAGCACGGTGACCACCTGTTGGTCATCTGTGACAAGGACCACGAGGATGACTTCCATTCCGCCCTGCGCGCGGTCGCCGCGCGGGAACGCGGAGCGTCGCGGTGAGAGTTCCGCTGGTACTCGCGGTAGTCGGCGAAGTGCTGCTCCTGTTCGCAGCGGCCTTCGTGCCACCCTTCGTGCTCGCGCTGATCGACGGGTCTGTGGGCGTGTGGGGATTCGCGGTGGCAGCGACGGTCTCGTTGGCGCTCGGGAGCCTCGCCCACCTCGCGTTCCGCAACGCCTCCGACCTCGCGTTTCATCGGAGCGAGGCGCTGGCGGTCGTCGCGCTCACGTGGCTGGCGATGGGAGCGGTCGGCGCGATTCCGTACTATTTCGAGGGGCTGTCTCTCGTCGACGCGATGTTCGAGTCGCTTTCGGGTTTCACGACCACGGGGGCGACCATCCTGACCGATTTCTCGCGCTACGACCGCGCCTTCTTCCTCTGGCGCTCGATGACGCAGTGGTTCGGCGGACTCGGCGTCATCGCCCTCT
>CAZFPM010000265.1:0-7902 GCA_964520965.1 uncultured Myxococcales bacterium
CATGGCGCCGAATCCAGCCGCCCAGAAACCGGCTATTCCGGAGTGGGAACTAGCGAGCCGTTCGACGCGGCGCAAGTCGAGGTTGGCGCGTCGCCGTCCGGGGGCGCCCGGCAAGGTCCCCGAAGACTCAGAGAACTGAGGCCGTCGATGACCGCGCCGCCTCGGTTTCCGGCCGCCATGTTTCGGCGCCCCCGGTGGTCGTGCGGGCGACCGGGCGGACGGTGTTGTGGTACGCATGATGCACCTGATGCACCTCATACGTCTGAAGAACCTCACGCCCATGGTGGAGCTGACGCACATGGTGGAGCTGACGCCCGTCGTGGAGCTGATGCAGAAGACGCGCATGGTGCACACGATGCAAGCGATCCCGGACGATGCGATCGCGTGCGGCCGAGCGACACTCGCCGCCGCACTCGCCGACGCAACACCACGGAGACGGCCGATGACTACCTCCCGACTCGCCATCCTCTTCTTCTGCCTGCCGCTGCTGTCCCTTGGCTGCAACGACTCGACCACGTCCGACGACGCAGACGTGACCGACACCGGCGCCGGCGATGCGGCTACCGACGCCACCGGGTCCTCCGACGCGGCGTCCGATGCGCCTGCGGACGCTGGAGACGACTCCGGCGCCGACACGGGCGGCGAGTGCGACCTTGGGCTGCCCGAGTGGGCCGGTGACGACTACCAGGGACGCGATCCCGCGCACTTCTCGTTCGCCTCCGCCGACGGCACCGTCGTGCTGCGTTTCGTGCGCGTCTACGAGGACTCCGGGGTCGGCGAGAGCTCGATATTCTCCCTCACCGGCGTGTCGGTCACGACGGCCGATTTCTCTGCGTGCATCCTCGATGCCGACGCGATCGCGTACGAGAACACCCACCACAACTGGTACGACACCTTCGACGCGACCGCCGACGGCATCACCTGGCACTTCGAGTGGCGCTGGCAGATGGAATGGACCGAGGAGACCGGCCCCTTCGTCTACGTGCTCTCGGCGTTGTTGGCCGAGGCGACGATCCTGCCGGAGACCGAGCTGACTCGCCTCGCCGGCCCGGTCTGGAACTGACCCCGTCCGTCGTCAGCGGCTCAGCGGGCGATCCGAACAGGCACCGCCGCGAACTCGCCGCTGACGGCGACGCGAAACTCCTCGAGGGCCTCCTGCAGGCGCTCGACCGCGTAGCGCACCCGGCTCTTCGCCGTCGGTACGCCGATGCCGACCCGCTCGGCGATCTCGGCGAACTTGAGCTCCAGGCCCCCTCGCATCACGAACGCCTCGCGCTGGCCGGTCGGCAGCCCACCGAGCGCCCGCTCCAACTCACCGCGGAACTGCGCGTCCGCGGCCGCACGGTCGGCCGGGCGTAGGCGAGCGTCCGGGACCCGATCCATCGGCGCGGTCGCCCGGCGCGCAGCGTCGCTGACCGCGTCGTCGAACGGTACCTCGCGCTTGCGGCCCGATCTGCGGATGTGGTCGATGCACACGTTGCGGGCGATCGCGTGCAACCAGGTGCCGAAGCTGGACTCCCCCGCGAAAGAGCGCACACCGACCCACGCCCGGAGCATCGTCTCCTGCACGAGATCGTCGACGACCAAGGTGTCGAAGACCTTGCCGCGAACGAACGCTGTGACCCGCGGCCGGTTGCGTTCGAGGAGTTTCTCGAGGGCACCGTCGTCGCCACCGGCGTGGCGGGCGAGCAGGACGCCGTCGTCGAAGCTGAGCGTGTCGAGCGAGGTCTGGGGGCGGGCGTTCATGGCGGGGCGGGGCTGGGGGTCCGGAAAACGCTACGACGCCCCCGACGCCGTCGCTATTCACTCCCCGGCGGCAGATCGGGTCGCACGAGAAAACCGAGTCGGGTTCAGATCCTTTTGGGCGTCGTCGACGACAGAGCAGGTGGAGGCATTGGAGCCCCCCTCTCACACGGAGCCCGAAATGACCCGCAACCTCAGAAACCTCGTCCCCTTCGCCATCCTCTTGTCGCTCGCGGTCGCAATCACCGGCTGCGCAGACCTGTTGGAGGACCTCGAGAACCTCGATCCGATCGCCGACTCCTCGGAGTCCGGCCCCGACGACCTCCCGGCGCCTGACCCCGGCGACGTGCCGGACGACGGTGTGGATCCGCCCGCTGACACGCCGGACTTCGGCTCGCCGCCGCCCGCTGATCCGCCCGCCGACACGGGCGCCGTGGCCCCGCCTCCCGAGCCGGAGCCGCTTCCCCCGCCCGAGGTCGAGCTCCGCGACGCGCGCATGTTCATTCTCGTCGTCGGTGGCACGCTCTCGGTCTCCGTCGAAGCCGATTGGTCCGCCACCGGTCGAGACGACCTCACCGTCGACCTGCAGGTGCTGAGCAGCATCACGTACCGTGCGTGGACGGACATCGCGACGGACCTGCCGCCCGTCTTCTTCTCCGACGTCAGCTTCCCGGTCACCCAGGGCGAGCGCCGCTTCGACTTCCGCGTCGTCGCCCGTGACAGCGCCGGCAACGAGTGGACGAGCAACGTGATCACCATCCAGTGATCGCGCGCGTCATCGACCGGGGCCGTCGCATCGCGGCGGCCCCGTCGTCGTTTCAGCGGCGGCGAGCCACGGCCATCCACACGCGCGGGATCTCCGAGAGCACCCGGTCGGCCCCGCAGAGCCGTTCGAGCTCCAGCAGCCGCTCCCGGTGTTCCGGATCGTCTCGCGTCCAGTCGACGAGCCGATCGAAGGGGCCATCGGCGACGTAGTGGCAGCCGACGACCCGGTCCACCGCCAGACCGCACTCTTCGAGCAGCTCGACCAGCGACTCCCGCGTCGAATAGCGCACGTCGACGTCGTAGGGGTAGTGCCGGTGGTCACTTCGCAAGAGCGCGATCGCGCCGTCGAGATCCAGGCGCTGGTCGTGGAGCGCGGTGCCATAGCGGGCCTCGACCGAGACGACGAACGAGCCCCCCGGACGTGTCACGCGGGCCAGCTCGCGCACCGCGTCGGCAGGCGAGCCCATGTAGCAGACCAGCTCCATCGCCAGCACCGCGTCGAAGTGATCGCTCGGCACGTCGTCCAGACTGCGCACGTCCGCAACCAGCGGCGTCACCGACGCCTCGACGTGCCGGACCTTCTCGGCAGCCTGCTGAGCGGCCTCGACCGCCGCCGGCATCGCGTCGAGGACCGTGAGGTCGACCGGATATCCGGCGAGCACCTCCGCGAAGCGCCCGCAGCCGCAGCCGGCGTCGAGCACCCGAGCGCCCGCCGGCAGCCCCGCGAACACGTCACCGACGTGCTCGAGGTAGATATCCCGCTGCACCGTCTTGATCCGCTCCAGCGGGCTCCCCGTGCCCAGATAATCGACCAACCCTCGTCGTCGTCCCCACTCGAGCGCGTCACCGAAAACGCCCGCCATCGCGGGATCATCCTCCACGATCGCGCGTATCCGCGCGATGTGCTCCAGAATCTCGTGCAGGCGCGTGGAGGAAGTCATGAGTTCCGGCGTCAGGTCTGGACGCACCCCGGTCTTCTGCTGCACGATGATGCGGCTCCAGAGCCCGAGGTTCGAGGGAAATCCAGGCTACCGACGGCCCGTTGGGGTGTCCAGCGCACCTCGCCGCCGCTACCTGAACGGCGAAGCGACGGACAACATGCCGTCGAGCATGTCCTTTGGCGATAGTGCGCGGACGCGGAGCAGGTGGTGGAGGACCATCGACGGGCGGAAGTAGAACGAGACGTAGG
The DNA here is from genome assembly GCA_964520965.1 of uncultured Myxococcales bacterium. GTDB lineage: Bacteria > Myxococcota_A > Bradymonadia > REDH01 > REDH01 > CAZFPM01. The sequence goes on from CAZFPM010000265.1 coordinate 3,698, forward strand.
CGCGTCGCTGGTACTCGATGAGGTCGTCGGCGGTCAGGTCCGCGGGCAGGTAGTTCGGGTGGAGGTCCGCCGTCGGGTAGCTGGTGTAGCGCCGCCAGTTCTCCGGGTCGGCGATCTCCCCGCGTTCGAGCAGGTCGTAGTAGTCGGGCGTGCCGGGGAAGGGGACGAACACCGTGAACTTCGCGAAGTCGACGCCGAGGGCTTTGGCGTGGTCGATGGTGGCCTGCATGCTCGTCCGGGTCTCGCCGGGGATTCCGAGCATGAAGAAGCCGATCACCTGCACGCCGGACTGGTGGGCGATGCGTACCGCCTCGAAGCCCTTGTCGACCAGGGCGCCCTTGCGGATCTCCTTCAGCCGCTCCGGGTCGCCGGTCTCGAACCCGTACATGATGCGTCGGAGCCCCGACTCGCGCAGGGCCTCCATCAGCTCGCTGTCGACGAGGTCCACGCGGGTCTCCGTGATCCACACCTGTTTGCGGTGCAGTCCGCGGCGGATCAGCTCTTCGGCGAACGCGAACCCCTCCTTCTTCGACAGGGGGAAGATCGGGTCGGTGAACGAGGGCTGCACGAAGCCGAACCGGTCGTACAGGTACTCGAACTCGTCGGCGATGTTCTGGGCCGAGCGAGCGCGCCGCTTCTGCCCCATGATCTTCAACGAACAGAACGTGCACCCGAACGGGCATCCTCTCGAGCCGAGGACGAGGGTTCCTGGCTCGCGCACGCGGGCGAAGTTGAAGATGCGGTACTTCTCGAAGGGGAAGAGGTGCCAGGCGGGGAAGGGCAGGGAGTCGAGATCCAGGATGTAGGGGCGCCGCTCGGTCGTGATGACCTCTCCGTCTTCCGCGAACGAGATCCCGGGCACGGAGTCGAGACCGCGGTCGGCGCGGCCGAAGCTGTCGACCAGGTCGACGATGGTCTCCTCACCCTCGCCGTGGACCACGATGTCGGCCAGCCCGGACAGGAGCAGTTGCCGGTGGAAGACGTCGGCGTGGATGTTGCCCATCACGATCTGCGCTTCGGGCAGCACGGCCCGTACGCGCCGCGCGATCCGCTCGGTGCCCGGCATCAGCGCGGTGACGACCGAGAGCCCGACCACGTCGGGACGCCGGGTACGCAGCACCTCGTCCAGCGCCGCCTCGTCGCCGCCGTGGAGCATGTCGTCGTGCACCGCGACGTCGACTCCCGCCTGCTCCAGCGCCGCCGCCAGGTACGCCAACGTGATCGGCGGCATCGGCGACAGCAGGCGGCTGTAGCTCCCCAGCGTCGACTCGGCCGCCTGAAAGGTGTTGATCAGAAGGACCAGCACTGGCCTTCTCGTGGGAGTGTCTCGCCGAGGCGCCGCGCCTTGGCGCAGAGAGGCGAGAGGGGGGTGTTCACAGGGCTCCGGGTCGGCGGAACCCTCGGGTGCGCCGGGGCATCATCGGGTTCCGACACGGGCTTGGCGAGCCGGTCGTCTCCGAGTCGGCTCGCGGTCGCTCCGGTCATGTCCCGAGGTTGGCGGGGTACCTCGGGTTCGTCAACCCCCGTAGGGGCGAGCGACTATGCCCAGATCACCTTCTGGCCCGACTCATACCAGCCCTCGACGCGATCCTCGTACGCCCCCTCGATCGCCGACCGGCGGATCTTCATCGTCGGCGTCAGGAACCCGTTGCCGATGTCCCACTCGTCGGAGACGACCGCGAGGAAGTCGAGCTTCTCGTGGTGCTCGATCTGGCCGTTCACCTCGGCGAGCAGCGCCTCGAGCTTCGGCCCCATCTCGAGCTGGAACGACTCGTCGCCCTGCTTCGGACGCAGGTTCTCGCCGAGCACGACCACGGCGCAGGGCTGCGGGTTACCGGCGCCGGCGACACAGGAGAGTTCGACCAGCGAGTTGCTGTTGATCCGGTTCTCGATCGGCGCCGGTGACACGTACTTGCCCTTGCTCGTCTTGAAGATCTCCTTCACCCGGCCGGTGATCTTCAGCAGGCCGTTCGGCTTGCGCTCGCCGCGGTCGCCGGTCTTGAAGAAGCCGTCTTCGGTGAAGCTCTCGGCGGTCAGCGCGTCTTGCTTGTAGTAGCCGAGCATGGCGCCGATGGACTTGATCAGGATCTCACCGTCGTCGCTGATGCGCACGTCGACACCCGGGTAGGGGACGCCCACGTATCCGGGCTCGGCGAGCCCCGGCTTCGACAGATGGCTGTAGGCGAAGTCCTCACTCATCGCGTAGCCCTCGAGCAGGTTGAGCCCGAGGTTGCGATACCAGGCGATGAGGTCGGCGGGAATCGGCGCCGATCCGGAGCCGGCGAGGCGCACCGACCCGAGCCCGAGCCCGTCGAGGATCTTGCGCCGCACAATGCCGGAGAGGATCGGGATCTTGAGGAAGAGGTCGAGCTTCTTCGGCGGCATCTTCTGGAACACGCCGAGCTGGAACTTCAGCCAGAGCCGCGGCACCGAGATGAAGAGCGTCGGGCGCGCGCGCTGCAGGTCCTGCACGAAGGTGTCGAGCGACTCGGCGAAGAAGATATGACTGCCGGCGATGAGGCTCGTGCACTCGATGTAGGCACGCTCGAATACGTGGGCCAGCGGCAGGTACGACAGGGCGCGGTCGTTCCCGGTGAGTTCGATCTCCCTGACCATGCCGTGCGTCGCGGCCGACATCCGGCCGAAGCAGTGCATCACGCCCTTGGGCTGTCCGGTCGAACCCGAGGTGTAGACGATCATCGCCAGGTCGTCGGGCCCGCGGGTGGGCCGCTCGGCCGGCGGCTCGGTGCTGGCGAGGATTTCGTCCCACTTGGGCAGGTCGGTCTTCGGCGCGAGGGGGAACGCGATCTTCGGCAGGTCCGCCGGGACCGCCGGCGCCAGCTCGTCCCAGGTGTCCAGCTTGCCGACGAAGAGCAGCTTCGCCTCGGCGTGTTCCAGGATGAAGCTCACCGTCTCGGCGTTCGCCGTCGGGAAGAGCGCGACGGTGACGTGGCCGGCCATCCAGATCGCGAGCTCCGCGATGATGAACTCAGCGCAGTTCTTGCTGAGCATCGCGATGCGCGAGCCGGGCTCCCAGCCCTGTGCCTTCAGATGCGCCGCCATGCGGAGGGCCTGGTCGAGCACGTCCTTGCGGGTGTAATCACGGACCGCGCCGCCGCCCGTGGGTTGGGTGAAGTACACCCGGTCGGGCGCGGCGTCGACGAGCCCGTAGAACGATTCGAGGAGGAGAGGCTCAGCCATGGCGGACTCCGTTGGGTCAAGGGGTGTAGCTGATGATGACGATTCCCGAACCGCCGCTGGCACCATATCCGTGACAACAGCCCGAATGTCCACCCCCTCCGCCACCGCCACCGCCGGTGTTCGGAAGACCGGGGGTTCCGCTGTTGCCCACGCGAGGGAAGCAGCCGCCACAACTGCCGCCCGAGGCGCCGTCGCCGCCGCCCTGACCGCCGGTACCCGTACCTCCGCAGCCGCCCTGACAGTGGTATCCGGCGCCACCGCCGCCACCGTACCAGGTAGCGGTCCCCGAGATGTCGAACGACAGACCATCACCGCCATCGCCGGAGCTTCCGGACGACGACGAGCTGCCGTTGCCTCCGTCTTCGCCGGCGCCAGCCCCCCCGCCGTTCGATGGCGGCGCCAACACGACTCCACCCGTGTAGTCCGTGACGACTCCGTCGAGCGTGTTTCCGGAGTCCCCTCCGGGTCCGGTCCCGTTGGTCCCAGGTTCTGCAATGAAGGTATCGAAAAGGGACCTCTGGGCGTCGGAACCGCTGTCTCCGCCCGAGTGCCCCTGCGGGATCAATATCGCGCCCTCGCCGACTTCGACTGCGTAGTCTCCGGCCGTCAGGGCATGGGCGGTCTCGTGAACCACCCTGCCGCCTCCGCCCCCGCCGCCCCCGCCGGAGATGCCGCCCTTGCCGCCGCCGGCGACCACGAGGATCTCGGCGTCGTCGCAACCCCCGGTGACCGTGAAAGTCGAATCACCGGTGGTATCGAACGTGTGGATTCTGCGGCCGCCGACCTCGGTGATGGTGCCCCCTGTAGCGCTCAGTGCCGATGATACGGTCAATGTGCTCGCCGTGCTCGTGCCGCAGGCGTTGACCGCGTTGACGCTTACATCGCCCAACGTGGCGCCGAAGGTGACCGTCACGGTGGCGGTCCCCCCGCCGGCAGTCACGGTAGCCCCCGCCGGAACGGTCCAGTCGAAGGACTCGACGCCCGCATAGGGAACGATGGAATAG
>CAZFPM010000266.1:0-1915 GCA_964520965.1 uncultured Myxococcales bacterium
AGGTCATGACCGCCGAGGTTGCCGAGCAGCTGACGACGGTGCTCTCCGAGACGGCGGTGTCCGGGACGGCGAGGCGCGATTTCTCGCAGCGCCAGGGGTGGCCGCATCGCCTTCGGGTGTGGGGCAAGACCGGGACGCTGTCGAACAGGGTCGACGGTGGTCCGTCGCCGGACCCGACGCTCGTCTACCGTTGGTTCGCAGGGTTCGGCCAGTGGGAGGAACGGCGTGTCGCCGGAGCGGGGCTGGTCGTCAGCACGCCCCAGTGGTGGATCAAGGGCACGTACCTGATGTCGGAAGGCTTCCTGCACGCGCTGCTCTGAGATGCGCCCGAGCGCGCTTCTCGTCCGCTACAGACACCTCGCGCTCGCGCTCCTGTTGGCTGGGACAGCGCTGGCCGCCGCGGGGCTCTGGCCGCTGCAATACGACTTCTCGTTCACGACGCTCTTCGTCGGCGACGGTCCGGAGTACGACCGCCTGCGGGACTACCTGCGTCGATTCGGCACCGACGTGAACATGGTGGTCGTCGCCGTCGAGGCCGATGACCTGTGGTCGGCCGAGCGGATGACGCGCCTCGACGAGCTCGCCGAGCAGCTCGCGCGCCTCGAAGGCGTCGACGACGTCATCGGACCGACGAATGCCGAGGTGCTCGTCGGCGAAAACGGGGAGCTCCGCATGGAACGGCTCGTCCCCGAACCGTTTCCGGAGACGGCGGCGGAGTGGGACGCCGTCCGCCAACGGGCTGTCGAGCATCCGCTGCTCGGCGGTGCGATCTACGGGGTCGACGGTCGACACACGGCACTGGTGGTCCGCTTCGACATCGAGGGGGGTCCCGTCGGCTGCAACGACGGCGTCGACAACGACGCCACCGGAGGCGTCGACTGCCACGACCCCGGGTGTTGGGCGGTCGAGGGGCTCTGCGAACCGCACGGCCCCGAGGACGAAAACGCCGCGTGCACCAACGAGGCGGACGACGACGGAGACCGGCTCGTCGATTGCGCCGACCCCGACTGCGACGGGCTCGCGGCCTGCGTGTGGGTGGGCAGCCCGGAGACCGGGCGCGACGCCTGTCGGAACGGCCTCGACGACGACGGTGACGGTCTTCGGGACTGTGCGGACGTCGACTGCGCGCGCAATGCCGACGTCCCGTACTGCTCGACGACGCTGGCGGTGACCGAGATCATCAGCGAGCTCGATGCGGAAGCGCGCGCGGACGGGTGGGGCGCCTTCTACCTCGGCGGGGTCCCCTACATCAGCGAGATCTACACCGGCGTTATCCAACACGACCTCAAGGTCTTTCTGCCGTTGACCGGGCTCGTGGTCGCCCTGTTGCTGCTGGCGCTCTTCCGCACCCTGCGTGGCGTTCTGCTTCCGATCACCGTCGTCGGGGTCGGGATCGTGTGGGCGGTCGGCTTCATGATGGGAACGGGCGGGAAGCTGAACATGATCAACAGCTCGATGCCGACGCTCCTGCTCGTCATCGCGATCGCGGACTCGGTGCACATCCTGACGCGCTACCTCGACGAGGCCGAGCGGTCGGCCGACGGGGAGCAGGCCGCGCGGCGGACGATGCGGTACATGGCTCCGGCGTGCCTGTTGACCAGCGTGACGAGCGCCGTCGGGTTCGCATCGCTGACGACGGCGCACCTGCCGATCATCCGCGGGTTCGGCTCGTACACGGCGTTTGGGATCCTGCTGTCGTACGTCGTCACGATGCTGCTGATGCCTGCCTGCCTGGCCTCGCTGCCATTGCAGACTGCCAGGCAGGGAGGCGCCGAGCTCGGACTCCGGGTGTCTCGGTGGCTCACGGATCTGTGCGTGTCGCTGGTCACGCGGCACGCCTTCGCGACGACGCTGGCGCTGCTGGCGTTCGGGGGGGTGATGGGGTGGGGCATCTCGCGGATCGACCGGAACATGC
>CAZFPM010000266.1:1925-7777 GCA_964520965.1 uncultured Myxococcales bacterium
ATGCACATCATGGAGGAGCTCCAGGAGGACAACGAGGCCGCGGTCGCCAACCGGGTGATCGAGGAGCATCTCGGCGGGGTGTTGTCCGGTGCGATCGTCTTCCACGGCTCTGCCGGCACGTTCGCCGACCCCGAGGCGTTGCGGGCGTTCGACGAGATCGGTGCCTTCGCGGAAGACTGGAGATGGGAAGACGGCCGCCCCCTCATCGCTCGCGCGTACTCTCTGGCGCCGGTGGTCAGGGAGGCTCACGACGCCTATCGTGGCGCCGATGAATTCAACGTGATTCCGGGCACATCGGCTGGTGTTGTTGCGCTTCTGGATCAACTGCCGGTGAAAGAACGCAGCCGCCTGGTAAGCGCCGATTACGGCGTCGCCCACATCTCGTTTCGGATGTACGACGTGGGCTCCTCGGCGTGGAGCGCATTGCGGGCAGAGCTGGCGCGAGAGGTCGCTGCGCGGTCGTCGTCTTTCGGCGACGCGGAGTGGTACTTCACCGGCTCGTCGACGCTGGGGCAGGACGCGATGCGGTTCATGACGCGCGACCTGGTCACGAGTCTGATGCTCGCGGTGGTGATCATCATGTTGCTGATGAGCGCGCTGTTCCGGAGCATCAGGCTCGGCATGTTGTCGATGGTCCCGAACGCGTTTCCGCTCCTGGTGACCCTGGGTGCGGTCGGCTACCTGGGCATCGAGATGCGCGTGTCGACTGCGGTGGTGTTCAGCGTCAGCCTTGGCATCGCGGTGGACGACACGATCCACGTGTTGGTCCGGTTTCGCGAGGAGCTCGACCGGGGCACGGCCTACGCAGAGGCCCTGGAGCAGGCGCTGCATGCGGCCGGGCGGGGCGTGATCTTCACGACCGTCATCCTCTGCATCGGTTTCGGAGCGTTGACGTTCAGCGAATTCACGGCTGTACGCGAACTGGGGCGTCTCGGGGGCATCACTCTCGTCAGTGCGCTGGTCGGCGACCTTTTGGTGCTGCCGTTGGTGCTGCTGAAGGTCAGGCCGGCGCTTCGTCACGCCTTGGATGGGGGGCAGTCTGAGCCGGATCCAAAGGCCTCGAACGGCCCATCTGGTGGTTGACACTGTCCAGCCGTCGTTCTAGAACCCCGGGTCCCGCCTCGGGCGGTTTCGGCGATGTAGCTCAGTTGGTTAGAGCAAGCGGCTCATATCCGCTGTGTCCGGGGTTCAAGTCCCTGCATCGCCACTGACGAGCGCGGTCGAAGCACCGCGCTCGTTGCGTTTGGCCGGCAGTCGCCGAGGAGACGAATGGAACTCGAGAAGCTTCGCACCAAGGTCGACCAGGCCTACGACGCGCTCGATGAAATCGACCTCTACAAGCTCCTCGATGTCCAGCGCGATGCGACCGACGCGCAGATCAAGCGGGCGTTCCACGCGAAGGCGCGGATCTACCACGTCGACAACTACCCGGGCATGAACCTCGGGCCTCTCCGCATGAAGATGCAGCGGATCTTCGGCGAGCTCTCCCGGGCGCAGAAGACGCTCTCGGATCCGGCGCAGCGGGAGGAGTATGACGCTGGTCTGTCGCTGTCCGAGCGCGGGATTCCGACGGACGTTCGGCAGATCTTCGCGGCCGACGAGGCGTTCCGTGGGGGCAAGCGCCTGGTCGAACGGGGCGCGTTGGAACCGGCGCTGGTCGAGTTCCGGAAGGCGGTGAAGGCGAATCAATCCGAACCGGACTATTGGGCGTACCTCTATTGGGCGGAGTACGGGACGCTCGACGCGGACGAGGACGGACGCCCGTTCTCGCGGGCGGACGAGAACCGGATCCTGGCGGCGCTCGAGGAGTTGGCAGACGAGAACGAGAAGTGCGTTCCGGCCCGTGTCTTCCTGGGACACATCGCGCGCACCGACGGAGAGGTCGACCTGGCGTGCCGGTGGTACAACGATGCCCTGGAGATCGAGCCGGGGAACGTCGAGGCAACCTCGAATCTACGCTTGCTCCGGATGCGCGAGTCGAAGAAGCCCGGGCTCTTCGCTCGGCTCTTCGGCAAGAAGTAGGGAAAGCGCGCGACCGTAGACGCGATTCCGGTCAGGCCACGATCTCGGCTTTGGCCGTTCCCAGCCCCGAAAACAGACCCAAGGTCCGATAAGATACATTATGTAAAGTCTGGTGTATTGTTCAGGAACCGGGTGCCGTCACGGTTGCGATGCGATATTGAAGTACTAGGCTTTCACGTCGGCTCCACCCTCTCCCTCGGAACAAGCTCCCTCGTGCTGCAGGTATCCCGACGCGTCGAGTACGCACTGCGCGCCATGATCTTCCTCGCCCAACAATCGGGCGGCGGACGCGTGAGCTTCAAGGAGATCGCCAGCCACGAGCACATCCCTTCCGAGTACCTCGCCAAGATTCTCAAGGACCTCGTCGCTGCCGGGCTGATACTGTCCAAGCGCGGCGCGGCTGGTGGGTACTGCCTGGCCAAGGCCGCCGAAGGGGTCTCCTTCCTCGACATCATCGAGGCCGCCGACAGCCCGGTCGCCCTCAACTTCTGCACCGAGATGGGCGGCGGTTGTGACAACGACTCCTGTTGCGCCATGTACTCGATCTGGCAGGACGCCGAGGACGCCATGCGCAACGTGTTCCGGCGCTCCGTCCTGAGCGACCTCGCCCGTCGACACCGCCGACCCGAAGGCTCGGCCGCCGACACGCACGGCGAGGCGCCGGCACCCGCCTGAGCCCGGCCCGGGTGTCGCAAAACGAAAGAAGCCACGGCGTGTACGCCGTGGCTTCCGGATGCCCGCGGGGTCTACTGTCCCCGCTGGAGCGTGAGGCGCATCCCGTCCCGCAGCTCCCGGTTGCCCGCTTCGGTGATCACCGCGGTCGAGAACTGATCGGAGGTGTAGATCACCATCGCTTCGCCGGCGACGTGCCAGGGGATCAGCGGGAGGATGTCCTCTTCGTAATCCAAGCGGCGCGTGCGCAGCGCGCGGATCTCCTCGCCCTCGTCCTGACGATCCCAGATCACGAAGCGGTTGCCGGGCTCGACCCCGTCTTCCCAACCTTTGTTGATGAAGACGTAGTCCTGCTCGTGGAAGCTGGAGACCGGTGAGAGGTGATCGATGATCCGAGCCTCGAGATCGACGGAGTTGGTCACCGGTCCGATCTCCAGCCGCTGCGGCTGGGTCAGGAAGAGGACGTCGCCGCGCTCGATGGTGTCCCAGAGCGCGACGATCTGGGCACTCAGGAGCTCCGTCTCGAGGTGACGGGCCTGGATTTCGATCGCCCCGGTCACGAGGTATTTCACGGCGACGATGTTGTCGTCGTCGTCATAGACGCGGTCGAGCACGCGATTGATCGCGTACCGGTCGCCGACCCTGACGTTTCCGGGCTCCTCGATTTCGACGTAGACCTCGTCGAGCAGCGCGAGCAGCCGACGACCCGTGTCGGCGAATCGGAGCTCACCGACGATGTCGATCTCCGACGACGTGTAGAACCCCGCCAGCGGGTAGAATCTGCCGGTGATGTTGAGGTCGAGCGGAGGCGGAGGCTGTGGGACCGCCTCGGTGAAGACGATGTCGCCCGGGTAGATCCAGTGGGGGTTGGTGATCTGTGGGTTGTAGGACCACAGCACGGGCCAGGACAGCGGGTCGTTGAGGTAGATCGACGAGAGGTCGAACAGCGTGTCGCCGTGGCGGGCGACGTGGAAGGCCCGCGCCCTCTCTCCGACCGCCTGCACCTGGACGCTCTGCGCTACGGCGTCCTGCGGAACGAGTCCGTAGACGGCGCCGGCGATGGCGGCCGAGGCGATGAGAGCGATCGCGAATCGGTTCTTCATATCCTCTCCATCGGCCTGAATCACTCGAGCGCCCGCAGACGCTCGGACGCGCGTGTCGCCGCGTCCGTAGTGGGATAGGTGTCCACGAGGACGTTCAACACCTCCCTCGCGGATGCGCGGTTGTCGAGGCGTTCGTAGGTCAACGCGACCTTGAGCAACGAGTCGGGCACCTTGTTGCCGTCCGGGTACTCGCTGACGACGCGTTGGAAGAAACCCAACGCCTCGTCGTAGCGGCCGAGGCCATAGTAGCACTCTCCCATCCAGAAGAGCGCGTTGTCCATGTAGTCGGGTTCCGGGCCGGCGGCGACGAACTGGTTCAGGGACTGGAGGGCCGTCGTGTATTCGGCGCCGTTGAACTGGTCGAGGGCCGACCGGTAGAGCGAAAGCGGCGTCTCCTCGGATGGCTCGGGTGCAGCGACCGTGGGGACGAGCGCGCGATTCGAGGAGTCGACCGGCACGACCTGCAGCCGCGTGTGGCCCACGTCGACCGGAGGCAGTGCTCGGCGGGAGGGCGCAGTGCTTGCTTGTCTGGGCCGCGACCCTCCGGGCTCGTCTCCGAACCGGGCCTCGTAGGCCGCCATGTCGATCACCAGCTCGGGCTCTTCATCGAGTGGCGCGAGTTCGACGTTGGCGCTGTCGGGCGCCAAGCGCTGCACCGGCAGCTCCGGCACCAGCGGATTGATGTCCGGGAACGGCGGCGGGGCCGACGAGGTCACCGGCGACTCGAACCGCTGCGTGTGGGTCGGCGCGGTCTGGAAAGACTGTCGCGTCCGGTCGTAGCTCGCTGTCTGACGTCGCATCGAGTTGATGCGATTGGCCTCGACACGGTCCTGGAGCAAGAAGATGCGCTCCTCGGTGTCCTGCAAACGCACGCGCAAGCGCCCGTTGGTGCGCTCCAACTCCGAGATCCGCTCGGTCAGATCGTCGAGATCGTCGCGCGAGACGGAGTCGTTCGCGCCACAAGCCATCAGGCCTGTGCTCGATGCGGCTAGAACGAACGCGGCGAGATGCCGGTGGGTCACCATGGAAGCTGTCTCCGAGAGGGTGTGCAACCTCACGAAATCACGGGTTCTGATGCTAGGTCAAGAACGCCGAGCGTCAAGAATTCCGCAGGGTTCACGGTTGACAACCATAGGATCGCGCCAATAGGTTGCGCGCCTCTCCAGCGAGGCCGGTTCCGAGTCATGGCGACCCAAGTCAGTCGAGAGGAGTTCGAGGAGTGGAACGAGCGGATGGTCCGCGAGTTCGACCCGGGCGAGTATCACGATCACCCGAGCCTCCTCGTCCGGGCGATCGAGAGGCACCGGGTCCACGTGCTCCTCAGGTTCCTCGGCGTAAAGCCCGGCCATCGGGTGTTGGAGGTCGGTGTAGGCGCCGGGAACATCCTCGAGCGCATCCATGGTGCCGATCTGGTCGGGGTGGATATCTCGGACTACATCCTCGGCAAGGCCCGCGAACGCCTGGGCGCCCGCGCGGAGTTGGTAAAGGGCGACGCGGAGGACCTCCCCTTCGACGACGCATCGTTCGACCGCGTCTACTGCTCCGAGGTGCTCGAGCACGTGATCGACCCGCGGGCGGTCATCGCCGGCATGCGCCGCGTGCTCAAACCGGGCGGGCTCGCCGTTGTTTCGGTGCCCAACGAGAAACTGGTCAACGCCCTGAAATCCGTCGTCTTTCGGACCGGCCCTATCGGCCGTTTCGTGCTCCAATCCGGAAAGGCAGGGTACGAGTCCGTCGAGCGGATGGACGATCACTGGCACCTGCACCAGTTCGATACCGCGCTGCTGCGAGACGTGGTCGGCGAGCGCTTCCGGATCGACCGGATCGGAAGGGTGCCGTCGACCGCCCTACCCCTGCGGATCGTCGCTCGTCTCCAACCCGTCTGACCCGAGATCGGCGTCTTGCCGGCGTCTGCGCCGCGCACGAAACACCGACGCCAGGCACCAGACGAGGCCGAGCCCGGCGGGCCAGTGCCCGAAGACCATGAAGGGCGTGCGTGTCGCTCGGACCATTGGCGTGTCGTGCAGCAACGTCTCGGCGTCGTCGAGGCTGGTC
>CAZFPM010000267.1:0-2939 GCA_964520965.1 uncultured Myxococcales bacterium
GATCGTCGCGAGCTCGTTGTAGCAGGGGATGACGACGCTGAGCTTCATGGCTCGTGGTGGGGTGTGGGGGAGGCGGCTCCCATATCACCGCGAGAGTTCGTTGACCATCGATTCTGCGGCTTCGACGACGGGCGAATCCGGGGACATGCGCCGCGCTCTCTCCAGCGTTTCGGCGGCGAGATCGGACCGTCCGGAGTCGGCGAATGCAACAGCCGCCAGAGCCAAGAGCCGCGGCGACGCCGGGCCGCGGTCGACCGCGCGCGCCAGGTGCGCTGCGCTCGCCGCCGGGCGCGGGAAGAAGGCAGGGCGGTCGGGGTCGACGCCCTCGATCTCCCAACGCGCGGCGACCTCGGCGTTCGGGCCGTCCGCGCGGACCCAGAGGGCTCCGTGGTCGTCGAAGGCCACCAGCGCCCACCGTCCGTCGTGCGAGAGAAACTGACGCAGGTTCGGCTCGCCGCCCTGCAGTCGTGCCTCACCCGGGCTCGTGTGGGCCATCAGGACCGCCTGGACGTCGTACCGATCCAGTGTCGCGTCCCAGCCGGGCTGGCCGTACCGCGCCGCCTGGTATTCGTCCTCGATGAACGCCGCGTCGAACGCTTCGATGCGGGTGTCGAAGAACGAACGGCGTTCCGGGTAGTAGAGGCCGAGCAGCGGTCCGGCCCACCGGTCAGAGGTGAAGACGTCGCCGCGGACCTCGAGGTCGTCGAGCACACCGAAGAGCTCGATGGGCCAGTGATGGGGGTTGTACCCGAGACCCGGCGGGAAGCGAGACCAGTTCTCCAGCGGCCCCAGGCATGCCAGCGCTGCCAGCGTCACCCCGGCGACCAGGGGACTGCGGCCGACCCGGAACCGGCCGGCGAAGCGGTCGACCTCCAGCGCGATCCACGGCGTGGCGACGATGGCGAGAGCATAGGCAAGGCGCGCCCAGCGCAGGGAGAGGAGCAGGAACCCACCCAGGGCCAACGTGCGAGCCAGCGGTCCTCGACGAAGCGTGACCACCACTGTCGACAGTGCCGCGAGTGCGACGATCCAATAGGTGCGCAGGTACGAGGCTGGGAAACTCCAGGGGGCGCGGAACTCGACGATATGTTCGTAGAGGTAGGTGTCCGACCCCATCCTGAAGGGCACGCCGAGGACCCGTGCTCCGTAGGGGTGGTAGAGCGCGAGCGTCGCCGCGGCGATCGAGAACCCCCCGACCAAGACGGCGAACAGGGGCAGGGCGCCTCGGGGTCCGGTCGCCGGGGCCGAGCCGTCCGCTGTCGCGGGGGGAGCGCGGCGCAACGCCCGGGCCGCGACCGGGTCCATCAACGTGCCCACCGAGAACGCGAACACCAGCAGCGCCGGGTAGAGGACGCCCGCATGCAGGTGTGCCGTGACGGCGAGGGCCAGGGCGGCCGCGACCAGGGGTGTCGACCGACGCCATCGTGCTGCTCCGGACCGGGGTGTGGCGTGAAGAGCGAGCAGCCAGACGACGACGGCGAGCGCGAGATGCGAGGCGAGGAGAGGGCGCTCGACGAAGCGGAACGCCGCCGCGGTCGCCCCGACGAGCACCGCACAGCCGGCCGGCGCGAGTCGAGCGCCGAGCCGCCGAGTGGCGGCGAGGACGAACGCCCACGTGAGGCAGACGATGGAGGCCTTGGTCAGAATGACGGCGGCGACTCCCCACCGCCGGTGGACGAGCTCGAAGAGGACGCCGGGGGCCCACTGGTGCAGCAGCCAGCTGTGCTCGGTCTGGGCGAACGAGAGCACGTTCGTGGCCGGGATGCGTCCCGTGGCCAGCACCTCGCGGCCCGTCGCGAGGTGGAAGCCGAGGTCCGGGTCCGAGGCCTGGAACGTCGCCATCGCGAACACCGAGGCCAGCGTGACGAGCCAGCCGATGGCGGCGACGACGGTGCGGCCCGGTCGAGCCCGATGATGTTCTTCGGCGGCGGAGGCGTTCATCGGCCGGGAGGATAGCATGCCACAGGCCCGTCCCCACGAACGAGCGAGGGCGGTCCGTCTCCGGACCGCCCTTCGTTCTCTCTCGAGTGGAGCCGAGGGGGATCGAACCCCTGACCTTCGCATTGCGAACGCGACGCTCTCCCAGCTGAGCTACGACCCCGTTGGGGCGGCCCTTATGCGTTCTCCGTGACGGGTTGTCAACACCGAAACGCCACTCTCGGGCGGGGTCGAGCGTCTCGAACGCGCGCGGTGTTTGGCGGTCTGGCGCGGGCCCGATCGGGTGTCGGTCGGGAGTGTGTTTCGTGCGGGTCGGTCGGGCCGATAACGCGTCGCGTCATTTTCTGCTTGCATCCTCGGATCGGGTCCCTAGGATTGGCTGCGTGACGCGATGCGTCATGAGCCGGCTCCCCATCCCAGTGAAGAGAATGACGATCATCGAGACCCTGGACCAGGCGAGCGAGAAGGCTCGAGCAACCGCCCAGCGTTGGTTCGACGGGCTCCGCGAGCACGCCGAGGCGACCCGCACCAACGCCGACGAGCTCGCGCACGACGCGGCCGACACGCTGAAGAGGCACTCCGAAGACGGGCGCACGCGAGCCGAAGAGCTCCGCGAGCAGGCCCTCGAGCTCGTGCACAAGGTCGACGACGCGGCGCGGAAGACGCTCGGCGAGGTGCTGCATCGAGACTTCTCCCGGCCCGAGCCGGCCAAGAGCGAGGCGGCGAAGAAACCGGCCGCCAAGAAGACGACGGCGAAGAAGCCGGCCGCGAAGAAGGCCACGGCGAAGAAGCCGGCCGTCAAGAAGGCCACGGCCAGGAAGACTACGGTCGCCAAGAAGGCCACGGCCGCGAAGAAGCCGGCCGCGAAGAAGCCGGCCGCGAAGAAGGCCACGACCGCGAGGAAGCCGGCCGCCAAGAAGGCCACGGCCGCGAAGAAGCCCGCCACCAAGAAGTCGGCGTCCTCCAGGTCCACGCCGTTGCGCAAGCCGGCGGCCAGGCGT
>CAZFPM010000267.1:2949-7718 GCA_964520965.1 uncultured Myxococcales bacterium
CCCATGGGCGCCGCGAAGCGCCGGCCCCCGAAGGCGGGGTGAGCAACCCGCCGAGACGTGCGGAAGCGCACATCTGGACGGCGACCACGGGGGGCTGCGACGGGGGCGTTTCGCTCTCGTCGCGTTGACGTGTGTGCAGGCGGCTGCGGTACGGTCGGCTGGCGGGACGGCCCGATTCCTGCTTTGCTGCGGCTGCAGAACGCCCCGCATACCGACGGAGTGTCGTGAAACCCACCCTGGTGATGATCATGGCCGGCGGCCGCGGTTCGCGGCTCGCGCCGCTGACGTGCCACCGCGCCAAGCCCGCGGTGCCGATCGGGGGTCGCTATCGGATCATCGACTTCGTCCTCTCGAACTTCGTCAACGCCGGCTACCACCGGATCTACGTGCTCACCCAATACATGGCGAGCAGCCTGATCCGGCACCTGTCACGGCATTGGCACCTCAACGCGCCCGGCCTCTTCGTCGAGGTGGTCCCGGCGCAGATGCGGCGCGGAGACCAGTGGTACCAGGGGACCGCGGACAGCGTGTTCCAGAACCTGAACCTGATCGACGACTACTCGCCGGACCACATCGCGGTGTTCGGCGGCGACCACGTCTACGTCATGGACGTGGAGCAGATGGAGAACCGGCATCTCGAGGCCAACGCGGATCTCACCATCGCCGCAGTGCCCGTGCCGATCGAGGAGGCGACCGAGTTCGGCGTGATCCGGATCGATGCCGCCGGGCGCGTGCTCGGATTTCAGGAGAAGCCGGCCCGACCCGCCGAGATTCCAGGCCGGCCGGGATGGGCGTTGGCGAGCATGGGCAACTACTTCTTCCGCCGCGAGGTCCTCCAGAACCGCCTGGTGGCGGACTCCCGCGATCCGAAGTCGGCCCACGACTTCGGGCGCAACGTCATCCCCGGCATGTTGAAGGACGGGCTGCGGATCTTCACCTACGACTTCAGCACGAACGAGGTCCGCAACGCCGGGCCTGGGCAGAAGCCATACTGGCGTGACGTCGGCACGCTCGACAGCTTCTTCGACGTCAACATGGACATGCGGAAGCCCCTGCCTCCTGTGGACATGTACAATCGTCAGTGGAAGATCCGGAGCGCCCGGCGCGACTTCCCGCCCGCGCGTTTCGTCGGCAAGGGCGGGAGGGTCTGCGAGGTCATCGACTCCATGGTGTGCGAGGGGTCGATCATCACCGCAGCCCACCTCGAGAACGTGATGGCGGGCTACGACTGCTTCGTTCACGCCGGCTCCGAAATCCGGGACTCGGTCCTCCTCAGCGGCTGCAACGTCGGTGCGGGGGCACGCCTCGCGAAGGTCATGCTCGACAAGAATTGCAGCGTCGAGCCTGGGACCGTGATCGGCGAGGATCCGGATCTCGACGCCGCTCGCTTCCCCTTCGTGACCGAGACCGGCATATACGTGTTCCCCAAGGGGACGCACATTCCGCAAAAGGGGCCGATCGAACTCTCCGTCGACATGGTCGAGGCGCTACACCAGGACCCCGCGACGCGCGGGATCTTCGAAGCGAGCCTGGATAGCTTCATCGTCGCGGAGCGGGATCGGCACAGCCACGAGTCCGTCGGGCCGCGTTTCGACCGGTATGGTCGCCTGGCCGAACTGACCGGCGTGATCGAGGAGGCCCCCTGACCGCGCCGCTCCGCATCGTTCACGTCACCTCCGAGCTCACGCCCTGGTGTTCGACGGGCGGGCTCGGCGACGTCAGTGCTGCGCTCCCGCAAGCCCAGGCGGCAGCCGGCGACACGGTCGCCACTTTCGTGCCGCTGCACCGCGGGGCCGCCGTGGCGTTGCGAAACGCCGACATCGAACTCGAGGACACCGGCGTGACCGTCCCCGCGGTCGACCGGCGCGTGAAGCGCCCAGCCCACGTGCTGCGGCTGCCGTCGTCGAGTGGTGCGACGATCTACTTCGTCGACCATGCGGGCTACTTCGACCGCCCGGAACTCTACTCCTCGGGCGGAGGGCGCGACCTCTGCGACGAGCCGGCCCGCTACGCCATGTTGTCTCGCGCCGCGATCGCCGCGGCGCCCGCCCTGATGGACGCGCCGCCCGACGTTGTCCACGCGCACGACTGGCAGGCCGGACTGGCCCCGGTGATGATGCGCCGCGACGCCAGCGCGACATACGCCGAGTCCGCCGCAGCATTCACCATCCACAACCTCGCCTACCAGGGGACCTTCCCGAAGACCTGGGTGCCGACGCTCGGACTACACTGGGCGGACTTTCACCTCGACGCGTTCGAGCTCTACGATCAGGTCTGCTTCCTCAAGGCCGGCATCGCGTTCGCCGACGGCGTCACCACCGTCAGCCCGACCTACGCGGGTGAGATCACGACGCCGGAGCACGGCGAAGGGCTCGATGGCTTCCTCCGCGCCCACGGCGCTCGGCTCTCGGGCATCCTCAACGGCATCGACACCACGATCTGGGACCCTGCCACCGACCCTCACATCGCCGCTCACTACGACGCATCGGCGCTGGCCGGCAAGCAGCGGTGCCGGGAGGCGCTGCTGGAACGCTTCGGCCTCGAGGCTGAGGCCGAGGATCCCCTGTTCGGCGTCGTCTCGCGATTCGCGTGGCAGAAAGGGCTCGCCGTTCTCGCCGACATCGTGCCCGCGCTGGTCCGGCTCGGCGTCCGACTCATCGTGCTGGGTAGTGGAGACCCGGACCTCGCAGTGCGGTTCCAGGAGCTCGCCGTGCGCTTCCCGGACAACGTCGCGGTCTACGTCGGCTTCGAACCTCCGCTGTCGCACATGGTCGAGGCCGGTGCCGACGCGTTCCTCATGCCGAGCCGCTACGAGCCGTGCGGCCTGAACCAGATGTACTCGATGCGTTACGGCACGCTGCCGATCGTCCACGCGGTCGGGGGCCTGGCGGACACCGTCGTCGATGTCGGTACCGGCACGCCCGTTGCCGACGCGACGGGATTCTCGTTCGACGAGCTGACGCCAGCCGGGCTCCTCCTGGCGTGCCGGCGGGCGGTGCGGCTCTACCGCGAGAATCGGCGAGCTTGGAAGGCCGTGATGCTGGAGGGAATGCGGCGCGAGTTCGGGTGGGCGCCCGCGGCACAGGCCTATCGCGACGCGTACGTGCGAGCGCTCGCCGAGCGGCGGACTCCGCGGCGTGTCACCCGACGTCGCCTGCGTCCGACACCGCTGCCCTGAACGCCGATCGATGACCACCCCGCCCAACCAGCCCGGAGCCTGCCGCAGCGTCGATCTCGTCGGCATGGTCCATCTTCGCGCACTTCCGGGCGCGCCGGGCTACGGTGGAGATCTCGCTGGCGTGGCCGAGGCCGCCTTGAGAGATGCCGAGGCCCTGGTCGCCGGAGGGGTCGACGCGATCATGGTCGAGAACTTCGGTGACGCCCCGTTCTATCCCGATGCCGTTCCGCGGGAGACGATCGCGGCGGTCACCGCCGTGTCCACGGCGATTCGCGTCGCGGTGGACCGCCCGCTCGGAATCAACGTGCTGCGCAACGACGCGCTGGGTGCGCTGGCGGTCGCCGTCGCGACCGGGGCCTGCATGATCCGCGTGAACGTGCTCGCCGGGGCTCGAGTCACCGACCAGGGGCTGATCAGGGGCGATGCCCACCGGCTGCTCCGCCGTCGACGCGAGCTCGGCGCCGGAGACGTAGCGGTCTGGGCCGACCTCCGCGTGAAACACTCCGCTCCGCTCGGCGCGGAGCGGCCTCTGCTCGACGAACTACACGACCTGGTCGGTCGGTGCGGTGCCGACGCGGTCATCGTCAGCGGCGCGGCTACCGGCTCGGCTGTGGATGTCGGGGACCTCGAGCGGGTCGTCGCCGCCAGCTCGCGGCCCGTCTACGTCGGCAGCGGCGTCGACATCGACAACGCCGAGGCGCTGGCGACGGTGGCCGACGGGTTGATCGTCGGCACCTCGCTCAAGGAGGACGGCGACGTGTACGCCCCGGTCGACCGCGGGCGCGTCCGCCGCCTCGTGGCCGCGGTCCGTAGCGCGTCGCTCAGGGGGCGACCGTGAAGCTGCGACCCCAGCTTCCCCATTCGGCGGTCGTGACTCCGTTCAGGGTGCTCGACTCGTAGGACGACTGCCCTGCCTGGATCCGGATCTCGAAGCTCCCCCCGGCGTTGGAGAGCACGCCCGCATGGATCGCCGCGGTGCAGACGGCGGAGTCGTCGGAGTAGGTCCCCGTACCCCAGACCGTACCGCCGGAGGCACAGCCGGCCGGGCAGGTCACGCGGACGGCCGAGCCGGGGTCGCCGCCCAGGCTGGTGGCGGCGGTGTGACAGTCGACCGTGGGCGCGCCGCTGCCGCCGACGATGAAGCTCCGTCCCCAGGAGCCCCACTCCGAGGTGCTGACTCCGTTCGCCGTCGAGGAGACGTACTGGTCGGCACCGGGCGCGATCGTGATGTCGAATGTGCCGCCGGCCGCTCGGGAGATCGCGCCGGCGTGGACCGCGGCGGTGCAGATCGACGAGTCGTCGGAATAGGTCGTGGTGCCCCACACCGAACCGTCGGTGCAATTCGCCGGGCAGGTCACGGTGATCGTGGTACCGGGACCGCCCTCGAGGGTGTTTGCCGCCTGCCCGCAGGCGAGCGGGACGGCGGCGGCCGGGGCTGCGACGAATAGGGCCGCGATCATGAGTGCTGAGCGTGTGAGCCAGGTCATCGTTGTCTCTGGGTGTGAGTGGTCCGGTGCGGCCCACTCGAGGCGAGCCGGTGCCGGAAATGAGGGGTCACGTGTTGCGTCCGTCGCCGCCGTCCCGGATCGCC